>JALHMO010000078.1 GCA_022844015.1 Reyranella sp. | reverse complement strand
CCCCGGTGCGCGACGTCGGGGATCGATTGAAGATCGATTGGCAGGCCACTACAAGACCTGCCCGATTCCGAGGTGTTCCTTGAGCCCCGTCGTCATCGCCACCGTTGCTTTCGCTCTCATCCTGACCGGAACGATCGCAGGCGCACTGATCCGGTCGAAGCTGCCGGAGCCGCATCTGACCGGCGATTCGAAGGAGGTCATTCGCCTGGCGACCGCCCTCGTGGGAACCCTGACAGCGGTGGTGCTGGCGCTGCTTTTCGCGGCGACCCGGACCTCGTACGAGCACACCAGCGGCTACGTCAGCCGCATCGCCGCCGACATCAGCGAGCTCGACGAGATCCTGCGCGACTACGGCCCGGAGGCCACCCCGGTCCGCCGGCAGCTGCGCGCCGAGATCGGCCCGCTGATCGATTCAATCTGGCAGGAGGCGGCTCACAAGGCCGGCCGCGCGACCAGGTTCCAGGGCTCGCACGATGCCTCGGCCACCTACCTGCTGCGACAGCTCCAGCCGAAGAATCCGCTGCAGGCGTCGCTGCAGGCGCGTGCACTGGCCGTCGCCGCCGACATTTCCCAGACCAGGCTCGCCCTGTCCGCCCAGCCACCCGACTCGGTATCGCTCCCCTTCATCGTCGTGCTCGTGCTGTGGCTGACCTTCATCTTCACGACATTCAGCATGTCGGCCAAGCCCAATCCTACGCTCACCATCGTGCTGGGCGTGTGCGTGCTGTCGTCATCGGCTGCAGTCTACCTGATCCTCGAGCTCGGCCAGCCATTCGACGGCCTGATGCAGGTTCCGAACGAAACGCTGCGCAGCGCCCTGAGGCCGATCTGACCGCTCTGTCGCTGGTTCCGGTCGGCGCATACCACTTGCCGTCGACAGTCTGCGGTGCTTCGCTTGATGATCGCACCGGGTGATGTGCATCCTGTGGCCCGACTGGGTGGGAGACTTGAACGAATGACGCTGCGCAACATCGCCCTCGGCCGCTTGGCCTGCCTCGCCCTGTTGGCCTGCCTGGCCGCCGCCGGGCTGCCTCCGGGGGCCGCCGCCCAGGACACCGTCGCGGCCTGGCGCGTCGAGTGCGCGGGCGACGGCAAGACCCTCGATTGCCGGGCAATCCAGCAGATGATCAACCGCGAGGACAAGCAGGTGGTCGTGGTGGTGTCTGCGCGCATCCCACCCGACACCAAGGCCCCTGTCCTCACCATCCAGCTGCCCCTGGGGATCAACCTGGTCGAGCCGATCCAGATCAAGGTCGACAACGGAGCGGTCGAACGTCAGCAGATCCAGACCTGCACCAACGTCGGCTGCATCGTCACCATTCCCCTCAAGGATCCGCTCCTTGCCGCGCTGCGCAACGGTACGCTGCTGAAGATCACCATCCAGGACACCAACAAGCGCACGATCAACATCGACGTGCCGTTGCTGGGCTTCGGCCTGGCCTTCGACAAGATCAAGTAGGCGCCGGCCGGCGCCCGCCTAGAGCTTCAGCAGCCACGCCTCGACGTGGCCCTTGCCCTTGACCTCGATGAGGCCGCGCGGCTCGAAGACGAACTCGTCCTTGAGCCGTTCGTAGACCGGCCGCGTCACCTGGATCATATCGGGCACGCCGCCGGACTCCATGCGGCTGGCGAGGTTCACTGTATCGCCCCACAGATCATAGATGTACTTGCTCTTGCCGATGACGCCCGCCACCACCGGCCCGGTGTTGATGCCGACCCGCAGCTTCATCGACACCTTGTTCTCCAGCGCGTGCTCGCGGGTGATGTGCACCATCCGGATGGCCATCCGCACCATGCGGGCCGCATGATCGGCCGCCGGGACCGGCAAGCCGCACACCGCCATGTAGGCGTCGCCCACCGTCTTGATCTTCTCGATGCCGAGCTCCTGCGCCGCCTCGTCGAAGCGGGTGAAGAGGCCATTCAACAAGGTGACGACCGTGGCGGGAGGCATGCCAGCCGACATCTCGGTGAAGCCGACGATGTCCGCAAACGCCACCGTGACCTCGGCAAACCCGTCGGCGATGCTCATCTCGCCGCCGCGCAGCCGATTGGCGATCGGGGCCGGCAACACGTTCAGCAGCAGCTCCTCGTTCTCCCGGTTCTTGGTCTCGATGACGGCGTTCTTGTCGCGCAGCTCGCCGACCATTGCGTTGAAGGAAAAGCAGAGCTGGCCGATCTCGTCGCGCGTTCGAACGGCCACCTTGGTCTCGTAGTCACCGGCAGCAAATCGCCCGACCCCTGCGGTCAGCTCGCGCAGTGGCCCGAGGAGCGACCGCGACAGCCAGGCCGCGGTGACGATCACGACCAGCAGCGCCAGCGTGCCGACGATCGCCAGCTCGCGTTGCAACTGGCGCATCGGCGCGAACGCCTCCGCAACGTCGACCGCGGCCACCAGGCCCCACGTCACTCCCGTGACCTGGACGGGCCCCCAGGACGCCAGCGTTTGGGTTCCGAGGTATCCCCGCACCTCGCCGGTGCCCTCGACCCCGCCCAAGGCTGCCCGGCTCGCTTCGGTCTCGACCCGCTGATTGAGAATCGGCGACCCGTGCCGCCGTATGTCAGCGATGTCGCTTTCCTCGGTCTGGCCGCCCTGCAGGAGGGCGAGGTAGCGATCGCGATTCTCGTAGAACAGGCGCGGCGAGGAGCGCACGAGATAGTCGGGCCCGACCAGGTACGCCTCGCCTGTCGCCCCCAGCCCTTCGTGGCGCCAGCGCCGCCGGCTGGTGACGATGTTGTCGATCTCGTTGATGGAAAGCTCGGCCACCAGCACGCCGATGACGGAGCCCTGGTCGATGATCGGCGCGGCCATGAAGGCCATGGGCTGGCCGTCGGACGGCAGGAAATCGGCAAAGTCCTCCAGGCATGTGGACGAGGGATCGGGCGCTTGGGCGCAACGCGTCGCCGCGGCCGCGAGATTGGACCGGCGGTAGGGGCCGGCCAGAAGCGACGTGGCGAAATCGGGCTCCTTGTCGACCGAGTAGACGACGCGATTGGTCCGATGGTCGACGATCATGAAATCGGCAAACCCGAGGGTCACCGCGGCGGTTCGCATCAGCGGGTGAAAGGTCTCGTGGATGCGGTTGTAGGCGCCGCCGCCGGGCGCGGAATCGAGGAGCTTTCGCCGCTCCGGCGGATAGGGATTGGCGACGATGTACCAGTCCTGCAGGAAGTAGGCCGCCGACCCGGTGGGCAGGAACTCCTCCACGGTCGCCTTGGGCCCGACATGCCGGCGGACCATCGGCATGTACCGCTCGTCGTACCAGTCGAGGACCCGCTTCCGCACGTTGGCGGGAACCGGTGAACCGTCGAGCCCGTCGATGGCCTCGCGAAAGCCGCGCAGGGCGTCGACCACCATCTTGGTGCTGGCAAGCACGCGCATCTCGCGCCGGATGCCGTGGAAATAGTTCTCGATCTGGAAGGCCTTGGTCTGCCGCGCCACGGTCAGCTGGTTGAAGATCGAGTTCCGCAGGGCCTCGCCGGCGCGCATGTAGCCCAGCACGCCGGTTATCAGCACGCCGACGGCGCCCAGCAGGAGCAGTACGGCGAACAGCTTGGCAGCCAGCCCGAATCGCGCCGGCCTGAAGCTGTTCAGCGATGCGCCGGCCGCCATGCCGCTTCCGCTACTCCTTCTTGGGCGTGTAGGCGCCGCCCGACGAGGCGGCCCGCACCTCTGCCGCCGTCCTGGCCTTGCGCAGAAGGACCAGGCGCGCCGCCTCGTCGTCGAGCATGGCGCGCGCATTCTTGACGATGGCAGGCGCGTGAACCGGCGGAAACTTGACGGCCCCGTTCTCGTCCATGTGGATGAGATCCCCGGGCGCCACGTCCATGCCGCCGACCGAGACGGGCGCGTTGACCGACTGGACGGCCATCTCGCCATGGCCCGCGGTCACGCCGCCGAGCAGCAGCTGGAAGCGCAGCCTGCGGATGGCATCGATGTCGCGCGATGGCCCGTTCGACAGCAGGCCGACGCAGCCGACCGCCATCATCGAGCTCACCATCATCTCGCCGGCGAGGCCCGCCTTGCTGTGCAGCTCGGGCGGCCACTTCTGCTGGATCACCAGGACGGTCGGCTTCTTCATCGCGTCGAGCGCGTCGATCACGTTCATGAAGCTCAGCCGGCCGCTGAAATTCGGGTCGGGCAGGCCGTAGACGCAGGTCACGGCATAGCCGACGACCGGCCCCATCTCGGGATAGAGGCAGCGGATCGACGTGTCGGTGTACCAGTTCTCCGTCCACGGGTTGTAGAGGCCGAGACACAGCGGATTCTTCGGGTAGGTTGCCACCACGTTGGTGATGGTAGGCGTGTCGATCTTGCGAAGCTCGGCCAGGATGGTGTCGTCGAGCGCGGCGGTTTCGGTCATGTCGGCATTCCCCCTTACGGAACGAATATCATGAAGACGAAGACGGCGAACAGCACGAGATGAACGAAGCCCGGCAGGATGTTGGTGCGCCCGCCGACGAAAGTGACCAGGCTGACGCCGAAGGTGAGGGCCAGCATCGTCGTGTCGCGCTGGTCCATGCCGAGCTCGAGCGGCTGGTTCAGCACGATGGCCAGCAGGCTGACGGCGGGAATCGTGAGGCCGATGGTCGCCAGCGACGATCCCAGGGCGAGGTTCAGGCTCTTCTGCAGCTCGTTGCGACGCGCCGAGCGCAGTGCCGCCAGGGTCTCCGGCAGCAGCACCAGGAGGGCGACCAACAGCCCGATGGCTTCGGTCGGCGCTCCCACCTCGAGGATCGTGGCCTCGATCGATCCCGCGACGCCTTTGGCCAGCAGAACCACGGCGACCAGGCCGATCACCAGCAGGACCGCGCTCTCCCAGACCTGGCGCGACGTCGGCGGGAGTCCATGCTCCTCCTCTCCACCGCCCAGGTCGGACAGGAAGTAGTCGCGATGGCGCACCGTCTGGACGTAGAGGAATACGGCATAGAGCGCGAGGGTGGCGACGCTGACGAACCCCAGCTGAACATTGGAGTAGTAGGCGCCGGGTGCGCTGGTGGTGTAGCTCGGCAGGATCAAGGTCAGCGTCGCCAGCGGCATCAGCACGACCAGATAGGCGTTGATGCCGGGCAGGCGAAACCCCTGCTCGCCGTAACGCAATCCCCCGACGATCAGGCACAGCCCGACCACGCCGTTGCACACCACCATGATGACGGCATAGACGGTCTCGCGCGCGAGGCCGGGCCGCCCCTCGCCGGCCAGCATGATCGACAGGATCAGCGCGACCTCGATCACCGTCACGGCGACCGTCAGGACCAGCGTGCCATAGGGCTCGCCGGTGCGGTGGGCGATGACATCGGCGTGATGCACGGCGGCGAAAACGACCGCCACCAGCACGCCCAGCGCGACCAGCGATAGCACGGCGCCGAGCATCTCGGACGTAGCGGCCGCTCCGGCGGCCCACGTGATCGCCACGGCGGCCATGAGCCCCACGAGCGGAACAGCCCGTCCCAGAAAACGCCTGCGCGACGCCGCCATCACCATCCTCGTCCATCGCCCCAACACTTCCCTATAGCAGGTCGGTGCTTCGGATGGGTCTCGAGCGGCAATCGGCTGCGAGGCCGATCGGCAGCCCTGCAGCCGTCAGTCGTCGCCCGCCGCGGGGCGGGGCGCCGAGCGCCGCCTCCACCACTCGGTGAGCTCGCCGACCAGGCCCTTGCGGAAGGCGATGACAATGACCACGAAGATGGCGCCCTGGATCACCAGGACGAACTCGCCGGCCGACGCGAGGTAGTTCTGCATGGTGATGATGACGAAGGCGCCGACCACGGGGCCGACGATCGTGCCGAGCCCGCCGACCAGGGCCATCAGCACGACCTCGCCGGACATCGCGGCGCTGACGTCGGTCAGGGTGGCGAACTGCAGCACCATCGCCTTGGTGGAGCCGGCGAGGCCGGCCAGCGCGGCCGACAGCACGAAGGCCAGCAGCTTGTAGCGATCGGCCTCGTAGCCGAGCGACACGGCGCGCTGCTCGTTGTCGCGGATCGCCTTGAGGATCTGGCCGAACGGCGAATGGATGAAGCGATAGATGGCGAAGTAGCCGAACAGGAAGATGGCCAGCACGACGTAGTACAGAACCCGGTCGTCCTTGGTCGGGATCAGCCCCCCCAGCAGAGCCCTGCGCGGGATGCCCTGCAGCCCGTCCTCGCCATGCGTGAAGGGGGCCTGCACGCAGAGGAAAAAGATCATCTGGGCGAAGGCGAGCGTGATCATCGCAAAGTAGATGCCCTGGCGGCGGATCGCCAGCGCGCCGGTTACCACGCCGAGCGCCGCCGCGCCGCCGACCCCGGCCAGGAGGCCGAGCTCCGGCGGCATGGCCCACTCCTTGACGACGTGACCGTAGAAATAGCCCGCCGTGCCGAAGAACATGGCATGGCCGAAGCTCATCAGGCCGGCATAGCCCAGCAGCAGGTTGAAGGCGCAGGCGAACAGCGCGAAGCAGAGCGCCGTCATCAGGAATACCGGATAGGCGAACCAGGGCGCCGCCAGCGCGGCGGCGGCGAGGACCAATGCGACGACGATACGCTGGCCGCTCATTTGGCTTGCCCGAACAGGCCGGCCGGCTTGACCAGTAGCACGATCGCCATGACGACGAAGATCACCGTGTTGGCGGCCGGCGGGTAGTACACCTTGGTCAATCCCTCGACCAGACCGAGCCCGAAGCCGGTGACGATCGAGCCCATGATCGAGCCCATGCCGCCGATCACCACCACCGCGAACACGACCAGCACAAGGTTGGTGCCCATCAGCGGCGAGACCTGCATGATCGGTGCCGCCAGGACGCCCGCCAGGGCGGCGAGCCCGACACCCAGCCCGTAGGTCAGCGTGATCAGGCGCGGCACGTTGATGCCGAAGGCGCGCACCAGGGTCGGGTTCTCGGTGGCAGCGCGCAGGTAGGCGCCGAGCTTGGTGCGCTCGATGCCGTACCAGGTGGCGAGGCAGATCGCGAGCGCGGCCACGACGACGAACAGCCGGTAGCTCGGCATGATCATGAAGCCGAGATCGGTGCCGCCGGTGATCGGCGCCGGATACGGCGCGCCCGAGGAGCCCCATTTCCACTGGAACATCCCCTCGATGATCAGCGCCATGCCGAAGGTCAGCAGGAAGCCGTAGAGGTGATCGAGGTGGTAGATGCGCTTCAGCAGCAGCTTCTCGAGCACCACGCCGATCAGGCCGACGATGATCGGCGCCAGCACCAGCGACGCCCAGAACGGCACGCCCAGGATGCCGAGCATCAGCCACGCCGCGAAGGCGCCCATCATGAACTGCGCGCCGTGGGTGAAGTTGATCACGTTCAGCATGCCGAAGATCACGGCGAGCCCCAGGCTCAGCATGGCGTAGAAGGCCCCGTTGACGAGGCCGAGGGCAACCTGTGCCATCCCTATACTCCGAGATAGGCTTGAAGCTTGCCGATGTTCTGCTGAACATCGGCCGAGGCGATCATGTCGACCACGCGGCCGTCCTCCATCACGTAGTGGCGGTCGGCCACGGTGGCGGCGAAGTGAAAGTTCTGCTCGACCAGCAGGATGGTGAAGCCGCGCCCCTTGAGCTGGTGGATGATGTCGCCGATGCGCTGCACGATCACCGGCGCCAGCCCTTCGGTCGGCTCGTCGAGCAGCAGCAGGCTCGCCCCCGTGCGCAGGATGCGGCCGATCGCCAGCATCTGCTGCTCGCCGCCCGACAGCTTGGTGCCCTGGCTGCGCCGCCGCTCCATCAGGTTGGGGAACAGCTGGTAGATCTCGGCGAGGCTCATGCCGCCCGGCCGCACCACCGGCGGCAGCAGCAGGTTCTCCTCGACGTTGAGGCTGGAGAAGATGCCGCGTTCCTCGGGGCAGTAGGCGAGCCCGAGCCGGGCAATCTGGTCGGACGGCAGCCCCACCGTCTCGCGCCCGTCGAACGTCACCGAGCCGGTGCGCTTCTCGACGATGCCCATGACCGACTTCAGCGTCGTCGTCTTGCCCGCGCCGTTGCGACCGAGCAGCGTCACCAGCTCGCCACGCGCAATTTCGAATCCGATACCGTGGAGGATGTGCGACTCACCATACCACGCCTGCAACCCGTCGACCTTGAGCAAGGTGTCAGCCATGGCCGGTTCCGACATACGCTTCGACGACGGCGGGATGGGTCGACACGACGGCGTAGGGTCCCTCGGCGAGAACCTCGCCGCGCGCCAGCACGGTGATGGTGTCGGACAGGTCGGCCACCACGGACATGTTGTGCTCGACCATCAGCACGGTGCGATCCTTGGCGACGGTGCGGATCAGCGTGCTGATGCGCTTGATGTCCTCCTGGCCAAGGCCGGCCATCGGCTCGTCGAGCAGCATCATCTCCGGCTCGAGCGCGAGCGTGGTGGCGATCTCGAGCGCCCGCTTGCGCCCATACGGCAGCTCCACGGCCGGCAGCCGCGAAAAGTTGCTCAGCCCGACCGCCGTGACCAGCTCCTGGGCCCGGGCATCGAGCCGGCTCAGCACCTTTTCCGAGCGCCAGAAATGGAAGGAGTTTCCCAGCTTGCGCTGCAGGGCGACGCGAACATTCTCCAGCACCGTCAGATGCGGAAACACTGCCGAGATCTGGAACGAGCGGGCGAGCCCCATGCGGGCGATCCGCGCCGGCGAGCTGCCGGTGATGTCGCGGCCGTTGAAGCGGATCTCGCCGGCGGTGGGCGTGAGGAAGTGGGTGAGCAGGTTGAAGCAGGTGGTCTTGCCGGCGCCGTTCGGGCCAATCAGGGCATGGATGGTATGCCGCTTGACCCGCAGATCGACATTCTTGACCGCGACAAAGCCCTTGAACTCCTTCGTCAGCCCTCGCGCTTCGAGGATCGTCTCTTCTTGTGCCATTCACCTCCCCTGAACCTCGGCGAATTAATCGAAGCGAGACGCCGCTGTCCAGCGCTGCAGTACGTCTTGACCGGTCGTTGGAATTCGGGCCCTTACGCGGGGAGTTGCTTTCGGAGGGTTCGTGATGCGTTTTGTGAAGTCTGTCCGCTACGGCGGCGCGGCGGCGGCCGTGATCGGCCTGACGGCGATGGGATTGTTTGCCGCGGCGCAGGCGCAGGCGCCGGCACCGCTCAGGATCGGCGTGATGGAGGGCTTCTCCGGCGTCTACGGCGATCTCACCGCCGGCGAGGTCGAGGCGATGCAGATGGCGATCGAGGATGTCGGCGGCAAGGTGCTGGGGCGCCCGGTCGAGATCCTGTCGGCCGACCACCAGACCAAGCCCGATGTCGGTGCCCAGATCGCGCGTCGCTGGTACGACGTCGACGGCGTCAAGATGATCACCGGCCTCGGCACCTCCTCGGTCGCCCTGGCGGTGCGCAAGATCTCGCAGGAGAAGGGCCTGATCGACATCATCACAGGCGCCGCCTCGGCCGACCTGACCGGCCCCGCCTGCTCCGAGACCGGCGCGCACTGGGTCTACGATACCTACGCCCTCGCCCAGGTCACCGGTTCCGCCCTGGTGAAGTCGGGCGGCGATTCCTGGTATTTCCTCACTGCGGACTACGCCTTCGGCCATGCGCTGGAGCGCGATGTGACGGCGGTGGTGAAGGCGGCCGGCGGCAAGGTGATGGGAGGCGTCAGGCATCCGCTCAGCACGCAGGACTTCTCCTCGTTCCTGCTGCAGGCGCAATCCTCCAAGGCCAAGGTGATCGGTCTCGCCAATGCCGGCCAGGACACCATCAACTCGATCAAGCAGGCCGGCGAGTTCGGCATCACCAAGGGCGGCCAGAAGCTGGCCGGCCTGCTGGTGTTCGCGACCGACGTCCAGTCGCTCACCCTGCCGGTCGCCCAGGGCCTGGTGCTGACCGAGGCGTTCTACTGGGATCTGAACGACGAGACGCGCGCCTGGACAAAGCGCTACCGCGCCAAGAAGGACCGCCTGCCGAGCATGCTGACGGTCGGCGTCTACAGCTCGACGCTGCACTACCTCAAGGCCGTGCAGGCGGCAGGCACCGACGACGCCAAGCCGGTGATGGCCAAGATGCGCGAGCTGCCAGTCAACGACGTGATGACCAAGAATGGCAAGCTGCGCGAGGATGGCCGCCTGGTGCGCGACATGTACCTGTTCGAGGTCAAGTCGCCGTCCGAGTCCAAGGGCAAGGACGACATCTACAAGCTGATCTCGACGGTGCCGGGCGACCAGGCCTATCGGCCGCTCAAGGACGGCAAGTGCCCGCTCGTGAAGGGCTGAGCCCTCTTTGCTGACGAAGAGAAAGGGCGCCCGCGGGCGCCCTTTTTCGTCAGATGTCGCACAGGTCTTGCTTTTGCCCGGTGGAATTCCTTTGCGGGCAGAAGCGAGAGGCAAGCCTACGACAGTGCCGGCTCGGGGGCCGACGTGGCGGCAATCCCGGCACGGCGGCGCAGCTCGGCGCTGGTCAGGCCGGCGCCGTCCGGCCGCCAGCCCGGCGGGCCGAACAGGAACATCCACGCGTCGCGCAATGAGCGCGACGAGCGCAGGTCCTGGAGCAGGCCGACCCATGGCATGACGTTGAGGGCGATCGGGTTGCGCGAGGAGACCTCGGGCGCGACCAGGCCGAAATCGCACGGCACGTCCTTTCGCTCCGCGACGTAGGTGCCGAACAGGCGGTCGAACACGATCAGCACGCCGCCGAAATTGGCATCGAGGTATTCGGGATTGCGGGCGTGATGCACGCGATGGCTCGACGGCGTGTTGAGCACGTGCTCGAGCCAGCCCAGCCTGGGAATCCAGTCGGCGTGCAGCCAGAACTGATAGAGCAGGTTCAGGAACAGCGCCGTCAGCACCTCGGTCGGCGTGAAGCCCAGCAGCACCAGGGGCGTGAAGAACAGCGACGTGCCGGTGAAGCGGCCGAACCAGCCCAGGCGGTAGGCGGCCGACAGGTTGAGCTGGTTGGGCGAATGGTGCACCGAGTGCGCCGCCCAGAACCAGCGTACGGTGTGCGCGGCGCGATGGTACCAGTAGTAGAAGAACTCGAGCCCGACAAAGAGCAGCAGCACCGACCAGACGCTGTCGAGCGACTGCGTGAACAGGCGATGCTGCCAGGCCCAGTCGAGCCACGGCGCCGCCAGGGCATAGGGGATGAAGCCCAGCAGGCGGCGGCCGGCGAGGTCGGCCAGCGAGCAGGCCGACGATTTCCAGTCGTAGGCCTCGGCCCGCTTGCGGGCGAGCCAGATGCCCTCGACGATGGCAGCGACGAGCACCATGGGCAGCAGGGTCAGGTAGAGGATTGAGAGATCTTCCACGGCAAGCCTTTCGGTGGTTGGCTCGGGCCAATATATGAGCGATGCTCATGTTCTCTTACTCGCCTTCCAGGCCGTCGGATCGCCATGGCAAGCAAGCGCCAAGCCCCTGAAACTAAACGCCGAATCCCGCGCCAGGCGCGCGCGGCCGAGACCGTGGCCGCAATCCTCGAGGCGGCGGCTCAGATTCTGGAGGCGGGCGGGCTCGCCGCCTTCACCACCAACGCGGTGGCCGAGCGCGCCGGGGTCAGCATCGGCACCCTCTACCAGTATTTCGTCGACAAGAACGCGCTCCTGCTGGCGCTCGCCCGCCAGGAGATGGGCGCAGCCCTGGTCGAGGTCGGCCGTGCCTTGTCCGGCGTCGACGACCCCACACCGGAGAGCCGCGTGCGCGCCATGGTGCGGGCGATGGTGCACGCCTTCCGCGGACGCTCGCGGGCGCGCAAGGCGGTGGTCCAGGCGATCCTGGCCCAGGGACTCGGCATCGAGATGGTGGCGCCGATCAACGGGTTCATCGCCAACATCGGCTCCGTTATCGGCCAGGACGCTCAGAGATTGCCGCCGCTCGAGCCCGAGCAGATCTTCGTGCTGTCGCGCGCGCTCCTGGGCGCCATCCGCGCCGCGGTGATGGAAGAGCAGCCCTTCCTGCAGAGCCGTGGCTTCGAGAACGAGCTGGTGCGGCTGGTGATGTCCTACATCGACTCGATTGCACACGAAGCCGGCCGCCCTTTGTGAGCGGCACGCCGCGCGAAGGCGCTCGACCGGGCCGAAACGGTAGCCGCACTGGCGCGGATCTTTACGTCGCTCGCCGGTCCCGAGAGTCCTCCGTCGGGTCGCGATCGCGATCGAACCACTCCTTCAGGCGATCGAGCAGCGTGAACAGGGTTTGCTGATCGCGCGCCGACCAGTCGGCGAAGGCGCGCGACACGACGGGCATCAGGGCAGCGATCGCCGCGCGATGCTTGGCGTTGCCCGAGGCGGTCAGCACGAGCAGCTTGGAGCGGCCATCGCGGCCATTGGCCCGCTCGCTCAGCCACCCCTTGTCGACCAGCTTCTGAACGGTCTTGGTCACGCCGGGCTGCGGCTGCTGCAGGGCGCGCGCGATATCGGTCACGGTACGCGCCTGGTCGGGCCGATGGCTGAAATGGTTGAGCAGCGCGAACTGCGGCAGGCCGAGGCCGAGCGGCTTCAGCAGGCGGTTGGCCTCGGTCGACGTCAGCTGGTCGAGGATGCCGATCCAGTTGACGATGCGGAAGGCAAGGGGCGGGGCTGGCCCAACTTTCTCAGGATCGCTCACGCTCTCACGAAGCTCTCGATCGGCCGTCGCGGCGACGGCCCGGGATCGCGAGCATAGCCCAGGCGAAAGAACATCTGCAGCGTCTCGCCCGGCGCCGTGCCCGTCGCGGCCGTGCCGGTCTCGCGCTTCATTGCCGCCTGCAACCCGGCCATCTCGGGAAATTCCTGCAGGGTCTGGCTGTGCGGCTGCAGGGCGACGCCGAGGCGAGTCGCGGCGAGCTGCAGGCGGACGAAGGCGCGGCCGACGGCGATCTGGGTCGATCGCGCATTGTCCGCCGTCGACAGCCAGCCGAAGGCGCGCGCGCTCGAGTAGCCGGCGAGAGCGTAGTCGCGGCCGCCGTTCCAGGCGACGGTGCCGGGCGTCAGGGCATTCTCCGCCGTCATCAGGCCCGCCTGGCGCAACGCCCAGATCATCGGCCCGGTGAGCGAGATGCCGTCGCGATGCGCGGCGATCGCGCCGGCACCGATGCGGACGACATCGATGCTCTCCTTGTGGGTGCGCGGCAGGTTCATCTCGAGCTCGCTGCCGGCAATCGCGATCGCGCGCAGGCGGTCGACGTGCGCGGGCTCGTCGACGATCGACAGCCGGGCCGGGCCCGGCTCGAAGCCCGAGCGCAAGGCCTCCTTGTGAACCGGATCGAGCGGGCGATCGTCGAAGGCACGCTTCACGGTCCGGCGGCGCGGCACAGCGTCGAACAGGGGCTCGGGCGTGAGGCCGATCGAGCGGACGAAGCGGACCAGCGCGACCGGCCGGTCGAGCCGCCATTCGCCGGCGGGGAACAGCGTCGTCTCTGTACGCCAACCCTCCGCGGCGGCGGCCATCGACAGGATTTCCAGGAAGCAGCCGTGCCCGATCAGGATCTGCCGCGACAGCGGGTCGGTCTGCGGCAACAGGCGTGCGCCGTCGACGAACAGGCGGATCGCGTCGGGCTCGGCGAGATCGACCGACCAGGACTGGAGATTGTGCGGGTTGGGCGCCAGCAGCGCCCAGGCAAGCGCGCGGCGGCGCGGATCGCTTTCCCCCGACGCCGGCCCGCGCCACCCCTCGACCGCCTCGACCGGCATGGCATCGAGCCGAGTCGCAGCGATCGCCGCCCCGGCCGCCACGATAACTCCGCCTCCCAGCACCCGCAGGAACGTCTTGCGCGACATCGCCATCGTCGACCTCCGTATCATTCCATGGAATATATATATATTCTATGGAATTCTATATTGCAAGATCAAACCACGCCGGCAGCGCGCCCCATGAGGGGGAGCAATCTTCACCTCGTGGGGCGCTCATGGAGCACATGATCAACGAGGAGAGCGCCCTTGGAATGGCCCGCTCCCGGCAATGATGGGGCGCCCGGCCAGGACGATGCGTGCCCAGCTTCGCTGCTGCGGGGCGGACATGCCTCGAAGTCACGCTCCTCTCCCCCGCTCGGGGGAGAGGTTGGGTGAGGGGGTTGCAGGTGACTTGACGGTCTTCGAAGCCCCCCTCACCTGGCCTCTCCCTCTGGCGGGGGAGAGGAACATGAGCTCGCCGGGGAAGCGAGCGAGGCTATCGGCGCTGCGCCGCCTGGATCGCCTGCCAGACTCTCTCGGGCGTCGCCGGCATGTCGATGTGGGTGACGCCGAGATCGGCGAGCGCATCGACCACGGCGTTGACGATCACGCCCAGAGCCGGGGTGATGCCGCCCTCGCCGCCGCCGCGGAAGCCGAGCGGATGGTTGGTCGACGGCACCTCGGAGAGCGCCGTCCCGAACATCGGGAAATCGTCGGCGCGCGGAATGGCGTAGTCCATGAAGGTCGCCGTCAGGAGCTGGCCCTGCGGATCGTAGACGCAGCGCTCCATAAGGGCCTGGCCGGCACCCTGCGCGATCCCGCCATGGGTCTGGCCGTGCAGGATCAGCGGGTTGACCGCGCGACCGACATCGTCGATCGCGGTGTAGCGCACGATCCGCACGGCGCCGGTCTCCTGGTCGACCTCGACCTCGCAGACGTGCCAGCCATAGGGATAGGAGCCGACCCGGCTGTCGACCTCGGCCTGGTCAGCGATCGGCCCGCGCCCGGCCGCCAGCTCGAACAGGCCGATGCTGCGATCGGTCCCCTCGATGGCGAAGCGGCCGGACTGGAACACGATGTCGGCTTCTCCCGCCTCGAGCGCCTCGGCGGCGAGCTTGCGGCCCTTGGCGACGATGCCGAGCGAGGCCTGGCGGATGGTGGTCGCGGCAAGCCGCAGCGAGCGCCCGGAATGCGAGCCGCTGCCGACGCTCACGCGGTCGCTGTCGTCGGTCACCAGGCGGACGCGTTCGGGCGCCACGCCGAGCCATTCGCTGGCGAGCTGGGCGAAGCTGGTGGCATGGCCCTGCCCGGTCGACAGGGTGCCGATCACGATCTCGACCACGCCGCCGCCATCGCCCAGCACGGCAACCTCGGCGCGCTCGACGGGCGCGCCGCTCTGCGATTCGACATAGCCGCCGAGGCCGATGCCGCGGCGCACGCCCCGCGACGCGCTGTCGGCCCGGCGCGCCGCGAAGCCGTGCCAGTCGGCGAGCTCCAGCACCGCGTCGAAGGTGCCGAGGTAGTCGCCGGTGTCGTAGGTGACGCCGAACGGATTGGTGTAAGGCGCCGCCGTCACCATGTTGCGCCTTCTCAGCGCGATGCGGTCGAAACCGTGCGTACGCGCCGCCAGGTCGATCAGCCGCTCGATCACGAACATCACCTCGGGCCGGCCAGCGCTGCGATAGGGCGCGGTCGACTGGGTGTTGCTGAGCGTCCCGCACGCCTGCGCCATCGCCGGCATGCGATAGAGGCTGGTCATCAGCTGCGTGCCCTTGGTCAGCGGCACGAACGAGGCGGTGTAGGCGCCGAGGTTGCTGAAGCTGCCGGAGCGCAGGCCGACGAAGCCGCCGTCGCCATCGAGCGCCAGCTCCGAGACGATGCGGAAATCGCGACCGGCATAGTCGCTCAGGAAGGCCTCGTGCCGATCGCCGAGCCATTTCACCGGCCGCCCGACCCGGCGCGCCGCCCAGCACACCAGGGCGAACTCGGGAAAGAAATAGTTGCGGGTGCCGAAATTGCCACCGATGTCGCGCGCGATGACGCGCACCTTCGCGGGGTCGATGCCGAGGATGATGGCGAGCTCGCGCTTGGGTCTCACGATTGCCCCGACGCCGGCGCGCAGCGTGTAGCGGCCGGTCTCGCCATCGTACTCCCCTAGCGCGGCGCGCGGCTCCATCGGCACGCCGGTGACGCGCGGGATAACGGTGTCGAGCCGCACCGTGTGGCTCGCGCGCGCGAAGCCCGCCTCGGTCCCCCCGATGTCGCCGACCAGGGCATTGACCGCCGTCTCCTCGAGCGGCGGCAGCTCGTCGTAGGCGACGTGCAGCGCCTCGGCGGCGTTGCGCGCGGCGCCGAGCGACTCCGCAACCACGAACGCCACCGGCTCGCCGACGAAGCGCACCGTCTCGACGGCGAGGACATGCGGCCGCACGATGAGGAGCGGCGTGCCGTCGATATTGGCGAGCTTGATGTCGGGCGGGCTCGACGCCATCGGCGCGTGCGGGATGGGCTGCAGCCCGTCCGCCAGAAGGTCGGCGCCGGTCAGCACGGCCAGCACGCCGGGCATCGCCGTCGCCGCCGCGGCATCGATGCCGACGATGCGGGCATGGGCGTGCGGCGAGCGCACGACGCAGCCATAGGCCTGGCCCGGCAACCGAAAATCGTCGCTGTAGCAGCCCTGCCCGGTGAGCAGGCGGGCGTCCTCGAGCCGCGGCAGCGCCGTGCCGATGCCACTCATCGGCGCGCCTACAGGGCGTGCGGCAGTGGCACCGCCAGCAACGCGCCGTGCTCGCGCGCGAGGTCGCAGCTCACCCGCGCATGGACCTTGCCCTGCTTGTCGAAGAAGCGGCCGGTCGGAGTCACCGGGAACACGCCTTCGTGCCAGATTCCGGGATGGATGTAGATGCCCGTGCTGCCGTCGGACCAGAAGCCGACGAACGATTCGGGCCTGAGATCGTCGCCCGGCAACGCCGCCGGCACGACGAACGGCTGGCCATCGAGTGGCCAGAAAAGCTGGCCGCCGTCGGGATGGTAGTTGCAATGCCAGAGCAGGACACGGCCCTCGCTCAACGCCACGCCCGCCCGCTTCGCCCCCACCCGCTTAGCCAGCTCGGGCGGCTCGCGAAAGCCGATGACGTAATGGCCGCCGACCGCTTCGTTGCGGCCGAGCAGCTCGTTGCCGCGCCATTCGCAGGCGAAGATGCCTTCCGTCGTGCCGCCCTCGATGCCGGTGCCGGCATCGAGCCGGCGCCAGCCGCTGAGAGGCCAAGGCACGATCTCGACGCGGTGTGCCTCGGGATCGCGCACGATCTCACCGTAGCCCGCGAGAGACTCAGGCGTCGCCCGCACGAGCGGCACGTCGATCAGGCGCACGTCGGCAGGGATCGACGGGTTGAGGTAGTCGATGACGACCTGGTCCATCGCCGAACCATGCAGCAGGACACGTGATCGATCAAAAGGAAAGGTCCACGCCAACGACACGTGCTTCGCGAGCCTCGTAGGCGAGGGACGTTTCCAGGGCACACGAACACCCTCACCTCATGCTGAGGAGCGCCCACAAAGGGCGCGTCTCGAAGCATGGACAACGGGCACCGCGCCTGCCCCATCCTTCGAGACGCCGCGCCCTGCGCGGCTCCTCAGGATGAGGTCTCCGCTTCTCGATACGACGAGAAGACTCGAAGCGGCTACGCCGCCTTGCCGAGATCGTCGCCGGCGAGCGCGCGCTCGATCAGGCGGATGACGTTGTCGCGGCCGTAGAGCTTGATGAAGGCGCCCATGCGCGGGCCCTGCTCGCTGCCGAGCAGCACCTCGTAGAGCGTCCTGAACCACTGCCGCAGCTCCTCGCGCGAGAAGTGCCGCTTGCCGGCCTCGTAGACCTCGTTCTGGATGAATTCGGCGCTCTGGTCCTCGGGGATCCGGCGCAGCGTATCGGCAAGATCCTGCAGCGCAGCGCGTTCCTGCGCCGTGGGCAGACGGAACTTCTTCGAGGACTTCACGAAATCCTCGTAGTAGGCGACCGCCCCCGACAGCAGCCGATCAAGGTAAGGCGCACTTTCGGGCGTAGCACCTGGCACATAGCGGCGCAGGTACTGCCACAGCACGTTCTTGTCCTCGGTGTGCGCCACGCCGGCGAGGTTCAGCAGCATGCCGAAGCTGACGCCGCCCGAATGATAGTCGACCGGCTTGCCGTCATGGATGTGCCAGGCCGGATTGTCTGCCGCCTTGGCGGGCTCCTCGGCCGGCATCCTCTCGACGCTCGCGAGATAGTCGTCGATGGCGCGCGGGATCACGTCGAAATAGAGCCGGCGGGCGCGGCGCGGCGCCTGGTACATGTAGTAGGCGAGCGATTCGGGCGTGCCGTAGCGCAGCCACTCCTCGACGGAGAGGCCGTTGCCCTTCGACTTGGAGATCTTCTTGCCCTCCTCGTCGAGGAACAGCTCGTAATTGAAGCCGTCGGGCGGCCGGCCGCCCAGGATGCGCACGATCTTCGCGCTGAGCTCGGCCGACGGGATCAGGTCCTTGCCGTACATCTCGTAGTCGACGTCGAGCGCGTACCAGCGGCCGGCCCAATCGGCCTTCCACTGCAGCTTGACGTTGCCGCCGGTCACCGGCGTCTCGACCAGGCTGCCGTCCTCGTCCCGGTAGACGATGGTGCCGGCGTCGGGGTCGGTCTCGACCACCGGCACCTGCAGCACGCGTCCGCTCCTGGGCGAGACCGGCAGGAAGATCGAGTAGGTCGCCCGGCGCTCCTCGCCGAGCGTCGGCAGCATCACCGCCTGAACCTCGTCGTAGTGCCGCAACATGGCGAGCAGCATCGAATCGAACCGCCCCGACTTGTACCAGTCAGTCGCCGACTGGAACTCGTACTCGAAGCCGAACGAATCGAGGAAGGCGCGCAGGCGTGCGTTGTTGGCCGCCCCGAAGCTCGGATGCTCGTTGCTGAACGGATCGGGTACCGCCGTCAGCGGCTTGCCGAGATGCGACTTGAGCATCTCCTTGTTCGGCACGTTGTCGGGCACCTTGCGCAGGCCGTCCATGTCGTCGGAGAAGCAGAACAGCCGTGTCGGCACGTCCGAGAGCCGGCGGAACGCCTGGCGCACCATGGTCGTGCGCACGACCTCGGCGAAGGTGCCGATATGCGGCAGGCCCGACGGCCCGTAGCCCGTCTCGAAGAGCACGTAGCCTTTCGCCGGCACCTTGCCGTCGGTGCGGGCGATCAGCTTGCGGGCTTCTTCGAACGGCCACGCGCGCGCGGCCTCGGCGAGGGAACGATCGATCTGGGACATGGATCGTTCAAACTATGAGCGCCGGCCCGCGCCGTCAATGCGACGGCGGGCGCGCAACGAAGGCCTCGGCCTATTTCCCGGATCTCCGGCTGAGGATGGCGATGATGCGGCTCAGCGCCACCGCCAGCATCACGTACAGCCCGATCGTCTGCCAGGTCGGGCGATCGGCCGGCGTTGGCTGAAGCAGCAGATAGATGAAGGCCGCACCGGCGAGCACGCAGATGGTCAGCTCGGCCGTGTCGAGCCGCGCGCCCTTGGGCGGTTCGCCGGGGCCCGGCGAAGTCGGCCCGTTTCCCGATGGATGTGTCATGACGATTCACCTCGACGTTTGCCCGGTGCGCCTCTCTTCCATGCCACCTGCCCGGCCCGCAATCTCCGCCTGTTGCCGGCGATTGCCGCTCATTGCCGGGCGGCACCTGGTTTGACAACCCCCGCCAGAAGACCGGGAATGGCCGGCGCAGGCATGATCTCCGTCCCGACCGACAACCGCATCCTTTACTTTGCCCGCGACCGCGGGCAGTTCGGCTTCCTGTCCCACTTCCATCCCAGCCCGATCGTGCTCGACGGCGAGACGTGGCCGACCGTCGAGCATTTCTACCAGGCGCAGAAGTCAGCCGATCCCGCCTATCGTGCCGCGATCCGCGAGGCGATCCACCCCGGCCGCGCCAAGAGCCTGGCGGCGCAACCGCTGGCGCCGCGGCGCATCTCGCGCCACTCCTGGTTCAAGGCGCATGACCGGCTGCCGCGACCCGACTGGCACGAGGTCAAGCTCGACATCATGCGCCGCGGCGACCGAGCCAAGTTCGAGCAGAATCCCGACCTCCGCACCCTGCTGCTCGACACCGGCGACGCCGAGCTGGTCGAGGACTCCCCGATCGAGCCGTTCTGGGGCATCGGCCCCGACGGCACCGGCCCGAACTGGGCCGGGCGCGTGCTGATGGAGGTGAGGGAAAGCCTGCGCCAGACGTGAGCTCATGCTCTTCCAGACCGCGAGCGTCTCGCTTGCCCATGGCGCGGCTCGGCGAAGCCGAACGCGCCCTCATCACGTTCATGAGCGAGCGAGATGCTCGCGGTCCGGAAGGCCATGAGGTCCTTCACGCCTCGTACAGCATCACCGGCGCATCGAAGCCTTTCAGCTCGTGCTCGGCGCATTTGCCGGCATCGATCTCCGCACTGGCGGCTTCGTACACGGCGCGGGTGACCAGGATCTGCCCGGGCTTCGCAGCGGCCTGCGAGCGCGCCGCCATGTTCACCACCGGGCCGATCGCGGTGAGGTCGCGATGCGAGCGGCCGTACTCGCCGAAGCTCAGGGTGCCGGTGTCGATGCCGATGCCGACGCCGAACCGGCTGCCGATCGCCGCGAGCTCGGCCTGCTTGGCGACGAGCCCTTCCTGCATCTCGCGGGCAGCGAGGATCGCCTGGCGCGCATGGTCGGCGTGGCGGATCGGGAAATTGAACACCGCCATCACCGCATCGCCGATCGTCTTGTTGAGCAGGCCGTCGTGGCGCCAGATGGCGGCGGCGCAGGTGTCGTAGAAGGCGTCCAGCAGGTCGACCATGGCCTCCGACGACATCGACTGGGAGAGCCTGGTGTACGAGCGCAGGTCGGCAAACAGGATCGTCGCATCGAGCTTGACCGAGCGCGCCTTCATCGTGCGCTCGAACATGGTCTCGCAGATCGTGCAGAGATTGGGATTCATCTTGCTGCGGCGGATGCCGAAGGCCCGCAGGGGCGCCGCCAGGACGCCGCTCAGAGGCACTGGAATGTGCATCTGCTGCCAGCATCCCTTGCACAAGGTGGCGTAGCGGACCGTCATTACTGCCAATCATAGCGCGTCCCGTTGCCTGGAACGAATGCCCCTCGCCGCTGGGCATTCGCAGTGAAGCACCGTCATCCCGACCGGAGCTGAGCAGAGCGTAGCGAAGCGCAGTGGAGGGACCTTTCTTGGCGCGGCATCAGCAAGAAAGGTCCCTCGACTGCGCCGCCAATGGCGCTGCAAGCAGCGCCTGATCGCGCGGCTTCGCTCGGGATGACGGAGGTCTTGTCGTATGCGAGTGCCTGGCTCCGCGCTGG
This sequence comes from Reyranella sp., assembly GCA_022844015.1. Taxonomy (GTDB): domain Bacteria; phylum Pseudomonadota; class Alphaproteobacteria; order Reyranellales; family Reyranellaceae; genus Reyranella. The sequence goes on along the minus strand of JALHMO010000078.1, from coordinate 11,116 downwards.
GGGCGCGCGCCCAGCCATGAGTCGCGTCTGGAATCGTCGATTGACAAGTTCTAAAACAACACTGACTATCGCCACCGACAAACGACCCCAGAGTCGGCAACGCGGGAGGGCAGCTTGAGCGCACCGAACGGGACTCCGCCGGACATCGCACAGGCGGCGCAAGCCATCCTGGAGGGCCTGCCGCAGCGCCTCGACCAGGTGCTGCGGCCGTGGGCGGATCGGGCGCCCGACCAGCCCGCCCTGATCGGCGACGGCGCGACCTGGACCTACGGGACCCTCGCCCGGGTCGTCGATGAAACGGCAATGCTGCTGCGCGACCACGGCGTGCGCGGCGGCGACCGCGTCATGATCGTGAGCGAGAACAGCCTGGCGCTCGCGGCGCTGGTGCTGGCCAGCTCGGCGATCGATGCCTGGTCCGTCGTCGTCAATCCGCGCCTGTCGGAGCGCGAGATCGACCAGATCCGCGACCATTGCGGCGCCCGCCTGCTCTACTACACGGTCGAGGTCTCCGACCTGGCCCGCGGGCATGCGACCCGCCACACCGCACGCGACGTCGACATGGGCGCACTCGGCACGCTGGCGGTGAGCCCGCTCGACGACGCGGCGATCGCCGAGCCGGTCGAGGCGGACGGCGCGCGCCAGGTCGCGGCGCTGCTCTACACCTCGGGCACGACCGGCAACCCGAAGGGCGTGATGCTCACGCACCGCAACATCCTGTTCAATGCCGGCATATCGCGCATGCTGCGCCGGCCGACGCCGCAGGACGTGATCTACGGCGTGCTGCCGATGTCGCACATCGTCGGCTTCTCGATCATCCTGGCCGGCACCCTGATAGGTGGCAGCGCCGCCCACATCGTGCCGAGGTACGATCCCGCCGCGTTCGTCGACGCGGTGCGCCACAGCGGCATCACGCTGATGTTCGGCGTGCCCACGACCTACCAGCGCCTGCTCGAGTACAAGGCGATGGCCGGTCTCGACCAGCTGCCGCGCGGTCGCCTGCGCGGCCTCTATGTCGCCGGCGCGCCACTCGATCCGACGCTCAAGGGGACGATCGAGCGCGAGTTCGGCCAGCCCCTGCTCAACGCCTACGGCATCACAGAATGCGCGCCTGGCATCTCGGGCGTGCGCTCGGAGTCGCCACGCAGCGACACCTCGGTCGGCACCATCCTGCCCGGCATCGAGGTGCGCCTGATGGATGGCTCCGGCAAGCCGGTGGCAGCGGGCGAGGTCGGCGAGCTGCACGTGCGCGGGCCCAACGTGATGCGCGGCTACTATCGCGCGCCCGAGGCCACTGCGGCCGCCATCGACGGCGACGGATGGTTCAACACCGGCGACCTGGCGCGCTTCGAGGGCGAAGCGCTGTTCATCGCCGGCCGCACCAAGGAGCTGATTATCCGCTCGGGCTTCAATGTCTACCCGGCCGAGGTCGAGGCCGTGCTGAATGCCCATCCCGCCATCGTCCAGTCGGCCGTGGTCGGCCGCGCGGTCGAGGGCAACGAGGAGGTCGTGGCCTACGTCCAGCTGCTGCCCGGCGCCGCCGCCGGTGTCGAGACCCTGATGGCGCATGCGGCGAGCCAGCTTACGGCCTACAAGAGGCCGACCGAGATCATCGTGCTCGACGCGCTGCCCGCCTCGTCGACCGGAAAGATCCTGAAACACAAGCTCGCCGCCGCGGCGCACCAACCGCTTCCTGGAGGACCTGCATGACACAACGCAACGCCACCGCGGCCGTGATCGGCGCCGGCGATTTCATCGGCGCGGCGATCGCCCGCAAGTTCGCCGCCGAGGGCTTCACGGTGTTCGCCGGCCGGCGCAACGGCGACAAGCTGGCACCGCTGGTCACCGACATCGAGAAGGCCGGCGGCAAGGTCTCGGCGCGCTCGCTCGATGCGCGCAAGGAGGAGGACATCACCGCCTTCCTCAAGGAAGCCGACCAGCACGCGCCGCTCGAGGTCTGCATCTTCAACATCGGCGCCAACGTCAACTTCCCGATCCTCGACACCACCGAGCGGGTGTTCCGCAAGGTCTGGGAGATGGCCTGCTACTCGGGTTTCCTGGCCGGGCGCGAGGCCGCCCGCCTGATGCTGCCGCGCGGCAAGGGCAGTATCTTCTTCACCGGGGCCACGGCGAGCCTGCGCGGGGGCACAGGTTACGCCGCCTTCGCTGCCGCCAAGGCCGGCCTGCGCGCGGTCGCCCAGGCCGCCGCCCGCGAGCTCGGGCCGAAGAACATCCATGTCGCCCACCTCGTGATCGATTCCGGCGTCGACACGGCGTGGGTGCGCGAGCGCATCAAGGAGCGCGAAGGCGAGGCGGCACTGGCCAACTTGCCGCCCGACCGGTTGATGCGGCCGGAGGCGGTGGCCGAATCCTACTGGTCGCTCTACAACCAGCCGCGCGACGCTTGGACCTTCGAGCTCGAAATCCGTCCCTTCGGCGAGAAATGGTAATCCCGTGCCCAAAGTAGATTTCCTGTTCGATTTCGGCAGCCCCAACGCCTATCTCAGCCATCTCGTGATCCCCGAGATCGAGAAGCGGCAGGGCGTCAGGTTCGCGTACGTGCCGATCCTGCTGGGCGGCGTCTTCAAGTTGACCAACAACCGCTCGCCGGCCGAGACCAACGCCGGCATCAGGAACAAGCCGGAGTACCAGCGGCTCGAGACCGAACGCTTCATTCGCCAGCACGGCATCACGCGCTTCAAGCCCAACCCGTTCTTCCCGGTCAACACGCTGATGATCATGCGCGGCGCCGTGGCCGCGAAGAAGCTCGGCCTCTTCGACCGCTACGTCGACGAGGTCTACAGGCACATGTGGGCCGAGCCCAAGAAGCTCGACGACCCGGTAGTGCTGAAAGCCGCGCTGCTCGAGTCGAGCCTGCCGGCCGACCGACTGTTCGAGCTTGTGCAGACGCCGGAGGTCAAGGACGAGCTGCTGGCCGAAACCCAGCGCGCCGTCGACCGCGGTACCTTCGGCTCGCCGACCTTCTTCGTCGGCGACGCGATCTACTTCGGCAAGGACCGCCTGCGCGACGTCGAGGAGGCGATCGCGGCGGCGAAGTGACCAAAGGTCTCTCGCCACGCTCGGCATGACAGCACGTTTGCAGCAACACTTCCGGTGTCATCCCGAGCGTAGCGAGGGATCTTTCTCATCTTCGCTGAACAACAACCACCTCATCCTGAGGAGCCGCGTCAAGCGCGGCGTCTCCAAGGATGGGATCGGACGTGACCGTTGTCGCTCATGCTTCGAGACGCACGCTGCGCGTGCTCCTCAGCATGAGGTGCTTTGGTTGCGAGCAGATAAAAGCCCGCGCTCTGTCACCCCTTCGCTTCCTTGATCACCTTCGTCGCGGCGAGCGCGTCGATCTCGTCGGCCCCATAACCGAGCTCCCCTAATATCTCCCGGCTGTGCTGGCCGATCTTGGGCGCCGCCGACGGCGCACGCGCCGCCGTGGCGCTGAACTGGGCGGCGGGCCTGGCCTGGCGGACGCGGCCGACGCCGGGATGGTCGTACTCGGCGATCAGCTCGCGCGCCACCACCTGCTCATTGGTCAGCACCTCGGCGCGGCGCAGAACCGGGGCGCACGGCACGTCGCACTCGTCGAGCCGCTGCAACCATTCTGCCGTCGTGCGGGTCGCCAGGATCGCGGCCATCAGGGTGACGCGCTCGGTGGCGTTGGCCGCCCGCTTGCCCTGCGAGTTGAAGCGCTCGTCGTCCAGCAGGTCCGGCCGGTCGGTCGCCTGACAGAAGCCCGCCCATTCGGAATCGGAGACCGTGCCGGCGGTGATGTAGCCGTCGACCGTCGGGAAGACCAGGTCGGGTCGCGCATTGTGATCGCCCGCCGGCGCCTCGCGGCCGACGACCACGTGGTTCGTCATCGCTTCCGGCCACAGGAAGGCGAGCATGGTGTCGAGCATGGCCACCTTCACGTGCTGGCCGGCGCCGGTCTTCTCCCGCGCAAAGAGCGCCGCCGTGATCGCCTGGGCGGTCATCACCGACGTCGTCTTGTCGGCGACGATGGTGCGGATCATCTGCGGCCGGCGCGTCCCCGCCTGGGCCTGCACGTCGGCGAAGCCCGACAGCCCCTGGATGATCGGGTCGTAGACCCGCTTCTCGGCATACGGCCCGCTGTCGCCGACGCCGCTGATCGACACGTAGATCAGCCGAGGGTTCAAGGCACGCATGGCGGGCTCGCCGAGGCCGAGCCGCTCCATGACCTGAGGGCGGAAATTCTGCACCAGCACGTCCGAGCGGGCGATCAGCTTCTTCAGCGCCGCGATGCCCTCGGGTCGCTTGAGGTCGAGCGAGATCGAGCGCTTGCCGCGGTTGGTCGAGATGAACATGGGCGAGAACTGGCCATCGTCGTCGATCGGCGGCCGGGTGCGCCGGGTCATGTCGCCGTTGGGCGGCTCGACCTTGATCACGTCGGCGCCCTGGTCGGCCAGTAACATGGTGGCGAACGGGCCCGACACCACGCTGGTCAGGTCGATCACCCGCACCGTCGCCAACGGTCCCGCCATCTCCGATCCTCCGGTTTCGTTTCAAAACGTATATCGGCCCGACTCTGGGGCGACAATGTCCGATGCCGGCTTTCGCCGTCGGATAATTCATGCCCCCGATTAGAAGCTATGGCGCGGCACGGTCCCAGCCAGGGCTCAATCCCACACGCGTTAAATTACGAGGAGACCTCACCCTGAGGAGCGGCCCGAAGGGCCGCGTCTCGATTCGGGCGAAGTAACCTTCGCCCCTTGGTCGGCAACAATGAAGGGCGCTGCGACACGGCTTTTCCAACGATCTCCTGTGCGGCCCATCCTTCGAGACGCGCCTTGAGGGCGCTCCTCAGGATGAGGTTTCCTCCTAGTTTAACGCCTATGGGGCTCAATCCCGTGCGGCACTCGATTGCGATCGCCGCTTGCTCGACCCCGGCCGGTTGAGCGCACCGGGACGCCGACCCCGGCCCTTCCTTGGAGCGGTGGCGGCTATGCGAACCTGCTCGACCGCCGTCTCCAGAAAAGCCTGAGCGAGACGGGTGTCGTTGACGGCGCGCGACAGGGTCAGCGCGCCGACCATCGTCGCGAGAATGGCCAGGGCCTTGCCCTGGGTTTCCTTCCCGTCCGTCTCGGCGACCATGCGGCCGAGGATTTCGAGATGTGCCTTGATCCCGGCTTCGAATGACGCTTTCACGTCGGTGCCCTGTCTGGCGGCATCTGAGCCGAGCGCCACGATCGGGCAGCCATCCATCATTTCTCCGCGATGCTCCATGCTAAGGTAGAACGCCATCACGGCGTCCAAGGGATTTTCAGGGCTCGCTGTCACCGCGGCCGACCATCGGTTGGAGGCGCTCTCCAATGCCCGCTTGGCCGCCTGCGCAGCCAAGTCCTCTTTTGACGCGAACTGCTTATAAAAGGCGCCTTGGGTCAGCCCGGCACCCTTCATCAGATCCTTGAGCCCGATGCCGTCGAAGCCGCGCTCCCGGAACAGGCGACTGGCCACATTGATCACTGTTTGGCGGTTCTCCGCGGCCTTGCTGCGACTCACGCGCATCGTCGGTCTCCTTTAGCTTGCGATCGACATCTATAGGACCTATATAGCGTTCGAACGAACTCTAATCAACAGGAGACGATCGCATGAAAAAGCGAGCCGCCGTTGTGACGGGGGGCCTCCTGATCGCGGTGCTTGGGGCGACCGCCGTCGTCACACTTTCCCTTTGGACGCCGGAAGCCTCTGCCGTGAGCGATCCGAGGCAGGAGCCTCCTATCGTGAGGATGGTGACGGCAACCGCGGTGACCGGATCGGAACGGAGCTTCACCGGCATCGTCGGGGCGAGGGTCCAGAGCAATCTCGGCTTTCGCGTCCCCGGCAAGATCGTCGAACGGCTCGTGGATGTCGGCCAGCAGGCAAAAGCCGGCCAGCCGCTGATGCGAATCGACGACACCGACCTTCGCCTTGCCCTCACGGCGAAGCGCCAGGCCGTCGCCGCGGCACGCGCCTCTGTCGTCAAGCTGGACGCGGACGAGCGGCGCTACGCCAATCTGATGACCAGCGGATGGGTCCCCCGACAGCGCTATGAGCAGGCGAAGGCCGCATTGGACACGGCCGAGGCGCAGCTCGCCGCCGCCGAAGCCGACGCACGCGTCGCCGAGAACGAGGCGACCTACTCGACCCTGGTGGCGGACGCGGATGGAACGGTGGTCGAGACGCTCGGCGAGCCGGGACAGGTCGTCTCGGCCGGCCAGACCGTGGTCCGGCTTGCCCACGCCGGCCCCCGCGAAGCGGTGGTCGCGCTTCCCGAAACGATCCGGCCGGCGATCGGCTCGGTGGCCGAGGCCAGTGTGTATGGAAGCGATGGGCGCCGCCATACGGCACATCTCCGGCAACTGTCGGATTCCGCCGATGCCCAGACCCGTACCTACGAAGCCCGCTATGTGCTGGACGGCGAGGCCGCAGCGGCGCCGCTCGGCGCCACGGTAACGATTCGGCTGGCAAGCCGGACCCGTCAGCCGGAAGTCGAGGTGCCGCTGGGAGCCCTGCTCGATGACGGCCGCAAGACCGGCGTCTGGATCCTGGACCGCGCCACCTCCACCGTACACTTTCGGCCCGTCAAGCTTGTTCGAGTGAGCGGCGAGAGCGCCGTGATCTCCGGTCTGAGCTCTGGTGAGCCGATTGTCTCGCTCGGCGCTCATCTTCTACAGGAGGGCGCTCGCGTCAGGACTGCCTCGGAAGGCAGGAGCGACTGATGAGCCTCAATCTTTCCGCGATCGCCGTTCGCGAACGGGCCGTCACCCTGTTCTTCATCCTCCTGCTGGCGGCTGCAGGCGGCTACGCTTTCGTGATGCTCGGGCGGGCGGAGGATCCCGCCTTCACCATCAAGACCCTGACGGTCACGACAGTATGGCCGGGCGCGACGTCGCGCGAGATGCAGGATCTCGTCGCCGAACCGTTGGAGAAGCGGCTTCAGGAACTGACCTGGTACGACCGGACGGAGACGACGACGCGGCCAGGTTATGCGTTCATGACGGTCACGCTGAAGGACAGCACGCCGCCGTCTGTCGTGCAGGAGGAATTCTACCAGGCCCGGAAGAAGCTCGGCGACGAAGCGCGCAACTTGCCGCCGGGCGTGCTCGGCCCCTTCGTCAACGACGAGTACTCGGACGTGAGCTTCGCCCTTTATGCCCTCAAGGCCAGGGGCATGCCGATGCGTGAGCTGGTCAGGCAGGCCGAGGTGATCCGCCAGGATCTCCTGCACGTGCCCGGCGTCAAGAAGATCAACATCCTCGGTGAACGCCCGGAGCAGATATTCGTCGAGTTTTCCTATGCCAGGCTGGCGACCCTCGGCGTGTCGGTGCAGGACATTGTTGCCGCCTTGCAGCGGCAGAACATCGTCACGCCGGCGGGCTCGATCGACACCAAGGGACCGCGGGTCTTCATCCGGGTCGACGGCGCTTATGACGATGTCCAGGCGATCGCCGACACGCCGATCGTCGCTGCGGGGCGGACGCTGAAGCTCTCCGACATCGCCGAAGTCCGCCGCGGTTACGAGGATCCACCCACCTACATCATCCGACACCAGGGTGAGCCCACCATCCTGCTCGCGGCTGTCATGCAGGAGGGCTGGGATGGTCTCGCGCTCGGCAAGGCGCTGAAGGACAAGGCTGCGGCCATCGCACAGACGCTGCCCCTCGGGATGACGCTCGACAAGGTGACCGACCAGGCCGTCAACATCACCTCGGCGGTCGATGAATTCATGATGAAATTCGCGATGGCGCTCGGTGTGGTTCTGCTGGTGAGCCTGCTCAGCCTGGGCTGGCGCGTCGGCATCGTCGTGGCGGCTGCCGTCCCCCTGACGCTTGCCGTCGTGTTCCTCATCATGCTGGAGACCGGCCGGTTCTTCGATCGCATCACGCTCGGCGCCCTCATTCTGGCACTCGGTCTTCTCGTGGACGACGCCATCATCGCCATCGAGGTGATGGTAGTGAAGATGGAAGAGGGCATGGACCGCATCAAGGCGGCGGCCTATGCGTGGAGCCACACCGCGGCCCCGATGCTCTCCGGAACGCTGGTGACGATCGCCGGTTTCCTGCCAGTGGGCTTCGCGCGCTCGACGGCCGGCGAATACGCCGGCAACATCTTCTGGGTCGTTGGGTTCGCTCTCATCGTCTCCTGGATCGTCGCAGTGGTCTTCACGCCCTATCTCGGCGTCAAGATGCTGCCTGCGATCAATCCGGTCGAAGGCGGTCACCACGCGATCTACGACACACCCAACTATCGGCGCCTGCGACGGGTCATCACCTTCGCCGTGCGGCACAAGTTCGCGACCTCCGGTATCGTCGCCATTGCCTTCGCGCTTTCCGCCGTCGGCATGGGCGCCCTGAAGCAGCAGTTCTTCCCGACATCCGACCGTCCCGAGGTGCTGGTGGAGGTTCGTCTCCCAGAAGGCACCAGCATTGAGACGACGACCGCTACCGTCGAGAAGCTCGAACACTGGCTGGACAAACAGCCCGCAGCCGAGATCGTCACCAGCTATATCGGCCAGGGCGCTCCCCGATTCTTCTTCGCCATGGCGCCGGAGCTGCCTGATCCCGCATTCGCCAAGATCGTCGTGCTGACCGCGGATGCGGACGCGCGCGAGGCTTTGAAGCACCGGCTCCGGGAGGCGGTGTCACAAGGGCTGGCGCCCGAGGCGTATGTGCGCGTCACTCAGCTCGTGTTCGGGCCCTACACGCCGTTCCCGGTCGAGTTCCGCGTCATGGGACCTGATCCGGCACAATTGTACGCCATCTCCCAGAAAGCCCTCGACATCATGCGGAGCGTCCCCGACGTGCGGCAGGCCAACCGCGACTGGGGCAATCGCACGCCGGTAGTCCGCTTCATCCCGGACCAGGATCGACTGAACCTCATCGGCCTGTCGCCGGCGGAGGTGGGCCGGCAGCTTCAGTTCCTGCTTACCGGCATCGCCGTCACGCAGGTCCGCGAGGACATCCGCAATGTGCCCATCGTGGCACGCAGCGCCGGCGGCGAGCGGCTGGACCCGACGCGTCTGGCGGATTTCTCGCTGATGAGCCGCGACGGTCGCCAGGTTCCGCTCGACCAGATCGGCCGTTCCGAGGTCCGACTGGAAGAGCCGATCCTGAAGCGCCGCGATCGCATGCCTGCCATCACGATCCGCGCGGATATCAACGAGGCGACCCAACCGCCAGAGGTCTCCAAGGAGATCATGACGGCTCTCGAGCCGCTGATCGCATCCCTTCCGGTCGGCTATCGCATCGAACTGGGTGGATCGATCGAGGAGGCTACCAAAGCCAACATCGCGCTGGGCAAGGTCTTTCCGGCGATGGTCGCCGCCATGCTGATCGTCGTCATGCTGCAGGTGCGATCCTTCTCGACGATGGCCATGGTCATGCTGACGGCACCGCTCGGCCTTGTCGGCGTCGTGCCGATGCTGCTCACCTTCAACCAGCCCTTCGGATTCAACGCCATTCTGGGCCTGATCGGACTGGCCGGCATCCTGATGCGCAATACGCTGATTCTGACCGAACAGATCAAGGAGAACCGTGCTGCCGGCCTCGATGACTACCACGCCGTCATCGAAGCGACGGTGCAACGCACGAGGCCCGTGATCCTGACCGCCCTTGCCGCCGTTCTGGCCTTCATCCCCCTCACGCACTCCGTCTTCTGGGGATCGATGGCCTATACGCTGATCGGCGGCACTGCGGTCGGCACGGTGCTGATCCTGCTGTTCCTTCCTGCGCTCTATGCCGCGTGGTTCCGGATCACACCAACCGCAGACGACGTTCCTGCGCACGACCGTTCGGACCAACGGACGAATCCGCGATCGGCAGCGGTTCCCGAGTGTGGCTCTGTTGTCGGAGAAGACTGCCGTGAACACATTGGCCTTCGGGTTCGTCACTGCCCTCTTCCAGTCAGCGCGCTGATGCGGAGGTGAAACTTGCCGCGGGTCAGCAGAGGCCCGCCTCCCGAGTCGAGCCGACCGAGGCGGATCAGGCCCTGCGAATAGCTGTAGTCGGCATGGAAGAACGCGAGGTTGCCCCACGGCGCGTAACAACAGAGATACGGGACTAGCGACGAGCGTCCGTCTCGGTGGCCGCGGGCTCCGCTACCAACCCCAATCGAGCCAGTGCCCTGATGGTTTTCTTTTTGAACGTGAGGTAGATTGGCCGGACAGGTTTGGAGACGGAAGGATGCGCTGGAACGATCTGGATGGCGAGGCCTGCTCGCTCGCCCGCACGGTCTCGGTGATCGGCGACCGCTGGACCCTGCTGATTCTCCGCGACTGTTTCCTGCGGGTGCGCCGCTTCGAGGATTTCCAGGCCCGGCTCGGCATCACCCGGCCGATCCTGGCCAGCCGGTTGCGCAAGCTGGTGAAGGAGTTCGTGCTCACCAAGGTCCCCTACCAGGAGCGCCCGCTGCGCCACGAGTATCGCCTGACCCAGAAAGGCCTCGACCTCTATCCCATCGTCATGTCGATCGTGCATTGGGGCGACGTCCACATGGCGGGCAAGAAGGGCCGTCCGCTGCTGCATCAGCACATGAATTGCGGCAAGACCTTCGACCCGGTGATGACCTGCTCCGAATGCGGCGAGCCGCTGAGCCCGCGCCACGTCCACGTCCATAGCGGTCCCGGCGCCGCCGGCACGCGCCACCAGCCGCCGTCGCCTTCGGAGGCGGAGAAGCGGCGGAGGGCTTAGTTCCCTTTCCTCCTCCGTAATCGGGGAGGTGCCCCATAGGCGCTAAAATACAAAGAAACCTCATCCTGAGGAGGCCGCGTAGCGGCCGTCTCGAAGGATGGGCCACACAGAGAAGATCGTTGGAAAAGCGGTGTCGCAGTCCCCTTCACTGTTGCCGACCCTTCGAGACGCGGCCCTCCGGGCCGCTCCTCAGGGTGAGGTCCGCTTTAGCTTAACGCCTATGGGGAGGTGCCCCGTCCTACGGAGCGGAGGGGTCATGCGCCGGGAGCGCGCCACTCCGTGGCGCTCATGCTTTTCCGGACCGCGAGCGTCTCGCTCGCTCATGACCCTGAGCGAGCGAGACGCTCGCGGTCCCCATGAGCATGACAGCAACTCAAACTGTCATATTCACTGTGCAGAACCACTAGCGAGCGCCT
>JALHMO010000077.1 GCA_022844015.1 Reyranella sp. | reverse complement strand
TGAGCGAGCGAGACCCTCGCGGTCCGCAAGAGCACGAGCGCCACGGAGTGGCCCATCATCATTGGAGGCAGACCATGAAACGCAGACAGACGCTGGCGCAGATGGGCTCGGTCCTCGGGCTCGGCGCGCTGGGGGCGGCGGCCGGCTCGCCGGCGCGCGCCCAGGGGACGACGGGGTCGTGGGATCAGGTCGTCGCCGCGGCCAAGAAGGAGGGGCTGCTCGTGTGGTCGTTCTTCGGCGCACCGGGCGATGCGACCCAGCGGCAGGCGCGCGAGTTCGAGAAGCTCTACGGCATCAAGGTCGAGCTGGCGCCGGGCCGCACTGGCGATTTCGAGGCGCGCTGGAACGCCGAGCGCGCCGCCGGCAAGGCCAGCATCGACATCCGCTCCTCCGGTAGCCCGGAGAATCGCCGTCTGGCCGCGCGCGGCCTCGACCAGCCGTTCGGCACCTTGCCGGCGGCGGTGGAGCCCGGCGTGCCGTGGATCCTCGACCCGCTGGTCGACGTCAAGGCCGGCAACGGCCACACGCTGATGATCACCTGCGGCGGCTACTTCATCCTGGTCAACAACCGGCTGTGCCCGCCCGAGCGCGGCCCGAACAGCTACAAGGATCTCGAGGACCCGAAGTTCAAGGGCCTGATCGTGCTGTCCGAGCCGATCGGGCCGTCGCCCGGCTCGCGCTGGGCGGCCTATGGCTGGAAGGCCTACGGCGACGACTACCTGCGCAAGGTGATCGACAACGTTAAGGCGCTGACCCGCGCCGAGATCGAGGCGCCCAAGCAGATCGCGCGCGGCGAGTACGGCATCTTCATCCATCCCACCCAGGTCGGCGCGGCCGACATCTGGAAGCTGCCCAAGCCGCATCCCTTCCGGCTGGTGGTGCCCGAGGACGGCGTGATGCTGCTATTCGGCGGCATGAACCTCTTGAAGGACGCGCCGCATCCCAACGCCGCCCGCGTGTTCATGAACTACTTCCTGACCAAATCGGCGCAGCAGATCAGTGCCGACGATCCCGGCGGCCCGTTCATCCGCAAGGACGTCACGCCCAGGATTCCCGAGCTGGCACATTTCGCCACCGCCAAGCCGTTCCCCAACAACCCCGACACCTACGAGTTCGGCTCGAAGCTGTTCTTCGAATGGTCGGCCAAGGCCGAGCCATACCTGAAGGCGGCGGGCCTCAAGAAATAGCGGATGACCTCGGCGGAAAGCTCGCTCGCCGGCGGCGCGGAGGAGGCCCACCCGCCCGCCCGGCGGCGCGGCCCGCGCCTCGAAGCGTGGCTGCCGTTCGGCCTCACCGTGCTGGTCGCGCTCCTGGTGGTCTATCCGCTGGGCATGGTGGTGTTCGGCACGCTGTGGAGCGCCGCCCCCGGCCAGCCCGGCACGATCACCTTCGAGCACTGGCGCGCCGTGCTGTCGGACCGTGCCACCTGGGAGGTCCTGCTGACCAGCCTGGGCATCGCCATCCCGCGCACCCTGCTGGCGCTGGCGCTGGCGGCCGCCTTCGCGTGGTGCATCGCGCGCACCAACACGCCGGGCAAGCGCCTGCTCGAAGGGCTGCTCGTCTTCATGTTCTTCCTGCCCGAGCTGCCGTGGGTGCTGGCCTGGATGCTGCTCGGCGCGCCCAACGTCGGCATGCTCAACCAATGGCTTGGTGCGGTCATTCCGGGCGGCGAAGGCCTGATCGACGTCTATTCCTACGGTGGCCTGATCGTCCTGGGCGCGGTGCGTTCGGCGTCGGTGCTGTTCCTGTTCATCCACCCGGCAATGCTCGCCATGGACGCCACGCTCGAGGAGGCCGCGCGCATGGCCGGCGCCAGCGCCTGGCGCACCCTGTGGCGCATCAACTTCCCGTTGCTCCTGCCGGCGCTCCTCGCGTCGGGCATCCTGTCCTTCGTGGTGGCGATGGAATCGTTCGAGCTGCCGCAGCTGCTCGGCACGCCCGCCAACATCTTCGTGCTCACCACGCGAATCTACGATCTCGCCTACGGCGGCCATGTCGCCAATTTCGGCGCTGCCATGGTGCTGGCGCTGATCCTGCTGGCGCTGACCGGCAGCCTGATCGTGGTGCAATGGCGGCTGCTGCGGGGCCGCGCCTACACGACGGTGTCGGGCCGCGGCTTCAAGGCCCAGCCCATGGATCTCGGCTTCGGCCGCTGGATCGCCTTCGCCGCCATCCTCGCCTTCTTCGTCGTCTTCGGCGCCCTGCCGTTCGTCGTCCTGCTGCTGAACTCGTTCATGGAGCTGAGCGGCTTCATCAGCTGGGAGATGTTCACCACGACCCACTGGAAGAGCGCGCTCGGCCGCGAGGACGTGCTGCGCTCGATCACCGACACGCTGATCGTCGGCGCCGTGGCGGCGAGCCTGGGCGTCGTCATGTCGCTCTTCATCTCCTATGTGGTGACGCGCACGGCGTGGCGCGGCCGCCTGGCGCTCGACATCCTGGCCTGGGCGCCGTGGGCGATCCCCGGCCTGGTGATGAGCCTGGGCTTCCTGTGGGCTTTCGTCTGGCTGCCGATCTACGGCACGCTGTGGGTCGTGATCCTGGCCCTCGTGGCGCGAGGCCTGCCGGTCGCCTCGCGCTTCTTCACCAGCACCATGGTCCAGCTCAGCGCCGAGCTCGAGGAGTCGGCGCGCGTGCACGGCGGCTCTTGGATCAGGACCTTCCTGCGCATCTGGCTGCCGCTCCTGCGGCCGGCGGTGGTCGGCGCCTGGATCCTGCTGTTCGTGATCGCCGTGCGCGTGCTCGACACCGTGGTCCTGCTCGCCGGGCCGGGCGTGCGCATGCTGTCGGTCGACATCTTCCTGTGGACCGTCACCGGCCGCCAGGAGGCGGGCTCGGTCCTCGCCCTGATCCAGACCGCGCTGGTGATCGGCGGCTACCTGGTGGTGCGACTGCTGGCGCGGCGGGCGTTGCAGTCGACGGCGGGGTAGGGGCGGCATCGCCCAAACCCGCAAGCGGGAACGAGAAATCAAGCTCGTATCGTTCAATGGCAAGACCCGCCTCAAGGTGCCGGTGACGAGCTGAGCTTTGGGCTGTTGGCGTCGCGTCGGGCGCGGCATCGGACGGGTCTTGGCAAGAGGGCCGACGACCAACGCAGATGAGAGTCCTGTCGCCCGGCCGAGTGCGTGCGCGGCGCCACTGTCGGTTTGTGGTCTGACTCACGATTTTTCACGCGCATTGCAAATGTCCCGCAACGAGCGCAAAGTGCGTTCGGCAGGCCACTTTGGGGAGAGTGGATGGGTTCGCCTGACGGCGATTCTTGGGGGAGTTCCATGATAAACAAAATGGCAGCTGGCCTGCTTTCGGCCGCGTATGCGCACGCATTTTCCGTTGCACGGCGCCTCGCTGCAGCGCGGCGGTGCGACAATGGACGTGTCGGGGAGGATGGCGGCGGTGCCTGCGTCGCCACTCCGTATCCACTGCGAGAACAGTGTCTCCACACGGGCACCCGCCGCCGCCCGCCTCGGCACGACTTGATGGCGCCGAGACGTTGGCAAGAGGAACGAGGGGTCATGTCGCGACAGCTCTCGATCGCTCTCGCGGCCTTCGCCGCGAGCCCGGTCGTTTTCTTGCTCGGCTCCACGCCCGCCGTCGCTCAGCCTGCGCCGAGCTGGAACCTGTACACGTCGGACACCAGTCTCGTAATTCCCTGGAACCCCAAGGAGGACGGCAGCGCCAATGCGCTGAATGGCAAGAAAGACGGCAGCTTCACCAACTCCGAGGTCCGCATAAGCATCTCGGTGGGTAACGGCACGGCCATGCCGGTCATCGTCGACACGGGATCGACAGGTGTCGCCATTGCGAAGTCGATCCTTCTCAAGCACAACCCGGACGCGCTCAAGGGCCTGACGCCCGACGGGCACGGTGCCTTCAACTACGACAGCAGCGGCGTCACGCCGGCCGGCGAGTTCTACCATCTGCCGATCAACCTGATCCAGCCGGGAAGCCAGACCAGCGGCACGGCGACGATCAAGGTGCTCGTCGTGACAACCGACCACACCACTTCCTATTTCGGCATCGGCAACAATCGGACCAACATCTACGAAGGCATCTACAAGAAAGACGTGCCGTTCGAGCAGCAGGTCAAGGACAAGACCCTGAAGCAGATCTCCGCCGAAGGGTTCAATCCACTGCTTGACGTGTCCGTGGACGGCAAGCCGCTGCCCAACCAGGGTTACGTGGTGATGAACGACCAGCTCGTGGTTGGCCTTACAAAGGCGAACAACGTCTATTCCTTCGTCAAGCTCACGCCCGACACGGCGAAGGGAGCGAATCTGTGGGATGGAACGCCGGTCGCTCTCTCGAGCGGTACGGGCGGCACCTACAACTCCGGCACGATCCTGCACGACACCGGCATAGCCAATGCCTACGTAAAGGTCAGTGCCGATCGCGACAAGCCGCCGGTCGGCGGCAGGATCGACATCTCGATGCCGGGCCACCCCCAGGAGGCCGCATTCTACCATTTCCATGTCCCGGCGGACAGCAGCACCTGCGCATCGGCGACCAGCCTGACGCCGTGCAAGGTGCTCGATTCGACATCGAGCACGCCTTTCATCAACACCGGGCGCCAGTTCTACTCGGGCTTCAACTACCTGTTCGATCCGATCAATGGCTACGCCGGCTACGCGCTGTCGAGCTCGGACCTGACGACCGTGCCGGTGGTCAAGCCGATGCTGGTTCTGCAAAGCACGGTCGAGCTGCCGAACGGCTTCGTCACCAACCTGCCGACCGCTCTGCTCGCTGCCACCACCCTGAAGACGGACAGGCGCTCGACGGCGACGTTCGACGCTGAGTTCGCCGGGTACGGCAACAGCCTGACCGTGGGCGGTCATGGCACGGTGATCTTCAACGGCCCAGTGAACCTCTCGGGCCTCTCGGGTTCTCCGTCCGGTACCCTCACCGTTGACCGCGACGCCACGGCCGCGATCAACCGGACGCTGACCGCGAAGACCGTCACCAATCACGGCACCCTGGGCGGAAGCGGCCAGGTGAATGGCGACGTCATCAATTCCGGCATCGTCTCGCCGGGCAACTCGATCGGAACCTTCACGGTAGCCGGCAACTACACCCATGTCTCCGCGGGCTCGCATCTTGCCGAGGTCAGCCCAACCGGCGTCAGCGACAAGGTCGTCGTCGTCGGGAGCGTTGCGCTCCAGGGTGGTGCGCTCAATGTCGTGCCGCAGCCCGGCCTCTACGCCCCGCGCACGACCTACACCCTGATCACCGCCGGCAATGGCCTCAGCGGCCAGTTCTCTGCCGCCACCACCGACGGTTTCCTGCAGCCGTCGCTGAGTTACGACGCCAACAATGCCTACCTGACGCTGCAGATCGGCGGCTTTGCGGCGGCGGCGCAGACACCGACGCAAGCCGCCGTCGGCGGTGCGCTCGACGCCGGTGCACCGAGCGCGACGGGCGACTTCGCCACCATCCTGGGCACGATCGCGAGCCTCAACAGCTCGCAGGTGCTGCCGTTCCTGACCTCGATCAGCGGCCAGAACTACTCGGCCTTCTCCAACTCGATGGTGCAGAGCGCCCAGCTCTTCATGAACAACTTCGCCCTGCAGGTGGGCGGTGGCAGCGTCGGCCCGCGCGGCAACCGCGTGGCGCTGGCGGAGGCCTGCACGGTCGCCTGCCAGACCTTCTCGCCGGCGACGTGGGGCGCGTGGGGCGGCGCGCTGGGCAGCACCGGCACGGTCGGCACCGGCGCCGTCACCGGCTCGACGACCTACAATGTCGGCGGCTTCGCGGCCGGTCTCGACCGTCTGCTGGCGCCCAACTTCCTGGCCGGCGTCACGGTGGGCTACACGACCGGCACGCAATGGGTGTCGGGCTTCTCCGGCCAGAGCAGCTCCAACACCTTCCAGGTCGGCCTGTACGGCAGCTTCTTCGAGGGCCCGTTCTATCTCGACGGGATGGCGAGCTACGCCTACTCGACCAACCAGATGTGGCGCAACATCTCCATCCCCAACCTGCAGCAGCGCACGGCGCAGGGCCTCACCGGGGCCAACCAGCTCTTCGGCCAGATCGAAGGCGGCTACCGTTTCACGTTCGGTGGCACGGCGCTCGGTGCCGTGGCGATGCCCTTCATCACGCCGTTCGCCCGCCTGCAGGGCTACACCGGCACGCAGAACGCCTTCACCGAGACCGGTGCGCAGTCGCTCAACCTCAGCGTCGCGGCACAGACCACCAACTCGCTGCGCTCGGTGATCGGCGTGCAGCTCGGCGGCTCGATGGATCTCGGCTGGCGGGACCGGCTCTACGCCCAGCTGCGGCTCGGCTGGAGCCACGAGTTCGCCGACGTGACGCGGCCGGTGACGTCGTCGCTGGCCGGCGCGCCGAGCTTCCTGTTCACGACGTATGGCGCCACGCCGACGCGCGACGGCGCCGTCGTGGGCGTGCAGGCGACGACGTCGGTCGCCGAGGCCTCGTCGGTCTATCTCCGCTACGAGGGCAACATCGCCGGCCAGGACAGCACGCATGCGCTGACCGCCGGCGTGCGCATGACCTGGTGATTGCCGTTACGGCGGCAGGGGCGCGGTGGGCAAGCACGCGGCCATGAGCCCGAGCGGTTGTGTCGTCGCGGGCCGCGTCGCCTTGGGGCTCGATCCTGGCACGCCCGGATTCTGTTTGGCGGTGGGGACGCGTCGGCGACGATGGCGAGCCTGGAGAGTCCGCATTCGCCTCTTGCGGTGACGGCAGGGCAGGCCGGCCACGCGAGGATGGGCTACGCCGTCAACTCGTCCTTGCAGATCGCGCCGGCCTTCATGATCAGCTTCAGGTTCTTCTGCGGATCGAGCAGCACGCGCAAATCGGCCAGCGGATCGCCCTCGACCACCAGCAGGTCGGCATGGGCGCCGGGGGTGATGGTGCCCAGCTGACCCTTCTCCATCAGCAGCTCGGCATTGATCGCGGTCGCCGAGCGCAGGATCTCGGCGGGCGAATCGAGCTCCAGACGCAGCTCCAGCTCTCTCAGCTGGCACTTTTGCGCTTCGGGTCCCCACAAATCGGTGCCGAGGCCGACCGGCACGCCGTGCTTGCGCGCCCAGCGATAGACCTGCTTGCCGCGCGCGATCGTGCTCTCGAGGTTGTGCACGATGGCGTCGGGCAGGTGCGTCTCGGCCGCGCTTTCGACCCGCTGCACCAGGGAGATGAAGGTCGGCACGTAGAAGGCGCCGTGCCCGGCCATCATGGCCACCGTCTCCTCGTTCACGAAATTGGCGTGCTCGATCGAGCGCACGCCGGCCTTCAGGCAGCGCCGCACGCCTTCGTCGGTGTAGACGTGCGCCATCACGTAGGTGCCGCGCGCCTCGGCCTCCTCGACCACGGCCCGCAGCTCCTCGTTGGAGTATTCGTAGCGCGTGGCGTGGCCCTCGGCCGGGAACACCACGCCGCCAGAGGCGAACAGCTTGATCTGGGTGGCGCCCTTGCGCAGCTCCTCGCGCGCCGCCCGGCGCACCGCATCGACGCCGTCGGCAATCGTCGACATGTTGGAGAACGGCCCGACATGGCCGCACGGATCGATCTCCTCGTCGGGCTTGCGGAAGTCGGCGCCGCCGCCGGTCTGGGTCAGCGCCTTGCCCGAGTAGTAGAGCCGCGGCCCGACGATGTGGCCTTCGGCGAGCAGGTGGGCGGTGGCGTGGTCGGCGCCGCCTGCTTCGCGGATGGTCGTGTAGCCGTCCATCAGGCAGTTGCGCAGGTAGTTGGCCGAGGCGATGGCGATCTCGGCCTGCGGATAGGCGATGTTCTTCGGGGTGAGCGACAGCCCGGTGATGTGCGCATGCGCATCGATCAGCCCCGGCATCAGCGTCCGCCCGCCGAGATCGACGACCCGGGCGTCCGGCGCCGCGATCGACCCTTGGGACACCGCGGCGATGCGGCCATCCTCGACCAGCACGGTGGTGCCCGGCTGCAGGCGGGCGGCGCCGTCGAGCAGGACATGGGCGTTGGCGAACAGGGTCTGGCTCATGCGGTTCCTTCATGCCTCGTTGGACCGCGAGCTTAGAGCGGGGATCGGGTCGCGGGCCAGAGTGCAGCCGGGAACTTGCGTCGCCGCCGGCATCGATTCGGGTGACGAGGCGGCACGACGGCCGAGCGCCCGAGTCGGGCGGTTCTCCTGCCCGGGCGGGAGCGAGGAGGGCGGGTGCTCGTTGCGATCCGATGGCGGACCGGGCAGGGTGCCCCTCGTTCGCAAGGCCAGCATGTCCGATACCGCTCCGGCAGATCTGCAGAAGGCATTCGCGCTCCATCGGAAGGGCGACTACCCGGCGGCGGAGCGGCTCTACCAGGCAATCCTCGAGGCCGCCCCCCGGCACTTCGACGCGCTGCACCTGCTCGGCGTGCTGCATGCCCAGACCGGGCGATTGCCGCGCGCCGCCGAGCTGCTCGGAGAGGCGATCCGCGTGCGGCCGGACGAGGCGGCGGCCCAGTTCAATCTCGGCAGCACGCTGCGCCGACTGGGCCGGCCTGCCGAGGCGCTCGCCTGCTTCGACAAGGCGATCGTCCTCAACGAGGCCTACGCCGATGCCCATTTCGGGCGGGCCAATGCGCTGCTGGAGCTGGGCCGGCGGGCAGACGCCGTGGCCGGCTACGATCGCGTGATCGCCCTCGAACCCGATCACGTCGAGGCCGAGACCCGGCGTGCGACGACGCTGAGGGCGCTCGGCCGTTTCCCGGAAGCCCTCGACGGCATCGACCGGGTCCTGGCGCGCAAGGGCGACCGGGCCGAGCTGCACCGCTTGCGTGGCCTGCTCCTCGCCGACCTGCAGCGGCCGGAGGAGGCGATCGCCGCCTACGACCGCGCCATCGAGCTCGATCCGCGCGACGGCGAGTCTCTCACCAATCGCGGCAACCTGTTGCGCGACGTCGGGCGCCTGCACGATGCCCTGGCGAGTCATGATCGGGCGATCGCCGCGCAGGCAGATCGCGCGGAGTTCCACGTCAACCGCGGCGCGACCCACGCCGCCCTGCGGCGCTTCGACGAGGCGCTGCGCGATTACGACCGCGCGTTAGCGCTGAAGCCGGACTTTGCCGAGGCTCATGTCAACCGCGGCGCCGTCATGCGCGAGATCGAACGACTCGACGAGGCGCTTGCCGCCTACGACCGCGCGATCGTGCTGGCACCCGACCTTGCCGTTGCCCACGGCAATCGCGGCATCGTCCTGCGGCAGCTCGATCGGCTGGACGAGTCGCTCGCCAGCCACGACCGGGCCGTGGCTCTCGAGCCCGGCAATGCCGAGGCGCACAACAATCGTGGCGTCACCCTGCAGGAGCTGCAGAGATTCGACGAAGCCCTGGCGAGCTGCGACCGCGCCCTCGCGCTCGCGCCGGACCTTGCCGCTGCCTACGTCAATCGGGGCATCATCCTGCGGCAGCTCGATCGGCTGGGCGAGTCGCTCGCCCACCACGACAAGGCCGTGGCGCTCGCGCCCGACAGCCTCGAAGCCCACAGCAACCGCGGCGCCATCCTGCTGGAGCTGCAGAAGTTCGACGAGGCCCTGGCGAGCTACGACCGCGCCCTCGCCCTGCGTGCCGACTGGCGCGAGGCGAGCTGGAACAAGGCGCAGTTGCTGCTGCTCAGGGGCGATTTCGAGCGTGGCTGGCCTCTGTACGAGGTGCGGCGGTTCAAGCCGGAGTTTCCGGCGATCGGCGATCCCGAGGTCCCGTCATGGCAGGGCGCGGGCGACCTGGCGGGCAAGTCGGTCCTGGTGCATTGGGAGCAGGGGTTCGGCGACACGATCCAGTTCTGCCGTTACCTGGCGCTGTTGCGGCGGCGCGCGGCGCGTGTCGTGTTCGCCCCGCAGCGTGCCCTGACCGGCTTGATGCGCAGTCTCGGGCCGGACATCGAGGTCGTCGATCCGACCGGGCCTCTGCCGCGCTGCGACGTGCGGGTTCCGCTGCTGAGCCTGCCGCTTGCCCTCGGGACGACGCTGCCGACGATCCCGTCGGAGGTGCCTTACCTGCGGGCCGAGGACGATCGGGTTGGCCGATGGCGCCAGCGTCTGGTTGGCCCAGCGGGCCTGCGTGTGGGCGTCGCCTGGCAGGGCAGGCGGGGGCCGGTCGATCGCGGCCGGTCCTATCCGTTGGCCGCGCTCGCCGGCCTGTCGCGTTTGCCCGACGTGCGCCTCATCAGCCTGCAGAAAGGCGAAGGTTTGGAGCAGCTCGCCGACCTGCCCGACGGCATGCGGGTCGAGACGCCGGGCGACGACTTCGACGCCGGCCGCGAGGCCTTTCTCGACACCGCGGCCATCATGACCCTGTGCGACCTGGTCGTGACGTCGGACACGGCCATCGCGCATCTGGCCGGCGCGCTCGGCATCAGGACCTGGGTGGCGCTGAAAGCCGTTCCGGACTGGCGCTGGCTGCTCGACCGGCCCGACAGCCCCTGGTACCCGACCATGCGGCTGTTCCGCCAGGCCTCGCCCGGCGATTGGCGCCCGGTATTCGGCGAGATCGAGGCCGAGCTTCGCAATCTCGTCGGCACGCACGGGCAGCCGGGACGGGCGGGTGCCGCGCTCGCGCCCCGGATCCCGGTGTCCTGGGGCGAGGTGATCGACAAGATCACCATCCTGGAGATCAAGGTCGAGCGCCTGAAGGATGCGCGCGCCCATGCCAACGTGGTGCGCGAGCTGGACCTGCTCGCCGCCATTGCCGGCCCGCAGCTCGCCGCGTCGCCCGATCTGGCGGCGAGGAAGGCGGCGCTGCGCACCGTCAACGAGGCATTGTGGGACGTCGAGGACGCGCTGCGACGCAGGGAGGCGGCGGGACGGTTCGACGACGAGTTCGTCGTCCTCGCCCGCTCGGTCTATCGGCAGAACGATCGAAGGGCGGCGATCAAGCGTAAGATCAGCGAGCTTCTCGCGTCGGAGATTGTCGAGGAGAAGAGCTACGAGCGGTACTGACAGTTGAGGGGTTGCCGTGCGCGCCAGCGACTGGCTGGGGCCGCCGTGATCGGCGCGAAACCGGAGCGCGGGCCGGCGTCAATCGGGGAGCCTGAGTACCGCGACCATGATCGAAGGCGTTTCGGCACCACTCAGTTGCAGCGTGAGTGGTCCGCCCTCGACAGCGATCTCCGCCATGCCCGGGCAGCCCGGCTCGTCGCTCCACTCGGCAACCGGGATCGCCTGGAAGGGGCGCTGCTGCACCGCGTCGAGCCTGGCCGGCTGGGACAGGATGATGGCGTAGCGGCCGGCCGGCAGGTTCTCGAAGGTTACGAGCCCGCCGTAGCCGGACGTCATCGCGCCGCTCGACCGCACGAAGAAGACGACGTCGGCCATCGGCTGGAGGGCGATGGCGAAGACTCCGTCCTTGGGCAACGTGTCCCGGTCCTGGAAGATCGGAACGTAGCCTTCGAAGAGGGCCGCCTGGCAGGCGGTCTCGGCGGACGGTTTCGTTGGGTATTTGGCGAGGGCGGCGGCCGATCCGAGACCACTGAGTGTCGCGACAAGGACCCCAACCGTCCGCCAGGTGAGGCGAGTCATCTTCTCCTCCGTCGATCGCTCGCCGGTTGAAAGGAGGCGAGGCGAATGCGACAGTCTTCGCCTCCGAGAGCGGGAAGTAATGACGGGGAACCGGCCAACTTCCGTCGAAGCGACGACGTCACGCCCGATGGCGTTCGGGGACTATCGGTTCGACTCCGGCGCCGGTCGGCTGTGGCGCGGCGACGCCGAGGTCAAGCTGACGCCGCGCGTGCTCGGCCTGCTGGCGCTCTTGGCCGAGCGGCCCACCGAGATCGTGACCAAGCAGGAGCTGATCGACCGGCTGTGGGACGGCAAGGCGGTCGGCGACGACGCGTTGACCGCGTGCGTGCAGAAGCTGCGGCGCGCTCTCGATGACGATCCGCGCAACCCCCGCTTCGTGGAGACGCGGCATCGTCGCGGCTATCGGTTGATCGTGCCGACAGCCGTTGCATCGAGCGGCGAGCCTGTGACGGAGAGCGCGCCGGCTCTCGCGTTGCAGGACAGGCCGTCGATCGCCGTCCTGCCATTTCGAAATCTGAGCGGCCATGACGGGCAGCAGTACTTCATCGACGGTCTCGGCGAGGACATCATCGACGCCCTGTCGCGCATTCGCTGGCTGTTCGTTATCGCCCGGAATTCGAGCTTCACGTTCCGGGATGGCGATGTCGACGTGAAGCGAGTCGGTCAGCAACTCGGCGTCCGGTACGTCCTGGAAGGAAGTGTCCGCAAATCGAGAGATCGGATTCGCATAACCGGCCAGCTTGTCGAGGCTGCGACGCGTGTACATCTGTGGTCCGAGCACTTCGAGGGCGGCATCGAGGACGTCTTCGAGCTTCAGGACCAGATGACGTCGCGCATCGTCGGCAGCTTGATGCCTCGGCTGGATCGCGCCGAGATCGAACGTGCGCTGCACAAGCCGACCCAACGGCTCGACGCCTATGACCTCGTCCTTCGTGGACGCGCGAGCCTCCACTCGATGACCAAACCAGCCGTCGAGGATGCGCTGGCGCTCTTTCTGCGGGCGATCGAGCTCGATCCGAAATCTGCCGTGGCCCATGCGAGGGCAGCGGTGTGCTATGCGGTGCGTCGGGGCGGTCGGTGGGGTGTCATAACGCCGGCGGACATCGACGAGGCGAACCGGCTGGCGCGAAGGGCCTGGATGCTGGACCAGAACGACGCCATCGCAGTTGGCACGGCTGGATTTGCCCTCGCTCTCGGGGTGAGAGATCTGGAGTCGGGGGCGGCGTACCTCGACCATGCCATTGCGCTCAATCCCAATGCCGCGATCGTCTGGGGATGGAGCGGTTGGATCAATGTGTGGTCGGGTCGAAGCAATCGAGCGATCGAGCACTTCCAGCGGGCAATGCGGCTGAGCCCGCTCGATCGCGGGTTCGCCGGATGGGAGACCGCGGTGGCACACGCCCACTACATGGCGGGCCGTTACGAAGAGGCAAGCGTGTGGGCTGAAAGGGGGCTGCGAAGGCCTCCGGATACCCATGAGGGCTTGCGCATCGCTGCCGCCGCTGCGGCGATGGCAGGCAGGCTGGCGGACGCTGGGAAGCTGTGCGCCCGGCTGCGGACATTCGATCCGAGGTTGAGCCTGTCAAACCTCGGGGACGTCATGGGCCCCTATCGGGATCCCAAGCATCCTGCACTTTATGCGGAGGGTCTTCGTAGGGCGGGTCTACCCGCCTGAGCTGGATGACAGGTCGGCGAAATGAGGGACTGATCCAGCAGCTGCACGGGCGGAATTCAGCCTGCGTGAGAGGTGCATGGCTGGTGCTCCGGTCCAAGCCGGCGATCATTTGATCCTTACGGGACCCCACCTGCTGCCAATTGATTTGGATCAATGCCATGTTCCCGCATTGACTGTGTGGTTACCTCCGCAAGAAATGACACAGGCGTCAATTTATCTGCTGATGCGCAACTGCACGACGCCAACGAGGAGGACCCGTGACCACGCAAAGGCTTTATCAGCTGCCTGTCGACATCACGCAATGGCACTTCGACGGCCAGACTGAGGTTCTGTTCAACTGGGAGTACGACGACGGCTCGGCCAACCTCCTGGGCCTCTACGAGAAGGGCAAGTCGCAGCAGTGGGACGCGTCGAGCCGGATCGACTGGACGCAGGAGCTGTTCGAGGACAACCCGATGGGCCTCGCCGACGAGACCATCCCGATCTTCGGCTCGCCGGTGTGGGCGAAGCTCACCGAGAAGGAGAAGAGCTGGCTGCGCTTCAACCTGCAGTGCCACACGATCTGCCAGTTCATGCACGGCGAGCAGGGCGCACTGATTGCCACCGCCAAGATCGTCGGCACGGTGCCCGACATGAACGCCAAGTTCTACGCCGCCACCCAGGTGATGGACGAGGCGCGCCACGTCGAGGCCTACAAGCGGCTGATCCACGAGAAGTTCAAGGCCGCCTACCCGATAACGCCTTCGCTGCAGAACCTGCTCGAGCAGACACTCGGCGACCGGCGCTGGGACATGACCTATCTCGGCATGCAGGTCATGATCGAGGGGCTGGCGCTCGCCGCCTTCCAGCGCATCCGCGACAGCGCCCAGAACAACCTCGCCGCCTCGATCAACGCCTACGTCATGCAGGACGAGGCGCGTCACGTCACGTTCGGCCGCATGGCGCTGCGCGAGTGCTACCCGCACCTGTCGGATCACGAGCGGGCCGAGCGCGAGGAGTTCGCCGTCGAGGCGCTCTACTTCATGCGCGACCGCTTCAACCAGGCCGAGGTCTGGGAACGCTCCGGCCTGCCGGTCGACGAGCTGGTCAAGTACGCCTACGAGTCGGGGGCCATGCAGGCCTTCCGCACGCGCCTTTTCACGCGCATCGTGCCGATCCTGAAGGAGATCGGCCTCTTCGGGCCCAAGGTGCAGAAGGCGCTGGGCGACATGGGCGTGATGGAATACGCCAGCATCGACGTCGAGAAGCTGATCGGCAACGACATGAAGGTGGCCGAGGATTTCGATGCCAGGAAGTTCGTCGAGAAGGCCATCGCGCCGGTCGCGGCCTAGGCATCGTCCGGCACGGCGAGGATCCCCGACACGCCGGTGTGCACCACGATACCGGAAACGGCGGCGGCGCCTCTCCCCGCCGGGAGGGCGCCGCGCCCGAGGTCTTCGTCGACTCAGATGAGCTTGAGCGAGGGGGCGCTCAGGAGGGACGAGGACGTGAAGCTCGTGCTCGTGTTGGTGTAGGTCGGCCTGACATACGCCGTCGCGGTGTAGCTGCTCTGCAGCATCGTGCTCGACGACAGCGTGGCGTAGGTGGCGCCGCCGGTCACGGCCTCGATCTCGTTCAGGTCCAGCTCGACGATCTTGCTCTGCATGACACTCTCCCGTTTCTGTCGCGGCGGCGGGATGCCGTCCGTCGATGATGGGAGAGTATCGGGAGCGCGTTGCCCTCGGATTGCGCGAAGCCGTCGATATGTTTCCCCGATTTCGCGACGGCCGCGCGCCGAAGTCGCCCGACCGAGGAACCTGCGAAACTCCCGACGCCCGAGGCGTCGATGGCCGTGCCGGACGCCTGCGCTCTATGCGGAGCCAGCCTTGGCCCGCGACAGCATGTCGTCGAGCAGGGCCAGCGGGCGGCTGCGATCGAAGAAGCGCTGCATCATCTGCTTGTTGCGCGTCGCCGAGGTCAGATAGAAGCGCTCGTACAGGAAGCCGCGGCCGGCGAGGGACGAGCCGACGAAATCCCAGGCCAGGCGGAACACCGCCGCCCGCTCGTCGGCGGGAACGCCGTCGGCGCCGCCCAGCATCTCGTCGATCAGCGGCCGCAGGACAGGGTCGTCGAGCTGGGCGCGGCTCGGCGTCGTCAGCAGGTTGTGGCTGCCGATCAGCGTGATGATCTCCGCCACCCGCGGCATCCACACGGGCAGCATCGCCCGCATCGGCTCGAGCGCCGCGCCATTGGGAAACCATATGCCGTCGGTTCGCTCGCTCGCCTGCTCCAGCGACAGCTCCACGGCGTTCGCGGTCAGGCGCACGTAGCAGGCCAGCTCGCCCAGCATCTCGGTCGTGGCCGGCGAATGGTCGCCGATCAGCTCGGCCATGCGCGTGGCCAGGCCATAGGCGAACTCGAGCTTGGTGAGCGCGCGGACGGTCGACTGGGTGACCATGCTGATCGCGTAGCCGGTCTCGCGCATCGAGTTGTAGATCTCGACATCGCCGTCGATGAACACGCGGTCGCGCGGCACCACCACGTCGTCGAAGATACAGAACGCATCCTGCTCGTCGAAGCGCGATGACAATGGCTTGTCGAACGGGTCGGCACCGGGCGCCGACGCCGAGTCGCGACACAGGAACTTGAGGCCGGGCGTGTCGAGAGGAATGGCGAAGGCCAGGGCATAGTCGGTCGCCCCGGCCGGGATGGGCTGGCCCGGATACACCGTCTGCTCATCGGCATAGGGTGCCAGGGTAGCGAGCACGCGCGCCCCGCGGACGACGATGCCGTCGGACGTCTCGCCGACCTTGCGGATGGTGACCTTGTTGCCGAGGATCCGGGCGTCGGTCCGCTTGTCGGTGGTCGGCTGGATGATCGTGTGGGTGAGCGCGATGTCGTGCTCGGCCAGGCGGCGCTGGAACCGCACCAGGTTCTCGGCGCCGCGCGCGTTGCGCCCGTCGGCGCCGGCCCACACGCGAGGCGCCGAGGCGAAGGCGGCGAACTTCATGTTCATGTAGTCGGGCGTGCGGCCCATGATGCCCATCGAGCCCTCCGACAGCCGCACCAGCCCCGCATGGCGCTGGCGCAGCGCGTCCCGCGAGCGCGGCATCATGTGGCTGACGTTGGTCGGCTGGCCGCTTTCGGGATCCGTGTAAAGGCACTCGGCCGCGTAGGCGTGCTGGCGGTCGAACATGGCGGCCAGGCTCTCGGCGCCGCCGCGCAGCTTGGGATGGCTGGTGACGTCCCCGATCCTCTCGCCGTCGACCCAGATTTCCCGCCTGGTCCGGCGCAGTCCCTCGAGAAACTGCGATCCTGTGCGCGCGCCCATGCCGTTCCTCCGCTTCGCTTGAAATGTGGAGTGATCGCTCCATAATGGTATGATCACTACAGGATTGATCGGCAAGGCAAAAGTGGCGAAGGGGGCGACGACCGAGCGACGCAAGCAGGCCGGCGGGCGCGCCGCGCACGGCAAGGCGGAGGCCGCTGCGCGCCAGCCGAGGCGGCGCGGCGCCGAGTCACGGCTGCGCATCCTCGACGCGACTTTCGCGCTGGCGCACGAGCTCGGCTACCAGGGCACGTCGATCTCGAAGGTGGTCGAGCGTTCTGGCCTGCCGGCCAGCTCCGTCTACTGGCACTTCGCCGACAAGGACGCGCTGTTCGCGGCGATGATCCAGCACAGCTTCGCACAATGGTCGGCCAGCCTGCCGGGCTGGTCCGCACCGGCGGCAAACGCCTCGCGCCGCGACGAGGTGGCCCGGCGCATCCGCTCGGCGATCGCGAGCATCGCGTCCAACCCGGAGTTCTGGCGACTCGGCCTGGTGCTGTCCCTGCAGCGCCAGCCGGGCGAGATGCAGGCGCGTCGCCTGTTCAAGCAGATCCGCCGGCGTGTGATCGCCAACATGGCCGATTTCTGGCGACAGGTGCTGCCGCGCCGTCCCGGGCACCGTGCGGACCGCCTGCCAGAGATGCTGGCCAGGATCACCATGGCGACCGCCGACGGGCTGTTCGTGTCGGCCCAGATCGACGGCGGGGAGGACCACGAGCGCCTGGCCGACCTCCTCGCCGACATGCTGGAGGCGGCGGCCGTCCGGCTCTCCTGACTCCCATTGAGCCGGCGCCCGGCGTTGGCTAGAAGCAGCAAGCTCCGCCTGCACCCGCACCTCCAACCCGGTACCGTTCCTTGCTGCAGCGTTTCGTTCCCCAGCGTGCCGAGTTCGGCCGCGTCACGGTCTTCCTCGGCGACAAGAGCGGCAAGTATCCCGACGGCAACCAGGTGATGATCGAGGGCGCCGACACGCGCGTCGCGTTCGACACGCCGATCGTCGCCAATCACATCGGCCCGGCGTTCGACTCCACCGAGCTGGTCGTTCTGGGGCACGTGCACGAGGATCACATGGCGGGCCTGCACCGCCTCCCGAAGGCGGCCGTGCACGTGCACGAGCGCGACCTCGCGGCGGCACGCAGCTGGGCAGGGCTCGCCGCCTCCTACGGCAGCAGCGAGGCGCGCCTGCCGGCGATGCTCGCCAAGTTCCAGCGCGACTTCTTCTACGCGCCGCGTCCCGATGCGATCGCCTATCGCGACGGCATGATCTGGGAGCTGGGCGGCAGCCGCGTGCGCGCCTTCCACATGCCGGGCCACACGGCGGGCCATTGCGTGCTGCTGGTCGAGCCCGAGGGCGTCGCCTTCATCGGCGACATCGATCTCACCGGCTTCGGCCCGTACTATGGCGATGCCACCTCCAACCTGGGCGACTTCCGCCGCACCCTGCAGCGCCTGCCCGAGATTCCGGCGCGGGTCTGGGTGACCTCGCACCACCGCGGCGTCTACACCGACCGCGACCGCTTCCTGCATGACCTTGCGGCGTTCGCCGGCAAGATCGACGAGCGCGAGCGGCGTCTGCTGGGATGGCTCGAGGCCGCGCCGCTCACGCTCGACGAGCTCGTTGCCCGGCGCCTGCTCTACCCGCCGCACATCCAGGAGCTCTGGGTCGACGACGCAGAGAGACGCACCATCGCGCAGCATCTCGACGAGCTGATCGAGAACGGCCGTGTGGCGGTCGACGCCGAGGGCCGCTATCGCACGGCCTGACGGGGCAGCGGCCTAAGGCTGCGGCCGGACCAGCCGCTCGCGGTCCCAGATCTTGTATTTTCGCGCGGCCGCCAGGAAGGCGTCGAGCCCGCGACTGCCGTCGAGGGCGACGACGCCCAGGGCGGGATCGGCCTCGATGCCAGCCTTGGCGAGCAGCGGCCCGGCATCCCCACTGAAGCCGATGGCCTTCAGGTGCGCGAAGCCGTCGCGCAGCCAGTCGACGGCCGCGGCCGCGCCGAGCAGCTCCCGCGCGCCGTCGCGCGAGGGCAGCACGACGAGGGCGTCGAACAGGCACGACGGTGCCCCGTCGAGCTGCCTGTCGGGGACGATGCCGTCCTTCGGGGCGCCGATCCGCGGTGCCACCACCTCGAGCTGCCCGCCTTCCTTCCTGACGGCCAGGCGGACCTTTTGAAGGAGGGCCGCATCGCTGCCGTCCGTCACCAGCGCCGCGACTGTGCGCCCCTTCAACGTCTCGAGGGTCTTGGCGACGATGCTGAGAGCCGGGGAAGGCGGAAGATCGTCGCGCGGCGTCACCGCCGGCATGAGGCGCTCGGCCTGCCCTGTCATGCCCATCGCCGCCGCGACCCGCTTGCCCAGCGCCGGCTCGACGAGGTCGAG
The DNA here is from genome assembly GCA_022844015.1 of Reyranella sp. GTDB lineage: Bacteria > Pseudomonadota > Alphaproteobacteria > Reyranellales > Reyranellaceae > Reyranella. The sequence goes on along the minus strand of JALHMO010000077.1, from coordinate 13,416 downwards.
GTGACCGAGCATGCGCTTGCGGATCGCCGGCGTCTCGACCTTGCTCAGCTCGAACGTGAAGGCATTCACGATATGGCCTTGCTCGGGCGGCGTCATCGATCGCCAGAACTGCCGGGCCTGCGAGTAGTGGTCGGCGAAAGTCGCCGGCCGCTGGCGCAGCTTCGGCCCGCCCTCCGGATCGGGGAAGCTTGAGAAGCCCCGCACCGGGTTCTCGCGCGGGCTGCCCGGATCGAGCGAGCTCGGCTCGAAGTTCACCCGGCCGGGCTGCAGGTTCATCCGCATGTGGCCGTCGCGCTGGAAGTTGCGCATGGGACAGACCGGCCGGTTGATCGGGATCTCGTGGAAGTTCGGCCCGCCGAGCCGCGACAGTTGGGTGTCGAGGTAGGAGAACAGCCGTCCCTGCAGAAGCGGGTCGGGGGTGAAGTCGATGCCCGGCACGATGTGGCCGGGATGGAAGGCGATCTGCTCGGTCTCGGCGAAGAAGTTCACCGGGTTCGCCGTCAGCACCATGCGGCCGATCGGCGTCAGCGGGATCGTCTCCTCCGGGATGATCTTGGTCGGGTCGAGGATGTCGAAGTCGAGCTCGTCGGCCGTCACCTGGTCGAATGCCTGGATGTTGAGCGTCCATTCCGGGAAGTCGCCCGAGTCGATCGCCTGCCAGAGATCGCGGCGATGATAGTCGGGATCGGCGCCGGCGATCTTCACCGCTTCGTCCCACAGGGTCGAGGCCATGCCCAGGCCGGGCCGCCAGTGGAACTTCACGAAGGTGGAGACCCCCTTGGCATTGACCAGGCGGAAGGTGTGGACGCCGAAGCCCTCGATGTGGCGCAGCGAGCGCGGGATGCCGCGATCCGACATCGCCCACATCAGCATGTGCATGCTCTCGGGCATCAGGCTGACGAAATCCCAGAAAGTGTCGTGCGCCGAGGCCGACTGCGGGAAGCCGCGATCCGGCTCCATCTTCACGGAGTGCACCAGGTCGGGAAACTTCATCGCGTCCTGGATGAAGAAGACCGGGATGTTGTTGCCCACCAGGTCGAAATTGCCTTCGTCGGTGTAGAACTTGACGGCAAAGCCGCGCACGTCGCGCGGCGTGTCGACCGAGCCGGCGCCGCCCGCCACGGTCGAGAACCGCACGAACACCTTCGTCCGCTTCGACGGATCCTGCAGGAACGAGGCGCGGGTCAGCCGCGACAGGTTCTTCAACGGCTGGAAGTAGCCGTGCGCGCCGCTGCCGCGCGCGTGGACGATGCGCTCGGGAATGCGCTCGTGGTCGAAGTGCGTGATCTTCTCGCGAAGGACGAAATCCTCGAGGAGCGTCGGGCCGCGCACGCCGCCCTTGAGGGAGTTCTGGTTGTCGGCGATCGGGACGCCCTGGTTGGTCGTCAGCGCCTGCTTGTCCGACGTCGTGGTCTGGTGCGTCTCGCCGCCGGAGCGGCCATTGGCGGATCGCATGACTTTGGGTGGCTTCTGCTTCACGGGCACCTCGGCTGGCGAACGATTCTCGCGCGTCAACGAGGCCCCGTCGGTTTCGTTGCCAATGGACACTGGTGATCGCGATCGCTCCCGAGGGTGCGGTGCTTCTGTCGAGCGGACTGCGCGAGCCACTATTTCACGGGTGCTGGCAACCGTTGCGGCGAGGCGCGTTGAGGGGACGGGGAACGTTCGCCCCTTTCAACGGGAGTCATCGATGAACAGGTTTGTTGCGATCGCGGCATTGGCCGCCATCGGCTTCGCTGCGCCGGCCTGGTCCGCCAGCGATGCCGAGTGCCAGGACATGTGGAAGAAGGCCGATGCCAACGCCGACGGCGTTCTGTCCGATGGCGAGTCCGTCCGCTACGTCGCGTTGATGCGCATCGGCGACAAGGTTCAAGTGTCCGATGGAAGGATCACCCGGGCCGAGTTCATGACTGCCTGCAAGGCCGACGTCTATGCGCCGCGCAAGGCGGAGCCGGGCGCACCGCTCAAGGGCTCCAACAGCTTTACCGAGGGACAGGCCAAGGATCGCGCCGTCGCGCACGGCCTCGCCAACGTGTCGTCGCTGAAGAAGGACGACGACGGCATCTGGCGCGGTACCGCCCAGCACGAAGGCAAGCCCGTCCAGATCGCCATCGATTACAAGGGCAACGTCGTCACGACGGCCCAGCAGTAGGAGGATGCACGCATGAAGACCTTGAGCCGAGTCTACGACACCTATGCCCAGGCCAACGCGGCCGTCGACGCCCTCGCGGCCGCCGGCATCCCGACCAAGGACATCAGCCTGGTCGCCAACAAGCACGTGAGCGCCCAGTACGCCGACGTCGATGAAGTCTCCGATGCGGCAAAGGGCGCCGGCATGGGCGGCGCCGTCGGCGGGGCGGCCGGCCTGCTGGCAGGGCTCGGCCTGATCGCCATTCCCGGGCTCGGTCCCGTGGTGGCCGCGGGCTGGCTCGCCGCCACCGCCGTCGGTGCGGCGGCGGGCGCGGCGACCGGCGGGGTCGCCGGCGCCTTGATCGATGCCGGCGAGGATCGCCTCCACGCCGACGTGTACTCCGAGGCGGTTCGGCGGGGCGGCACCCTGGTGACGGCGCGCGTGCCCGACGCCCAGGCGAGCCGCGCCGAAGCGATCATGGCGGGCTACAAGCCGGTCGATCCCGTCCTGCGCGATGCCGAGTATCGCAAGGAAGGCTGGAAGAGCTTCGACCCCAAGGCGCCGCCGTATCGGCCGACCCAGGCCGAGGTCGACCGCATGCGGGCGAACTGGCCGGGCTGAGCGGCGCTGCACGGGGCGAAGGGCGGGCCGTTGGCCCGCCCTTCCGTGAGTGTGCTGGGGGCGCGACGCCTCATAGGCGCCAAATTACAAGGGGACCTCGCCCTGAGGAGCGGCCTGGAGGGCCGCGTCTCGACGGGTCGGCAACAAACCGGGTGCTGCGACACCTGCTTCGGCGACTTCGTATGCAGCCCATCCTTCGAGACGGCCGCTACGCGGCCTCCTCAGGATGAGGAACTTGTCGGGTCTTCGACCAATGTCAGCGGCTATGGGCACGCCACTCCAGTGGCGTGCCCCAGCCATGACCGACTGTCATCTCACGCCATCCCGGTGCGCGCCGGCCTGCTGGAGGTCTTTCCCGTAATGGCGCCCGTCAGCAAACGGGCTCGAAGCGCGCCGCGATCCGGCAGACGCGCTCGCTGAGGCGCGCCAGGTTGTCGGCGCGCGGCAGCTCGGGACGCTGGCCGCACCAGCCGATCTGCGCCAGGTCGCGGATCAGCAGGAACATCGGCAGCAGGGCGAGATCGCCGTCGCTGATCGCCCGCACCGAGCGATAGCCGGCGATGCAGGCATCGCGGATCGCCGGGAACGCGCCGTCGTCCTGGTACGAGACCAGGGCGACGGCGAGATCGTACTGGTGCCAGCCGAAGCCGGCGTCGTCGAAATCGATGACCGCGGCATGGCTGCCGTGGATCACCACGTTGCGCGGATGCAGGTCGGCATGGATCAGGCTGAAGGTGCGCGCCGGCTTGCCGTAGCGCATCAGCGCGGCGTGCAGCGTGTCGCGCGTCCGCAGCAGCAGATCGCGCTGGTCGGCGGAGAACATGGGGTGGTCCCAGAACGGGCCCCAGAACGGCGCCGGACCCATCAGCCCGTCCGCGTCGAGCGCGTGTCGCCTGAAGCCGGAAGGCGGCGTCCAGCCGGTCGCCTGGTCGTGCATTGCCGCCATGAGGCTGCCGAGCTGGCCGAAGTAACGCAGGGTCGCGGCCGGGTCGGTTTCCCGCTTCACGACATGATCCAGCAGCTCGCCGTTCACCCAGCGCGCCAGGCCAGCCCAGCGCCGCTCGCCGGTTGCCGGGACGTCGACCTGCGTAAAGCTGTCGCCGGCCGTCGTCAGCAGCGGCTCGGGCGCCGCCACGCCAGCCTCGACCAGGGCACGCGTCCACTGATGCTCCGACTTCAGCTCCTCGATGTCGTGGTACCACGGCCGGTGCAGCCTCAGCACCAGCAGCGCGCCGTCGCGCGAATCGGTCACGCGGAAGGTGACGTTCTCGCTCATGTTCACGAAGCGCACCTCGGCCGGCGCGACGCCGAATGCCGCCAGCGCCTGCCGGGCGGCCGGCGCATAGGCCTGCCCGGCCTCGCTCATGCCGCGACTTCGGCGATGGTCTCGTCCCAGGCGTCGAGGAACTGGGCGGCGTCCTCGTGCGAGAACACCAGCGGCGGCCTGAGCTTCACGACGTTGGCGAAGGCGCCGGCGTTGCTGGTCAGGAAGCCCTTGTCCTTCAGCCGGTTGATCACCCGCTTGGCGATCTCCATGTCGGGCGACCCGTCGGCCGGCTTCACCAGCTCAACGCCGACGAACAGGCCGTGGCCGCGCACGTCGCCGATTGCGGCGCTGGCGCCCTTGCGCTGGGTCAGCGACGCCTTGAGCGCGGCGCCGACCTTCGTCACGTTGCCGCGCAGGTCGCGGGTCTCGATCTCGTCCAGCACCGCCATGCCGACCGCCGCCTGCAGCGGCGAGGAGGCGAAGGTATTGAAGTAGCGCGTCTTGGCTCGAAACGTCTCGACCAGCGCGCGGCTCGCCGCGGTGGCGGCGAGCGGCAGGCCGGCGCCCATCGGCTTGCCCGTGACGACGATGTCCGGCGTGAAGCCGGTCACCTCGTAGCCCCACCAGGTGCCGGTGCGCGCGTAGCCCGCCTGCACCTCGTCGGCGATCACCAGGCCGCCGGCGGCGCGGACCATCGCGGCAGCGCGCGGCATGAAGCCCGCTGGAATGTCGGGCAGGCCTTCGTTGGCGAGGATCGAGCAGACGATCAGCGCCGCGACGCCCTCGCCGTTGGCCTGCAGGGCGGCGATCGCCTCGCCGAGCCCGGCCAGGTAGGCGTCGCACAGCTCGGCCTCGCCGAGGTTGGCGGCGATCGGCCGATACTTCTCCGGGAAGGCGAAGCTGCGCACCGCCGGGTTCGCTTTCGGATCGGCTTGCTGGCTGAGGCGGTTGAGAGAGCCCACCAGCTCGCTGTTGCCGTGATAGGTCGCGTTGGTGCACAGGATGCCGCGCTTGCCGGTGGCGAAGCGCGCCATGCGGAGCGCCACCTCGTTGGCCTCGGTGCCGCTGCAGCTCAGGATGACGCTCTCGATCTCGGGGCCGTGCAGCGCGGCCAGGCGCTCCGCGAACGCCACGACGCCCTCGTGCAGGTAGCGGCTGTGCACGTTCAGCGTCGCCTGCTGGCGCGCCATCGCCTCGACGACGTGCGGGTTGGCATGGCCGACGCACGGCACGTTGTTGTACATGTCGACGTAGCGGCGGCCGTCGGCGTCGAACAGGTGGATGCCGTCGCCGCGCACGATATGCAGCGGCACCTCGTAGAACAGCGGCGCGCCCACCCCCAGGGCGGCGTTGCGCCGCGCGAGCAGATCAGTCGTGTCGGTCATCTCCCCTCCGATACCGGCCGGTCGTTCCGGTGCGTTGCGCGCACCCACAGGATCGCGAGTATAGCGGCAAGCGGGCGAACGAGCCGCACATCCGATGGCGCACATCCGACGGCGCCGTGGCGGCGAGCGGGCTCTAGGTTGCCGGTCGGATTCCCGCTACACTTCCCGGTCGATCGCTGATGGAAGGGAGCCAATTCATGACCGCTCAGACCAGAGGCCGCATCCGCCACATCGCGCTCAGCGTCAAGGACCCGTGGGAGACCGCCGAGTTCTACAAGCAGGCGATGGGCCTGGAGGAGGTCACGGAGCTCGACGGCCCGCTGGCCGAGGGCGTGTTCCTGACCGACGGCGTCGTCAACCTCGCCATCCTCCATTTCAAGAGCGACGAGGCCTCCCAGGGCACCGGGGTGGACTATGTCGGCATCCACCATATCGGCTTCTGGGTCGACGACGTGGTGGAGCAGGGCAAGATCGTGCGCAACACCGGCGCGACCTGGATCATGGGCGACACCAACAACCCGAACGGCTACGAGGTCAAGCATACCGACCTCGACGGCATCATCTTCGACATCGCCGCGCACGGCTGGGTCGGCTCGCAGAAGGATCCGGGGGTGGAAGGCAACGTCGCCCGCCCCAACCCGCAGCGCCGGCTGGCGCGCTTCGACGAGCGCCGTGCGCGGGCGCAAGCCAAGATCGCCACGATCCGCGCGAAGGAGATCCCGCAGGCCGCCGAGTGACGGCGGCCGGCGAGGCGCCGTAGCGCGAGGTCTCCGAGGTCGCAGAGAAGGTCCCGCGCTTGCGGCGCTTGCGCAGCAGGCGCCTCGCTCGGGACGACAGCAGCGGCGTCACAACCGGGTCGGTCACCTGGCGGCGGGCTCTTCGCCGAGGGCGCGCTCCATGATGATGGTGCGCGCGTCCTCGTAGCAGGTTTCCCGCACCGCCTTGAAGCCGAGCTTCGCGTAGAAGGGCTCGCCTGTCAGGGAGGCGGGTACGGTCAGGATCTCGATGCCAGCTTCGCGAGACGCCTTCTCGACCTCCGCCATCAGGAGCCTGCCCATGCCCCGCCCCTGGACGTCCGGGGCCACGAACACGGTGCGAACCACGCTGCCGTCCAGCGCGGCGGTCCCGACGATTCGCGATCCCGCCAGGGCCACGAACGACTTTCTGGTGTCGATCATGCTCCGCACCTCGGCCGGGCTGAAGCTTTCCTCGAGGCGTGCGATGACGCTCGCCGCATAGTCCCTGGCATTGGTTTCCCGAAGCGCCGCCACAATGACCTGGTGCACCTCCGCCGCGTCATCCGGACGGGCAACTCGAATTCGCCAATGCATTGCTGAGCCCTCGAGCCTCGGGAGAGCGTAGGGGCGGAGACGAGGCGAAAGCAATCGTGCAGCGGGCTGCCGCGATCCCGGCCCCTTGTTTGCCGGTGCCTTGCCGGGCGAGGATGTGCCCGTTGCCAGGTGCCGCGGGAGAACCGGGATGAACGCGCCAACCCTACCGACAGGGATCGACTCCGCGAGGTTCCTGCGTGAAGAAATCCGCGCCGGCCGCCACAGCACCGTGACCACGGGGCTGGCGCCCGGCCACGTGCAGGCCAATCTGGCGATCCTGCCGTCCGACTGGGCCGAGGAGTTCGCGGCCTTCTGCGCCGCCAATCCCAAGCCCTGCCCGTTGATCGCGCGCAGCGAGCCCGGCGATCCCGCCTTGCCGGGCCTGGGCGACGACATCGACGTCCGTCGCGACCTGCCGCGCTACCGGGTGTTCCGCGACGGTGTGCCGGTGTCGGAGGAGACCGACATCAGCCACCTGTGGCGCGACGACCTGGTGGCCTTCGCCCTGGGCTGCTCCTACTCGTTCGAGTCGGCGCTGCTCGACGCCGGCGTCCCGATCCGCCACATCGAGCAGGGCAGGAAGGTGTGCACCTATCGCACCGGCCTCGACACCGCGCCGGCCGGCCGCCTGCACGGCAAGATGGTGGTGTCGATGCGCAACTTCACCGTGCCCAACGCCATCCGCGCCATCGAGATCACCGCGCGCTTCCCGCGCGTGCACGGCGCACCGATCCATTTCGGCGATCCCGCCGCGATCGGAATCGCCGACATCGATCGGCCCGAGTTCGGCGGCGAGCCCGACATCCGTGCCGGCGAGGTGCCGCTGTTCTGGGCCTGCGGGGTGACGCCGCAAACCGTGATCGAGGCGGCCAGGCCGCCCTTCTGCATCACCCACAAGGCGGGTCACATGCTGGTCACCGATCGGCTGAACGAGGAATTCCGCGACGCGCGATAGACCGGAGGGAGACAGTCCTGTTGATTGCCGCTCTCGACGGGCGGATGGCGTGCGGGAAACGTCACCGGGCTAGTCGAGGCGGTAGATCTGCACGGGCACCGACTTGCCCCGCACCACGACGTCGCCTACCGGCAGGAGCCCCGTCGTGTCGCCCAGCCTCTCCACCGTCGTGCCGGAGACCAGGATGCGCGTGCCGTAGCTCTTGTTGAGTTGCTCGAGGCGGGCGGCGAGATTCACGGCATCGCCGTAGACCGCGTAGTTGAGGCGTCCTCCCGAACCGACATTGCCGGCGATGACATTGCCGGTGTTGATGCCGATGCGCGTCACCAGCTCGATGCCGGCGAAAGTGCGCCCGGTCACCAGATCTTGGATGTCGCGCGCCGTGCGCAGCGCCTTGTCGGCATGCTGCGGATCGGCAATCGGAATGTTGAAGGTAACCAGCATGGCGTCACCGAGGAACTGGTTCACGATTCCACCGTTGCGGTCGATCGGCTCGATCACCCTGGGAAAGTACTCGTTCAGCATGTCGACCACGCGGTCGGGCGACAGCCGTTCGACGATGCCGGTGAAGTCCTGGATGTCGGAATAGAGGATGGTCGCCTCGGTCTGGGTCGGGCGCAGCGAGCCCTGGCCGGCGACGATCGCCTCGGCGACGCGGCGCGGCACGTACTTGCCGAAGATCTCCCTCAGCCGGCCATAGGCATCCTCGAGCTCGCGGGTACGCTCCCTGACGTTGAGCTCGAGGGCTTCGGCATGGGCGCGGATCTCCTGGTACAGCCGCGCGTTGTCGAGCGAGATCACGGCCTGGGACGCCAGCATCCCCAGGGTCTGGATGCGGTTCGCGGTGAAGGCGCCGCGGGCGAGCCCGTTATCGACATAGAGCACGCCCACCAGCTCGCCTCGGCCAAGCAGGGGCATGCACAGGATGGACAGCGGCCGGTGGGCGACGATGAAGGGATCGGCGCCGTAGGTCTCGTCGCGAGTCGCGTCGTCGAGCACCACGCTTTCGCGCGTACGGGCGACGTAGTTGATCAGCCGCTCGGGTCCCTTGCCGGAGCCGGCGAAGGGCCGCGGGCCGAGGGCCTGCGTACGGACACCGCCCGTCATCTCGCCCAGGAGGGCGAGCTCGCCGCCGCGCGCCAGCAGGAGCAGGCCGCGGGTTGCGCCGGCATTGACCACCGAGGCCGCGAGGACCTCGGCGACGACATCGTCGACCAGGATCTTGCCGGAAATGGCGCCGGCGGCGCGCGTGATGGCGGCGACGTCGAGCATGCCCTTGGTCTCGCTGGTGTAAAGCGCCGTCATCGCCCCCGGCGTCGCGGTGCCTTCGCGCGCCGCGCCGAAGGTCTCGCCATGACGCCGCTCGAGAAGGTCGACCCAGGCCATCGCGCCCCACTGCCGATAGCCCTGACGCGCCTCGTGCAGATGGGCGCGTCCCGCGGTCGTCCGGCCGCGCGCCAGCTCGAACTCGCCGGCGAGCTCGTGGGCGAGGGCCGCGTCGGGCAGCGCGCCATGCCGCTCGGCAAGCCGGATCGCCTCGTCGTACGACCGTTCCGCGTCCAGGATGCGTCCGTTCAGCCGGGCGAGCTCGGCCTCCAGCAGCCTGTGCTTGTGCAGGTAGTTGTGCGGCGCGTGGCGTGACCAGGTGCGCAGGCGCCGCTGGTTGCGGCGTAGGGTGCGCTGGGCGGCCCGGCGGGCGGCCAGGTTCATCCCCGGCATCAGCGCCATCAGCGCCAGCGACTGGTAGGGCAGGTACCAGGCGGAGAATGCCATGCCCAGCACGACGTTGAAGTTCTCGTCGATCACGCGGGCGCTGGCGATGCAGCCCTGGTAGTCCCGGGCCATGAACTGCTTGAGCAGCCGGAACTCGTAGTAGTAGGCAAGCGCCATGCGGTCGCGCTCGATCCAGTAGGCGACCTCGGAGGCCTCGTCGAACAGCGCTTCCGGCACCGGCTCCGCGGCAGCGCTGCCACGCAGCTCGCGCACCGCCTGCCGCGCCATGCGGAAGACGCGCTGTGTCTTCTCGTGCTTGTTCCGGAGCACCGCCTGGTAGCCGGTCTCGAGAATCTCGGACACCTTGTCGAGGGGCATGCCGCTCATGAACGCGTAGGAGGCATGGCCATAGCGGTTGTAGCCATGGAACTCGAGGTCGCCCGCCTCCAGGGAAGCGTGCGCGCCTTCCGCGAAGAACGGCAGTGTTTCGGCCAGACGGCCGTTCCAGTGCAGGATGAACCCGCCGAACACCATGGAGACGCGGCCGCGAATCGCCTGCGGCGCATCGAACAGGTCGATTGCCTCCAGGGCGAACCGGCCGAGGGCCAGCCCGCCCGCCATGTCGTTCAGGACGCCACAGAGCACGAGCCCGTACATGACGTAGCCGTAGGCGGAGTGGGCGGCGTTGCCGTAGCGCACCGACAGCCGCACCATGCGCAGCGAGAGGATCGGCAGAAGGTTCTGGTTCTCGAAGTACGCCGGAGCCGTCGCCAGCATCAGGATGCGCATGGCGGCCAGCTTCCGCGGGTCGACCATGCGGGGCAGCCGCCGCAGGTCGTCGGCGCGCTTGCCGGCCAGCGCGAGCTTGGTGCCGGCCAGCTCGGCCATCACGTGGAGCTGGCTGGGGTAGCCGGGTATCTTCTCGCCGAGTAGCTCGAGCGCCTGCAGCGCGGTATCGATCGCGCGGCGGTATTGCAGGCGCGTGGTGTGCGCCAGGACGAGCTGCTCGAGAACGGCAACCTTGTCGAGCGGCCGTTCGGTGCGCCCGAGCAGTTCGTGGGCGAGGCGCTCGGCCTCCTCGAAGCGGCCACAGAGATACATCGCCTCGATATGCGAGACCCCGAGCGCGTGGCGCAGGCGGGGATCGGACTCGGCATCGACGAGGCCCAGGCCGGCCGCGCAGTGGGCCAGTGCCGCCTCGTAGGCGTTCGACCCGCGCGCCTTTTGACCGGCGCGAAGGTTCAGCTCGGCGAGCTCGGCGCGCCGTTCGCGCGACGCGGGCAGGGCGGCGGCGAGATTGAGATGGCCGACGATCTCGAAAAGGCGGTCCTCGCGCTGCGCCGGCGTCGAGCGTTGGTGGATCAGCTCGCCGATATGGGCGTGCAGCCGGGGCCGCTCTCCCGGCGGGATCATTGCGTAGGCGGCCTGCTGCAGCCGGTCGTGCGCAAAGCGGTAGGAAATGTCCGACTCCGGCGTGACGCCGGACCAGCGGGCGTACTTGTAGCCCTCGCCGATTGGCGCGAGGATTTCCTGGGCGAGCGGCTGGGCGAGCGCAGCCGCCGTCTCGCGCGGCGTGTCGCCCGACACCAGGGCGAGCGTCTCGAGATCGAAATGGTTGCCGATCGCGGCGGCGATCCGCGCCAGGCGCTGGCTGGCGGGTGCCAGCTGGGCAATGCGGCCGGTGACCAGCTCGACCACGTTGTCGGCAATCTGCTCCTGCTCGATCCGGCTCACGTCCCATGTCCAGCGCGCCGCCGCCGCGTCGAAGACGAGGAGCTTCTTCTCCTCGAGCGTGCGCAGGAACTGTCGCACGAAGAACGGATTGCCCAGGGTCTTGGCCGTCACCAGGGCGGCGAGCGGCGTGGCCTCGCCGACGTCGATCCGCAACGTGTCTCCGATCAGAGGGATGACGCTGGCGCGCTCCAGTGGCGCCAGGACGATACGCCGGCTGGGCGCCCTCTCGCGCGCCAGGCTGGACAGCAGAGTTTCCAGCGGATGACCGGCATAGACCTCGTTGTCGCGATAGGCGCCGATCACGAGAAGGCCGCCGAGATCGGGATCGGTCAGCAGGACCTCGATCAGGGCGAGCGACGCGCTGTCTGCCCATTGCAAATCGTCCAGGAAGATCACCAGCGGATGGCGCGGGCCGGCGAGCGCGCGCATCAGGCGACGGAACACCAGGTTGAACCGCTGTTGGGTTTCGGCGGCAGCCAGCACCGGCGCCGGCGGCAGCTCGCCGACCAGCCGTTCGAGGCCGGGCACGGCGTCGAGCACGACCTGGGCGCTCGGTCCCATCGCCTCCAGCAGGTCGCGGCGCCACTGCTCGACCTGCTCGGCCGTGTCGCCCAGCAGCTTGCGCACAAGTTCCTCGAAAGCCTGCCCGATCGCCCGATAGGGCGTGCTGCGGTTGAGCTGGTCGAACTTGCCGGAGATCAAGTGACCGCGCCGTCCCGCCACGGGGCGCATGACCTCGCGAACCAGCGATGATTTGCCGACGCCCGAGCTCCCGGCGATGACGACAAGCTGGGCGCGGCCGATGGCGACGCCGTCCACCGCTTCCACCAGCGCGGCGAGCTCGGCCTCGCGGCCGTACAGGCGCTCGGGCAGGCGCAGCCGGTCGGGAACGTCGCGCGTGGCCAGCGTGAAGCCGTCGCCGGCTTGGCCTGCCGCCACCGCTTCGGCCAGAGCCGCGAGGTCGCGCGCCAGCCCGGTCGCGCTCTGGTAGCGCTCGTCCGGATCCTTGGCCAAGAGCTTCATGACCAGGCGCGACAGCGGCTCGGGAATGTCGGGGTCGAGGTCGCGCGGCGGCCGGGGCAGGACGGTGAGGTGGCGGTGGATGAGCTCGGCGCGATCCTCGGTCTCGAACGGCAGTCGCCGCACCAGCATCTCGTAGAAGGTGACGCCGAGCGCATAGAGATCGGCGCGTCCGTCGATGCTGCGGTTCATCCGGCCGGTCTGCTCCGGGGCGATGTAGTGCAGCGTGCCTTCCAGCTCCTCCGGGGGGCGGCTCGCGGCGGTCTCGCGCGCCCGGTCGGCGGCGATGCCGAAATCGGTGAGCCGGGTGGCGAGCGTTTGCGGGTCGACGAGAAGGTTGGCCGGCTTGACGTCCTTGTGGACGATGTCGCGCGTATGCAGCCGCCCCAGCGTGTCGGCGACCTGCCCGGCGATGCGGAAAAACGACGTCAGCGGCAGTGAGCGGCCGGCGAGGTAGCGTTCGAGCGAGACCTGACCGGTATCGGCAAAGACCAGTGCATGATGGCGTCCGGCCCGTTCCAGAGCGACGGCGCTGACGATCCCGGCATCGTCCATTCCTCGGGTGAGCTGGAACTCGTGCTCGAGGCGGGCCCGCGCCTGGATGTCGGCATGCGGGCCATCGTCCACCTTGACGATGACCGCGGCACCGTCGTCGAGGCGGGTGGCGCGATGGATCGAGCAGGAGGTGCCGCTGTGCAGCGTCTCGCTGATGCGGTAGCCGGGCAGGTCGGTCACGGCGAGTTCCGCCCGGCCTCAGATTTCGATGCTGCCGTAGAGGAACTTCGGGTGCAGGTAAGTGTATGGCACGGCGAGCTGCGCGTTGCGGGCGTCGATCTCGGCGCCGATCTCCCGCAGCGCCCGGTTGAAGCGATCCACCATCGGCTCGATCTCCGGGTTGCCGGCGAAGAAGCCGGTCGGATAGCGGCCCAGCGGCTCCTCGGTCGGCTCGCTCAGCAGATGGACCATGCCGATCTGCTGGACGGCGATGCCGGGTGCCGGTAGCGCGTCGAGCAGGCTTTGCTCCGACAGCGGCGCCTTGCTGGACGGCGGCGCTGCGAACAGCGTGCCCGGAACATTGGGGATGTAGCCGTACATGTCGAACTGGCCGTTGTTGGTGCTGGAATGCTCGGCCGTGGCGACGAAGATCATCGTGGTCGCGATCTGCACCAGCCGGTCGACCGAGGCGAGACCGCCAGTGCCATCCGCCAGGCCGCGAAAGTCGCCGATCTCCGGGTCGGCGAGCTCGCGCACCCAGGCCT
>JALHMO010000076.1 GCA_022844015.1 Reyranella sp. | reverse complement strand
CGTCGAGAACATGCCCGTCCTCGGCGAGGACGGCGCCGTCAAATGGCTGCTGTGCAGCATCGAGCCGGCGGAGGACAGCATGTCGGCGGTTGGCGAGCCGTCGGGAATTGCCTCCGCGCTGGAGGCGGCCGAGGCCCGGCTTCGATCGGTGCTGCAGACGGTTCCCGATGCGATGGTCATCATCGACGAGCAGGGACGCATCGAATCGCTCAGCGCCACGGCGGAACGGCTGTTCGGCTACCGCCTCGCCGAGGTGGTGGGCCAGAATGTCAGCCTGCTGATGCCGTCGCCCGATCGCGAGAACCACGACGCCTACCTGAAGCGCTACCTCACCACCGGCGAGCGCCGCATCATCGGTATCGGCCGCATCGTGGTCGGCCAGCGCAAGGATGGCACGACCTTTCCCATGCATCTCACCGTCGGCGAGCTGCGCTCGGCCGAGCGTCATTACTTCACCGGCTTCATCCGCGACCTGACCGAGCAGCAGCTCACCGAAAGCCGGCTCAAGGAGCTGCAGTCGGAAGTGACCCACATGTCGCGCTACACGGCCCTGGGCGAGATGGCATCCACCCTGGCGCACGAGATCAACCAGCCGCTGACCGCGATCAGCAACTATCTCAAGGGATGCCAGCGCCTGCTGGCGCGCATCGACAGCGAGGCGGCGCCGGTGCTGCACGACGCGCTCGGCAAGGCCGCCGACCAGGCCCTGCGGGCCGGCCACATCATCCGTCGATTGCGCGAGTTCGTGGCCCGCGGCGAGAGCGATCCGCGCGCGGAGAGCCTGGCCAAGCTGATCGAGGATGCCAGCACCCTGGCCCTGATCGGCGCGCGCGAGAACGGCATCAGCGTCTCCTTCCGGCTCGATCCGAAGGCCGACCAGGTGTTCGCCGATCGAATCCAGATCCAGCAGGTGCTGGTAAATCTCATTCGCAACGCAATCGAGAGCATGGCCGAGATTTCGGGCGAGCGGCGGCTCGAAGTCGCCACCGCGGCAAACGAGCAGGGGGCGGTGGAGATCGCCGTGTCCGACACCGGCCCGGGCCTCGCGCCCGAGATCGCCCGCCATCTGTTTCAGCCCTTCATGACCACCAAGCGAAAGGGCATGGGGCTGGGGCTGTCGATCTGCCGCACGATCGTGGAGGCCCACGGCGGGAAAATCTGGGTCGAGGACCGCGCCGGCGGTGGTACGATCTTCAGGTTCACGTTGCGCGGCGCGCGAGAGGAGGCTTCGACCAATGGCGCCTAGCCAGGTCGTCCAAGTGATCGACGACGATGCCGATGTCCGGCAATCCCTGGCGTTCCTGTTGAGCACAGCCGGTCTCGCGGTGCGCGTTCACGACTCGGCGGTTGCCTTCCTGAAGGTCCTCGACGAGGTGCAGAGCGGCTGCGTCGTGACGGATATACGCATGCCGCAGATGGACGGCCTCGAGCTGCAGCGTCGCCTGCGCGCCCAAGGCATCAAGCTGCCGGTGATCGTCATGACCGGTCATGGCGACGTGGCCCTCGCAGTCGAGGCGATGAAGGCTGGCGCCGTCGACTTCATCGAGAAGCCGTTCGACGACGACGTGCTGCTCGCTGCCATCCGCACGGCGCTGTCGCGCCAGGCCGAGGACAGTGGGCGCGAAGCGCGCAAGGCGGTCGTCCAGGATCGCCTCAAGGCGCTGTCCGAGCGCGAGCGCGAGGTGCTCGGCGGGCTGGTCGCCGGCAAGGCCAACAAGGTGATCGCCCATGAGCTCGGCATCAGCCCACGGACGGTCGAGGTCTATCGCGCCAACGTGATGACCAAGATGCAGGCGGACAGCCTTTCTGATCTCGTGCGGATGGCGCTGGTCGAGGGCGACGCGCTCTGACCGGCAAGGTACGCGACGGCAGTTTGCGCTAGATCAACGCAGCGATCGGCACGCTCGGACAGGCTGGCCGAGGCCCTTTCCGATATGCCGGTGCGTTGCCGAATGCCGCTTGACCTGGGACCTGTGCTGGTCGTCGACGACGATGCCGCCGTTCGTGCCGCGCTGAAGTTCGCGCTCGAGCTCGAGGGGTTCCGTGTCCGCCTGTACGATGGACCGGCGGCGATCCTGGCGGAAAAGAGCCTGCCGGACCGCGGCTGCCTGGTGGTCGATTTCCGGATGCCCGGGCTCGACGGCGTCGCCCTGATCGGCATCCTGCGCTCCCGTCACGTCGGGCTGCCTGCCATCGTGATCAGCGGGCGCGTCGACAATGCGATGCTGCGGCGCGCCGAGCAACTGGGCGTGAGCCGTGTCCTGGAGAAGCCGTTGTCCGACGCCACGCTGGTCGAATGCATCCGCCATGCGCTGGAGCGCTGATCGAGGCCCGGCGCGAGCTTTCGGGCGGCGTGATGCGATCGTTCTCCCGGGGCGACGAGCTGCTTGCGGAGGGAGATCCGGCGAAAAACTTCTACGAAGCGAGGTCGCTCTGCAACAAGGCGGCGCGGCGCCGTCTCGAGGCCTAGTCCGCCACGGCCTGCTCCGCTTGCAGCCTGACGGGCGTCACGGAGAGCTTCTCGTAGAGCTGGGCGAAATGCCGGATCGGCCACCAGTCGTAGAGGAAGATCTGCAAGGGGCGCCACATCGCGACCCAGCCGAGAATCAGCAGACCTTCCTGGAGGATGTGGCCCGCGACCTCGGCCGGAACGACGAGACCCACGAGCTGGCGCAGGCTCATGCAGGCGAACAGGAACACCAGCCCGATCGCCAGCGCCGATCGTCCCTCGCGCAGCTGGAAGCGCATGGTGCGCCGGGCCTGCTGCGCACGTCCGGTGAAGTAGTTGTGGATGGCCCGCCCGACATCGCTGCGCTCTGCCGTCTCGAGCTGGTCGGCCGGCAGGCGAATGACCAGCTCGATCGACGCCTTGGGCGCGAGCTCGTCCGCCCAGCCGACGATATACTCCTCGGCGTCGTGGTCGAGATCCTTCTGATGGAAGGGCGAGGGATCGAACGAGTTGAACAGCTGGGCCAGGGTGGACAGCCGGATCTCCAGGGGCTGGAGCTGAGGCATGAAAGTCTCCGCGAGGGTCGGGTTGCATTGTGGCCCGGTCTGCGCTCGTTGCGAATGTCCGCCCTGTCGGCGAATGAGTCGAGACGCGTCGATTCCGTGACAGCGAAGCCGGGGAGGAGAGCGCTCGGAGCGCCGCCCCGTTCCAGAGAGGGGTGCACCGTGAGAGCGATGGTTCTGCGGGCGATTGGACAAGGACTCGTGCTCGAGGAGCGGGCGGAACCCGTGCCGGGACCGGGTCAGGTCCGCGTGCGGGTCGAGGCTTGTGGGGTCTGTCGGACCGATCTGCACGTCGTCGACGGCGATCTCGCCGATGTCCGCGTGCCGATCGTGCCTGGTCACGAGATCGTCGGCCGGATCGACGCCGTTGGACCGGACGTCGTGGGCCTGGTGTCCGGCGTGCGTGTCGGGGTGCCATGGCTCGGCCATACCTGCGGCGCCTGCCCGTACTGCCGGTCCGACCGGGAGAACCTGTGCGACAGGCCGATCTTCACCGGGTACTCGCGCGACGGCGGATTCGCCAGCCACGTCATCGCCGATGCCGGCTATGCGTTTGCGCTGGACGAGTCGGCGGATCCTGTCGCCATGGCGCCGCTGATGTGTGCCGGGCTGATCGGCTGGCGCTCGCTCGTCATGGCGGGGCCGGCGCGGCGGATCGGGCTCTACGGCTTCGGCGCGGCCGCTCACATCCTGGCCCAGGTCTGTCGCTGGCAGGGGCGCGAGGTCTATGCGTTTACGCGACCGGGTGACATGGCGGCGCAGGAGCACGCGCGATCGCTCGGCGCGCGCTGGGCCGGCGGTTCCGACGAGGCACCCCCCGAGCGGCTCGATGCCGCCATCCTGTTCGCCCCGGTGGGCGATCTCGTTCCGCTGGCCCTGTCCGCGGTCGGCAAGGGCGGCCGCGTCGTGTGCGGGGGCATCCACATGAGCGACATCCCGCGAATTCCCTATCGATTGCTGTGGGAGGAACGCCATGTGCTGTCGGTCGCCAACCTGACGCGCCGCGATGCCGTCGAGTTCCTGGAAATCGCCGGCAAGGCCGGCGTGCGCACGATGACCACGGCCTATCCATTGGAGGAGGCAAACGCGGCGCTGGCCGACCTTCGGGCAGGGCGATTCCAGGGCGCCGCCGTCGTGGTGCCGTGAGTGCCTCAGGCGGGTGGCGGCGGCGAGTTCGGGAGCATCCGGTCGACGGCCTTGAAGACGCGCCGGGCATGGTCGAGAAGCTCGCCGTCGGTCGGGTGATCCATCGGCTCGACACCGACCAGCTGTGCCTTGAGCCACGGTACGTGAGCCTCCAGATGGGCCAGCAGCTCGTCCTTGGCGGTGCTCGGGCCGACCAGCAGCCATTCCCGGACTCCGCGCAGGGCATCGATGATGTGGTCGAAGAAATCGCGGTCGAGATGGGCGCGGCCGGCACCGACCACGCCGGCCTTGTGATGGACCTGGCGGAACGGGCTGTGCGCCTTGATGCGCTCTGCCTCGACGTCCTCGGCGTTGAAGCGGAAGACGTGCGCCTCCTTCGAATCCATCCAGACGATTGCACGGCCGTGCGGCATTCCATGCTCCGGGTTTCTGATCCGAGCGTACTCTTGCCGATGGACGGTGGCCGGCGTTGATCTGGATCAAGAATCCGCGAGACAGCACCCGGGAAGGGCCGCAAAGTCGCGCCCAACGGTGGAGAGGAATTGCCGATGCCGAAGGTGGGATATCTGTTGCCGACCCGCGAAAGGGTCATGGAAGGACGCCACGAGACCGCGTCGCTGCTCGCTCTCGCGGAGCGTGCCGAGGGGCTGGGATTCGACTCCCTGTGGGTCGGCGATTCGCTGCTGGCCCGGCCGCGCCACGATGCGCTGACCCTGCTGGCGGCGGTGGCGGCGCGCACGCGCAAGCCCGAGCTCGGCACCGCCGTGCTGCTGCCGGCGCTGCGCAATCCCGTGCTGCTCGCGCATCAGGTGGCGACGTTGGATCGCATCGCCGAGGGCCGGGTCATCCTGGGGATCGGCATCGCCTCGGACTGGCCGAACATCCGCGCCGAGTTCGAGGCGGCGGGCGTGATGTTCGAGAAGCGCATCGGCCGGCTGATCGAGGGCATGGCGCTCTGCCGCGCCCTGTGGACCGGCAAGCCGGTTACCTGGGACGGCCGCTGGAAGATGAAGGACGCCGTGCTCGGCCCGACGCCGCATCGTCCCGGCGGCCCACCGCTCTGGATCGCCGGCGCTGTCGCGGCGGCACGGACGCGGGCCGGCAGGCATTTCGACGGCTGGTTCCCGAACTCGCCCGCCATCGCGGAGTTCGCACCGCAATGGGCCGAGGTCCAGGCCGGTGCGCGGGCGGCCGGTCGCGATCCGGCGGGCCTGACGGCGGCGATGTACCTGACGCTCGCCATCGACGACGACGAGCGTCGCGCCGACGACAGGCTCAACGCCTATCTCGAGCACTACTACAACATGCCGGCGAGCGAGACGCGCAAGCGGCAGATGTCCTATGCCGGCTCAGCCGCCGGCGCGGCGGCGTGGATGAAGGCATATGCCGATGCCGGCGCCAGCCACCTGGTCCTGCGCTTCGCCGGTGACCACGAACGCCACCTCGACGCCGCCGCCGGGATCCGCCGCGATCTCGGTTGGTGAGGCGGCGTCGTCGGGAGCGCGCCGCTCGAGGCGGAGCAATCTCTGCCGACGTGACGCTCAACTTTCCTCTCCAAGCTTCGCTCGGGAGGAAAAAGAAGGAGCGCGCCACTCCGGGGCGGTCATCATTCCTCCCCAGCCTCGCTGGGGAGGTGTCGGCGTCTTGCGCCGACGGAGGGGTCATGAGCCTCAGGCTCAGCCCTTGCCCGTGACTCATGACCCCTCCGTCACCGTAAGACGGTGACACCTCCCCAAGCTTCGCTCGGGGAGGAAGAAGAAAGAGCGCCACGGAGTGGCGCGCTGTCGGCGATCAAGAACGCCATCTCGACGCCGCCGCCAGGATCCGCCGCGCTCTCGGTTGGTGAGGCGGCGGCGTCGCCGGGAGCGCGCCACTTAAGGCGGAGTGATCTCTGCCGACGTGGCGCTCATCTTTCCTCCCCAGCTTCGCTGGGGAGGTGTCGGCGTCTTGCGCCGAAGGAGGGGTCATGAGCCCCAGGCTCAGCCCTCTCCCGTGACTCATGACCCCGTACCAGACGGTGACACCTCCCCAAGCGTCGCTTGGGGAGGAAGAAGAAGGAGCGCCTCGGAAGTGGCCCGCTGCCAGCGATGAGCTACTCCGCTGCTGCCACCATCCTCGCCTTTGTCGTCGCGGCTTCGTCGACGGCAAAGTCTGCGGTCAGCACGACGCCGTAGACGTTGCGCGCCACCTCTTCCGAGACCAGGCCGCTCGCCACGTCGCGCGCGACCTTGGCGGGGTCGCGCCGGCGGGGATCGCCGTAGCCGCCGCCGCCCGGCATGCTGACGCGCAGGCGCTCGCCGGCAGGGATGCTCGAATGGGCCTTGGGCGGCAGGGACTTGCCCGAGACGATCTCCACCTTGCCGGTCATGCCGGCCTTGCCGCCGGCGCGGCCGCGCGGCGGATAGACGACGCGATCGAACGAGGTCGAGATGCCGAACGGCATATCCTCGGCGCTCTCGATCTCCATGATCTGGCCGAGCCCGCCGCGGTACTCGCCGGCGCCGCCGGAGTCGGTGCGGTACTCCTTGCTCCAGACCAGCACGGGCGCGATCGTCTCGGTGATCTCGACCGGCACGTTGCGCACGCCACTCGGGAACGCCGTCGCCGACAGCCCGTCGAGCTTGGGGCGTGCGCCGGTGCCGCCGGAATGGAACGAGGTGACGTTGAACGGCGTCGCCTTGGCGAGCACGGCCGGATCGCCGTCGACCCGACCCATGCCGCCCATCAGGCGCACGTTCCACAGGCACGACGTGCCCTCCGCCGGCACGCCCTGCGGCAGGGCCTGCTGCAGGCAACCGAATACCACGTCGGGCAGCATCTGGCCGATGATGCTGCGCGCCGCCACCGGTGCGGGATGCTTGGCGTTGAGGATGCAGCCGTCCGGCGCGGTGACCCGGATGGTGGCGAGCGAGGCCGCGTTGTTTGGGACGTGCGGCGCCACGATGCATTTCACGCCGAAGCTCGTGTAGGCCTCGGTGTAGCAGAGCGGCACGTTGATGCCGTTCTGCACGACGCCGGCCGAGCCGGCAAAGTCGACATCGATGCCCTCTGGTCCGATCGTCAACGCGGCCTTGAGCTCCATCGACTTGCCGTTCATCCCGTCGACGGTCATCGAGTTGTGGTAGGTGCCGAACGGCAGCTTGCGGATCGCCTCCAGGCTCGCCTCGCGCGAATGGTCGAGGATATGGCGGGCGAGGTCGTCGAGATGCTCCAGCCCGAACTCGTCCATCATGGCGACCAGACGGCGACCGCCGACCTCGTTGCTGGAGATCTCCGAGTAGATGTCGCCGATCACCTGCACCGGCTCGCGCACGTTCGCGGCGATGATGTCGACCAGCCACTGGTTGATCTCGCCCCTGTCGACGATCTTGGTGATCGGGAGGTAGAGGCCTTCTTCGTAAACCTGCTGGGCGGCACCCATGATGCCGCGTCCGCCGATATCGACCACATGCAGGGTGCAGGCGAACAGCCCCACCGCGGTCCCGCGCCTGAAAGTCGGCGTCACGATCACGATGTCGTTCAGATGGCCGGTGCCTTGCCAGGGGTCGTTGACGATGTAGGCGTCGCCGTCGTTCATCCTGGCGAGCGGCACCTTGTCGAGCACGTGACCGACGCTCATCGCCATCGAGTTGACGTGGCCCGGCGTGCCGGTGACGGCCTGGGCCAGCATGCGGCCCGTCGTGTCGTAGACGCCGGCCGACAGGTCGCCCGCCTCGCGCGTCGCCGTGCCGAAGGCGGTGCGCACCAGGGTCTGCGCCTGCTCCTCGACGACCGAGATCAGGCGGTTCCACATCACCTGGTATTCGATGCGGTTCAGCGGATGATTGGCTCTCATTGGGCGGCCTCCTGGAGCGCGGCAGCTTTGGCGGTGAGTCGAATGGCGCCCGACGGCTCGATGCGGGCGGTGAATCCGGCGGTGACGACGGTTGTGGTCTCGTCCTCGGCGATGATGGCGGGGCCCTGCACGGCGCTGCCGGTCGCGAGCTCGGTGCGCTGGTACACCGGCACGTCCTGGAAATCGCGCTGTGCCGGGTTGAACAGGGTCCGGCTGCCCACGGACAAGGAGCGTGGCGCCTCGGCCCGCGTGTCGGCGGGGCCGCGGTCGATCGCTCGGCCGGGCGCCGGCGCCTCGGCGCGCAGGATCCACCCCGTCACCTCGACATCGACACCCGGCACCACGCGATTGAACAGGGTGCGGTATCCGGCCTCGAAGCGCTTGCGCAGCTCGGCGACCGAGGCCGCGGTGAACGGCCCGTCGGGCAGCTGCACCAGGATCTCGTGGCCCTGGCCGGCATAGCGCATGTCGGCGCTGCGGCCGATCGTGATCGGGGCACTGGGCGCGCCGAGCTTCACCACGTCGACCGCGTCCTTCGCCATCTCGGCGAACATGGCGTTGATCGAGCCGGCATCGAAGTTGCCCAGCCGGACGAAGCGGCTGCGCACGACCTCGAAGGCGATCGGCGCGCGCAGGAAGCCGACCGCCGAGCCGACGCCGGCACTCGCCGGGATCAGAACGTCCGCGATGCCGAGCTTTTCCGCCAAGCGCGCGGCATGCAAGGGCGCGCCGCCGCCGAAGGCGATCAGGGTGCGGCCCTCCAGCTCGGCGCCGCGCTCGACGGCGTGGACGCGCGCGGCATTGGCCATGTTCTCCTCGACGACCTCGGAGATGCCGAAGGCCGACAGGGTGACGTCGAGATCGAGCGGTATGCCGACATGGCCCTCGATGGCGGCGCGACTCAGCGCGGCGTCGAGCGTGATCGTGCCGCCGGCGAACCTGTCGGGATCGATGCGGCCCAGCACGACGTTGGCATCGGTCACGGCCGGCTTCGTGCCACCCAGCCGGTAGCAGGCCGGGCCGGGATCGGAGCCGGCGCTCTCCGGGCCCACGGTGATGCGCTTCATGGCGTCGACGCTCGCCAGCGAGCCGCCGCCGGCGCCGATCTCGACCATCTCGATCACGGGGATGCGCACGGGCAGGCCGCTGCCCTTCATGAAGCGGTAGCGGCGGTCGACCTCGAAGCTGCGCGAGGCCATCGGCTTGCCGTCGTCGATGATGCAGATCTTGGCGGTGGTGCCGCCCATGTCGAAGCTCAGGATGCGATCGATGCCGAAGCGCTCGGCGATCCAGGTCGACAGGATCACGCCGCCGGCCGGACCGGATTCGACCAGGCGGATCGGGAAGCGCACCGCCGTCTCGAGCGTCGTGAGGCCACCGCCCGACGTCATCAGCAGGATCGGGCATGCGAAGCCCGCCTGCCCGATGCGCTGGCGCAGATTCTCGAGATAGCGGCCCATGAGCGGCTGGACGTAGGCATTGGCGCAGGTCGTCGAGAAGCGCTCGTACTCGCGCACCTCCGGGCAGACGTCGCACGACAGCGAGAGGCGTACGCCGGGCAACCTGTTCGCGAGGATCTCCCCGGCGCGCCGTTCGTGCGCCGGGTTGGCGTAGCTGTGCAGGAAACCGATGGCAATGCTCTCGACGCCTCTGGCGGCCAGCGTTTCGGCGAGTCCCTCGACGGCCTTCTCGTCCAAGGGAAGGCGCACGCCGCCTCTGGCGTCGACCCGCTCCGGCACCGTGAAGCGCAAGGGGCGCGGCACCAGCGGCTCGGGCTTCTCGATGAAGATGTCGTACTGCTCGAAGCGGTTCTCCTGCGCCATCTCGATCGAGTCGCGGAAGCCCTTGGTGGTGACCAAGGCGGTCAGCGCGCCCTTGCGCTCGATGATGGCGTTGGTAGCGAGCGTCGTGCCGTGGACGATCAGGCCGACGTCGGCGGGCACGAGGCCGGCCAGGGCAAGGGCGCGCCGCATGCCGTCGAGCACGCCGTCCTCGGGTGCCGCCTTCGTGGTCAGCACTTTCGCCGACCAGCTGCCGCCCGGCGTCTCCAGCACGACGTCGGTGAAGGTGCCGCCGATGTCGACCGCCAGACGGATCGCGTCGGGCGAGACGCCCGACTCAGGCGTAATGACAGGCGGCATGATGTCCTTCTCCTACGGACCGCAGCTGCGGCTCCTCGGCCCGGCAGCGGTCGGTCGCAGCCGGGCAGCGTGACGCAAATCGGCAACCCGACGCGATGGTGGTGGTGAGCTCGCCCTTGATCGATGGCGCGGTGCGCTTGTGCGTCGGGTCGGTCGACGGCACGGCGGCGAACAGCGCCTTGGTGTAGGGATGCCGCGGATCGCGCCACAGGGTGGCGTGCGAGGCGCTCTCGACGATGCGGCCGAGATACATCACCAGCACGCGATCGGCGAAGTAGCGAACGACGGAAAGGTCGTGCGAGATGAAGAGATAGGAGAGGCCGAGGTCGCGCTTGAGATCGACCAGCAGGTTCAGGATCTGCGCCTGGATCGACACGTCGAGCGCCGACACCGGCTCGTCGCACACGATCAGTGCCGGCTGCAGCACCAGCGCCCGGGCGATGCCGATCCGCTGGCGCTGGCCGCCGGAGAACTCGTGCGGATAGCGGTCGGGCGAATCGGCCGGCAGGCCGACGCGAGCGATGATCTCCTGCAGGCGGCTGCGGCGCTCGCCGGCATCGCCCTGCTGGTGGACCTTCAGCGCCGTGTCGAGAACCGTGCGGATGGTCTGGCGTGGGTTGAGCGACCCGAACGGATCCTGGAAGATCATCTGCATGCGCCGGCGATGCGGCGCCATGGCACGATCGCCCAGCCGGGTTATGTCGACGCCGTCGAGCCGGATCTCGCCCTCGGCCGGCGGCACCAGCCGCAGCACGGTCTTGCCGAGGGTGCTCTTGCCGCAGCCCGATTCGCCCACCAGCCCGACCGTCTCGCCGCGCTCGATGTCGAACGACACGCCGTCGACCGCGCGCAGCACCTGGCGGCCCGTGCCGTAGCGCGTGTGCAGATCCTTAACCGACAGCAGCGCCATGCGGGGCTCCGGTCTGGGCTGCAGTGATCGGGCAGGCGACGGCGCGCCCGTCAGCGAGCTCGAGCAGGGGCGGCGGCGCGAGGCGGCACGACGGTTGAACCATCGGGCAGCGCGGCGCGAACGAGCAGCCCGTCTCGCCGGCCGCCGAGCCGACGCTTCCCGGGATCTCGGTCAGCCGGTCGGTGAGGTAGTGCTCCTCGGCATCGACGTCGACGCGCGCGCCGAGCAGGCCGTGCGAGTAGGGATGCATCGGCCTGGCGAAGAACGGCACGATCGAGGCACGCTCGACGATGCGGCCGGCATACATGACGGCGATGCGGTCGGCCCACTGCGCCACCACGCCGAGGTCGTGGGTGATCAGCAGCACGGCCATCGCGAGCTCGCGCCGCAGGTCGCCCAGGAGGTCGAGCACCTGGGCCTGCGTCGTCACGTCGAGCGCCGTGGTCGGCTCGTCGGCGATCAGCAGCTTGGGATGGCAGGCGACCGCCATGGCGATCATCACGCGCTGGCGCATGCCGCCGCTCAGATTGTGCGGATAGTCGTCGATCCGGCGGTGGGCATCGGGAATCTTCACCAGGTCGAGGAGCTCGACGACCCGGGCGCGGGTGGCGCGGCGCGACAGGCGCTCATGCCGGCGCAGCACCTCGCCGATCTGCACGCCGATCGACAGCACCGGATTGAGCGACGTCATCGGCTCCTGCTGGATCAGCGAGATGTGCCGGCCGCGCAGCCGGCGCATCTCGGGGCGCGAGGCGGTCATCAGGTCGTTTCCGTCGAACAGGATGCGGCCCGACGCGACACGCGCGTTGGGCGGCAGCAGGCGCATCACCGAGAAGGCTGTGACCGACTTGCCGCAGCCCGATTCGCCGACCAGGGCTAGGGTCTCGGCCGGTGCGATGGCGAAGCTCGCCTCGCGCACCGCCACGTGGCCCGGGAAGGCAACCGTGAGCCTGTCGACCTCGAGGAGAGGCACCGGGATCGGGTTCACGGGTCGGACCGCGGGTTCAGGATCTCGTTCAACCCGTCGCCCACAAGGTTGAGGGAGAGCACCGTGGCGGCGATCGCGGCGCCGGGCAGAGCGGTCAGGAACCAAGCGTTGCGCAGCTGGTCGCGGCTGTCGCCGATCATGCCGCCCCAGCTCACCACGTTGGGATCGCGCATGTTGAGGAAGGAGAGGCCGGCTTCGGTCAGGATGGCGTTGGCGATCATGACGGAAGCGGCGACGATCACCGGCGGCAGGGCATTGGGCAGGATTTCCTGCACGATGATGCGGGTGCGCGAATAACCGAGGCTGCGCGCGGCGACGACGAAATCCGATTCGCGCAGGGACCGGAACTGGGCGCGCACCAGTCGTGCCACGGTGGGCCACGAGGCGAGCCCGATGGCGAGCGCAATGGTCTGCAGCGACGGCTCGCGGATCGCCACGATCACGACCACCAGCAGGAAGGTGGGCGTGGTCTGGAACAGCTCGATCAGGCGGGTCAGCAGGATGTCGACCCAGCCGCCGAAGAAGCCGGCGACCGAGCCCACGACCATGCCGATGGCGAGCCCGATCGCAGCCGCCGAGATGCCGACCAGCAGCGAGGCGCGGGCACCGTGGACCAGCAGGGCGAGCACGTTGCGGCCGAGCGAATCGGTGCCGAGCGGAAACTCTGCATCGTCGCCGGGCCACAGGAGAGGCGGTCCCACCATGTCCTGCGGATCGGTGGGAAACAGCCAGCCGGCGAACAGGGCGAGCAACACGACGATACCCAGGATGGCCACGCCTGCGACGAAGGTCGGGTTGCGCGCGAAGGCGCGCAGCCGCCGGCCCTTGCGCGGTGCTGCACGATTGCCGAGGTCGGTGACCGGCAGCGGCGTGGTGAGATCGGGGGTGCTCACGTCAGGTCGTCCCGATGCGCGGGTCGAGCCAGGCATGCAGCAGGTCGATTACCATGTTGGCCAGGATCACCAGGAAGGAGGACAGCAGCAGCACGCCCAGCAGCACGGAAAAGTCGCGCGCCAGCACCGCCTCGAGCGCCAGCCGGCCCATGCCGGGCCAGCCGAACAGAGTCTCGATCACGACGGCGCCGCCCAGCAGGTTGCCGAGATGCATGCCGGCTACCGTGGTCACCGGGATCAGGGCATTGCGCAGGGCATGGCGCAGCTGGATGAAGAACGGGTGCAGACCCTTGGCTTCTGCCGTCCGCATGAAATCCTGGCGCTGCACCTCGAGCATCGAGGCGCGGGTGAGGCGGGCGTAGACGGCGACGAAGAACGAGGCGAGCGCCAGTGCCGGCAGCACGAGATGGGCCGCACGGTCGGCGATCATCGCCCAGCCGGTGTAGTTGGCGCCGATCGTCATGTTGCTGTCGCTCGGCAGCCAGCCCAGCTTGACCGAGAACAGCACCACTGCCATCAGGCCAACCCAGAAGCCCGGCATCGAGTAGAACAGCAGGACCACGACCGAGAGCACGCGGTCGGGCCAGCGTCCCGCCCACGCCGCCATGATCGAGCCGAGGACGATTCCGAGCAGCAGGGCGAGCGACAGCGCCGTCACCATGAGCAACAGGGTGCTGGGCAGGCGCGTCATGATCATGTCGAGGACCGGCATGTTGTAGCGCGGCGAGAAGCCCAGATCGAATGTGGCGAGGTGCCCCAGGAAATTGACGAGCTGGGTGAATACCGACTTGTCGAGCCCGAACCGTTCGCGCAGCGCCGCCATGGTCTCGGCGGTTGCGGTGCCCGACTCCGCGGCGATCACGTCGGCGGCATCGCCCGGCATGAGCTGCAGCAACAGGAAGTCGAGGATGATGATTCCGAGGACGGTGGGCGCGGCATGGATCGCCGTCCGCTTGAAGGTCGCCGCGATGCGGCGTCCCATCCTCATGCTTCCTCCCGACCGCGAGCGTCAAAGGCGCGGCAAACCGCACCTGGCCCGCTCATGCGCTGGACCAACAACGTCCTCATCCTGAGGAGGCCGCGCAGCGGCCGTCTCGAAGAATGGGTCCCAACGAAATCGTTGGAAAATCGGTGTCGCCACAGATGCTCCGTTGCCAACCCTTCGAGACGCGGCCCTTCGGGCCGCTCCTCAGAGGATGTGACTTTATTGAATTCTGTCGTCCCTCTCCTGTCATCCTGAGCGCAGCGAAGGATCTCATCGCCAGAAGTTCCAAAGTACACTCGTACCACGCGGTGATGAGGTCCTTCGCTGCGCTCAGGACGACAGAAAAGTTCGCGGCAGCGACCTCATCAATCGCCCAAAAGCGACTATCGAAAAAGTCACAGGCTCTCAGGGTGAGGCTTCGTTGTACGTTGGAGCGCGATTCACGCATCGAGCCAGACCTGCGCCATGTTGGCCTCGACGCCGTCGGCGGTCAGTGACTCGTCGTGCACGCGCTTGTTCTTGATCGTGAGGTAGAGCGGCGAGTAGAGCGGGATGTCGGGGATCTCCTGGGCGACGATCTTCTGGAAGTCGAAGAACATCTGCTTGCGCTTGACCGGGTCGATCTCGACCGCCGCGCCTTCCAGCAGGGCGTCCACCTTGGGGTTGTCGTAGTGCGAGCCGTTGGAGAACGGCACGCCCTTCTTGAAGTTCTTCGACCAGTAGATGCGCTGCACGCCGACCGTCGGATCGAACAGGTTGGAATGGCCGTTGTAGGTGAAGTCGAAAGCGCGGTCGGTGTAGATGCGCTTGACGAACGCCGAGGCATCCGCCGCCCGCACGTCGACGCCGATGCCGATGCGACCGAGCGCGGCGCGCAGGAACTCGGAGGCGCGCCGGCTCTCGTCGCCGATCGGATTGTAGTCGAGCGGCACGCGGAAGCGGATCTTGTTGTCGCCGCGCGGGTAGCCCGCCTCGTCGAGCAGCGCCTCGGCCTTCTTGAGATCGAGCCCGTAGGGGCTGGGCGCGGGGTCGTGGAAGGCCTTGAGGCCGGGCGCGATCGGCGAGTAGCAGACCGTGCCGTAACCGTAGGCCACCGTCTTGATCAGCAGCGCGCGATCGATCGCGTGGGCCACCGCCTGTCGTACCTTGAGGTGCTTGAAGTACTCGCTGTCGAGATTGAACTGCAGGCAGGACACATTGTACGAGTAGCTGGTGCCCTTGGTCTCGAACACGAGGTGCGGCACCTTCTTCAGCCGATCCAGATCGGCCAGCGCCACCGGCGTGCGATAGCCGAGATCGCCCGAGCCGTTCTCGAAGGCGATCGAGCGCGCGCCCGTGTCTGGCAGGATCTTGTAGACGATGCGATCGACGCGCGGCAGGTCGGGCTGCCAGTAATCGGGATTGCGCTCGTAGACGATGTGGCTGCCGCGAGCCCACTCCTTGAACCTGTACGGCCCGGTGCCGATCGGCGCGTTGCCGTTCTGGTTGGCCAGCG
Source organism: Reyranella sp. (assembly GCA_022844015.1). GTDB lineage: Bacteria > Pseudomonadota > Alphaproteobacteria > Reyranellales > Reyranellaceae > Reyranella. The sequence goes on along the minus strand of JALHMO010000076.1, from coordinate 17,037 downwards.
GATCGGTGCCTTCGTAGATGTGGCGCGGCATCATCGGCGCCTCGGCCGCGGTGAGCGCCTTGATCAGGAAGGGCGCCGGCTTGGACAGCTCGATGATCGCCGTCAGCGGATCGGGAGTCTTGACCTCGGTGACGTTGGCGAAGGTATTGCGGCCGCGCGGATGCACGGTCTTGAGCAGCTGGATCGAGTAGGCGACGTCGGCCGAGGTGAACGGCTTGCCGTCGTGGAACTTGACGTTGGGCCTGAGCTTGAAGGTGTAGACCCTGCCGTCGGGGCTGATCGACCATTCGATGGCGAGCGCCGGCCGCGGGTTGATGTCGTAGTCGTACTCGAGCAGGCCTTCCGTCACCTTGGCACTGACGGTGAGCGCCGGCGTCGCCACGGTGGTCAGCGCCACCAGGGTCTGCGGCTCGCTGTTCTGGATGAAGGTGAGCGTGCCGCCCTTTTTTGGCTGCGTGGTCTGTGCGCCGGCGCGTTGTCCCGCCACCGCGATGGCGGATAGTCCGGCAAGGGCCGATGCTCCGCCAAGGGCGGCGCGGCGCGTCAGGGGAAATTTCACGGTCATCTCTTCATCCTCGCGAGGTCAGCGACAGCCTAGCCCGGTGGCCGTCGGGCGTGCAGCAATATATAGGCCACGATACGCTCGTCGTGCGCAGGTGAGCCTTGTCGTATTTTGCATGCCAGCCCGAAGAAATTGCTTCTGCGCGCGACGTGCGCCTCGCGGCATCGTGCCGACCTGACATCGGGAGCCAGTCATGACATTCACTCTTCTCGGGCATTGCGCGCGCACCGGCCAGGTCGGCATTGGCGTGGCGACCTATTCTCTGGTGGTCGGCATGCTGTGTCCGGCGATTCGCGGAGGCACGGGCGTGATCTCGAGCCAGGCTTTCGTCAATTTCGAGCTCCGCACCCTTGGCCTCAATCTGCTGGCGCAAGGCCATCCGGCGGAGCAGGCCCTGGCCCTGATGAAGCAGGCCGATCCGCAGATCGAGTATCGCCAGCTCATGGTGCTCGACAGATTCGGCCGCGCCGCCGGCTTCACCGGCGACATGACGCGGCCGTGGACGGGCCACAGGAGCGGCCAGGGGTATGTCGCCGCCGGCAACGTGCTGGCCGGCGAGCACGTGGTCGACGCCATGGTGGCGGCGTTCGTGGCGGCGCCCGAGCGCGACCTCGACGAGCGGCTGCTGTCGGCCATCGAAGCCGGCCGCGACGCCGGTGGGCAGGTCGGCGGCAGCGGTCACCTGCCGGAGCGCTCGGCGGCGCTGATCGTGCGCGGCGCGTCGCCCCGCGACGAGCTCGATCTCCGCGTCGATTCCCATCCCGAAGCCGTCGCCCAGCTGCGCGCCGTGCGCGAGGAATGGGCGCCCTACCGCGCCTTCCACTGGCTGCGCCATGTCGATCCCGCGAAGGCGCCGCCGCAGGAGGTGTTCGTGGCGGGGCTGAAGGGGAAGGGGTGAAGCCAGCCTGCGGCGCAACCCTACCACCTCATGCTGAGGAGCGAGCGCAGCGAGCGTCTCGAAGCATGGGCAACAGACACCGCGCCTGATCCCATCCTTCGAGACGCGCCCTTCGGGCGCTCCTCAGGATGAGGCTATTGTGATTTTCGATCACGGACCATGATAGTGCTCAGCTGCCCTCTTCGAGCCGGATGCACTTCGCCCAGTGGGTCGCCGACATGGCGTGCGGCGGCGGGTCGGTCGCGGCACAGGCGTCGATCGCGATCGGGCAGCGCGTGCGGAAACGGCAGCCCGACGGCGGGTTCGCCGGGTTGGGCAGGTCGCCCGCCAGGATGATGCGCTGGCGCTGTGCCTCGCTGTCGGGATCAGGCACCGGAATGGCCGACATCAGAGCCTTGGTGTAGGGGTGCGCCGGCCGGGCGTAGATCTCGTCCTTGCCGGCCATCTCGACGATCTTGCCGAGATACATCACGGCGACCTGGTCGCTCATGTGCCGCACGACGCTGAGATCGTGCGAGATGAAGATGTAGGTGAGACCGAGCCGCTCCTGAAGATCCTGCAGCAGGTTGACGATCTGCGCCTGGATCGAGACGTCGAGCGCCGACACCGGCTCGTCGCACACGATCAGCTCGGGCTCGACCGCGAGCGCACGGCAGATGGCGACGCGCTGCGCCTGGCCGCCGCTCAGCTCATGCGGATAGCGCTCGATCAGATGACCGGCCAGCCCGACCAGGTCGAGCAGCTCGTGAATCCGCCCGGCGCGCGCCCGGCCCTTGTGGAGGCCGTGAATGTCGAGCGCCTCGCCGACCAGGTCGCCGATCGGCATGCGCGGATTGAGCGAGGCATGCGCGTCCTGGAAGATGATCTGCAGCTTGCGCCGCAGCCGACGCAGCGTGCCCGAGTCGGCGCGGCAGAGGTCGGTGCCGCCGTAGAGCACGCGACCCGTGGTCGGCGGCACCAGCTGCAGGATGGCGTAGCCGGTCGTCGACTTGCCGCAGCCCGATTCGCCCACCAGACCGAGCGTGCGGCCGCGCTCGACGCTGAAGCTGATGCCGTCGACCGCCTTGACGGTGCCGGGCGCGCCCACGGGCCCGAAATGCACCCGGAGATCGTCGACCTGGAGAAGGGCGGTCATGGGGCGCGCGGACCGAGCTCGGCGAAGCAGGTGGCCCAGTGCTCGTGGCCGAGGTCGCGGCGATCGGGCGCGCGCTCGCGGCAGGCGGCGACCGAGACGCGGCAGCGCGGCAGAAACGGGCAGAGCGGCAGAGGATCGATCAAGTTGGGTGGCAATCCGTCGATCGGCGACAGGCGGCGCAGAGCCGGGCCGTCGATGCGCGGCGTCGAGCCCAGCAGGCCGAGCGTGTAGCCGTGACTCGGGCGCTGGAAGAGGTCGCGGATCGGCGCCGATTCGACGATGCGACCGGCATACATGACATTGACCCGGTCGCACAGGTTGGCGACGACGCCGAGATCGTGGCTGATCCAGATCACCGACGTGCCGCGCTCGCGTGTCAGACGCTTCACCAGATCGACGATCTGCGCCTGGATGGTGACGTCCAGCGCCGTCGTCGCCTCGTCGGCGATCAGCAGCCGCGGATTGCAGGAAAGCGCGATGGCGATCATCACGCGCTGGCGCATCCCGCCCGAGAACTGGTGCGGGTAGGCGGCGAGCCGCTTGTCCGCCAGCGGAATGCCGACCATCTCCAGGAGCTCGATGGCGCGCCGACGGGCCGCCTGCCGGCCGAGCTTCTGATGGCGCTGCAGGACCTCGACGAGCTGGCGGCCGATGCTCAGCACCGGGTTGAGCGAGCGCATCGGGTCCTGGAAGACCATGGCCATGCTGGCACCGCGCACCTCGCGCGCCTGGGCTTCCGTGAGCCGCAGCAGGTCGGTGCCGTCGAAGCTCATCGAATCGGCCGTCACGCGGCCGGGCGGCTCGGGCACCAGCCGCATGATGGACAGCGCCGTCACGCTCTTGCCGCTGCCGCTCTCGCCGACCAGGCCCAGCACCTCGCCCTCGGCGAGATCGAACGACACCCCGTCGACGGCGCGTACGGTGCCACGATCGGTCGCGAAGCGGGTGCGCAGGTTGCGGACGGCGAGCAGCGGCATCCCGTCAGCGCTCCTCGGCAGCGACGGTACGGCGGGTACGCCAGGCGCGCGGATCGAGCGCATCGCGCAGTCCGTCGCCCAGGAAATTGATGCTGAGCACGCACAGCATGATGGCGCCGGTCGGGCCGAGGAACATCCATGGCGCGTCGCCCAGGAAGCGCCGCGCCTCGCTCATGTCGCGGCCCCAGCTCGGCTGCGGCGGCTGGGTGCCGAAGCCGAGGAAGCTCAGCGACGCCTCGGCGACGACGGCGGCGGCGAACACGACGGTGAGCTGCACGACGATCGGCGAGACGACGTTGCGCAGGAGGTGGGAGACGACGATGCGGCCCGGCCCGGCGCCCAGCGCCCGCGCTGCCGTGACGTAGACCTCCTCGCGCACGGCGAGCGTGCTGCCGCGCACCATGCGGGCCAGCACCGGCGCCTGCACCACGCCGAGCGCCAGCATCACGTTCTGGATGTCGGGACCGAGCAGGCCGACCAGGGCGACGGCGAGCAGCAGCGGTGGGAAGGTCAGGAAGGCATCGACCAGGCGCATCAGCAGATTGTCGGTGCGGCCGCCGAAATAGCCCGAGGCGAGGCCAAGCGGCACGCCGAGGACGAAGGCGAAGGCCACCACCAGCAGGCCGACGCTGAGTGAAGTGCGGCCGCCGTAGAGCAGGCGCGAGAAGACGTCGCGGCCGAAATGGTCGGTGCCCAGCAGATGCTCGAGGGATGGCGGCCTGAGCTTGGCCGAGAGCTTGATCTGGACGGGATCGAAGGGCGCGATCAGCGGCGCGAAAGCCGCTGCCAAGCAAAGCAGGACGAGGCACACCAGCCCGACCATGGCTGCGCGATGGCGCGGGAACTGGCGCGCTGCCAGCCGGATCGAGCCGGCGAAGCGAGGCGTGGCGGGAGGCTGGGCGATCGCCATCGGCTCAGTACCGGATGCGTGGATCGAGCACGGCGTAGAGCAGATCCGCCATGATGTTGGCGAACAGGAAGAAGGCGGCGATCACGAGCGTAAAGCCCTGGATCACCGGGAAGTCGCGCGTGACCACCGCATTGAGGATGGCCGAGCCCATGCCCGGCACGGCGAAGATGTACTCGATCGTCACCTGGATGCCGATCATGTAGCCGAACTGCACGGTCGCCATGGTGACGAAAGGGATCATGGCGTTCTTGAGCGCGTGCACGATGACCACGGTCGCCGGCAGCAGGCCCTTGGCGCGCGCCGTGCGGATGTAGTCCTGGGAGAGAATGTCGATCATGCTCGAACGCAGCAGGCGCGTCAGCATCGCGGTCTGCAGCGTGCCGAGGGCGATCGCCGGCACGATGAATGGCGCGATGTAGCTCCACCAGCCGCCGGCCGCGGCCTCCATCGAGCCGATGCCGGTGATGGGCAGCCAGTCGAGCTTTATCGAGAAGATGTAGATCAGGATCAGCGCTAAGCCGAAATTCGGCACGGCAAAGCCCAGCACCGTGTAGCCAGTGCAGAGATAGTCGATCCAGGTGTTGCGCCGCAGCGCCGCCAGGACGCCGAGCGGGATCGAGACGGCGAGGGCGAACAGCATGGCGGCGAGCGCAAGCTGCAGGCTCACCGGGAACCGCTCGGCCAGCAGCGAGGTCACGGTGTCGTTGAGCCGGATCGATCGCCCGAGATCGCCGGTCGCCACCTTGGCGACCCACAGGAAATATTGCTCCGGCAGCGGGCGATCGAGGTTGAACTCGGCGCGCATCGCATCTGCCGCTTCCTGCGACGTCTGCATGCCCAGCATGATCTGCACCGGATCGCCCGGCGTCGCCCGCGTGATGAGGAACGTCATCAGCGAGACCACGAGCAGGACCAGCGGAACCTGGATCAGCCGGCGACCGAGATAGTGCCACATGGGTTAGTCTATCGAGATGCGATTCATGTTCCTCTCCCCCGCCAGGGCGGGGCATTCGCACATGGCACATTTCTCCGTCATTCCGAGCGGAGCCGCCTGAAAGGCGCTGGTTACAGCGCCATTGGCGGCGCAGTCGAGGGACCTCTCTTGCCGGTGCCGCAAAAGGAAAGGTCCCTCCACTACGCCTCGCTGCACTCGGCTTCGGTCGGGATGACGGTGTTCTCTGCCATATGCGAGTGCCCTGCCCGCTAGGGGGAGAGGTCGGGTGAGGGGGCTACGCACTTAGGCTCTCGCCCTGCCGGGGAGAGGAAAGTGACATGAGTGGTCGCGCCCACTCAGCCCCACGCGACCGTATCCAGCCGCTCCATGTACTCCTGTGGCGTCGGCACGAAGCCCGTCAGGTTCTTGTTGAGGATCTGGATGTTGTTGGTGTTGCAGTGATAGATCAGCGGGCACTCCTCGAGCACCGTGTCGACGATCTTGTGGTAGATGCCCTCGCGGGTCTTCTGGTTGAGCTCGGAACGCGCGCCGTCCAGCATCATGTCCATCTCGCCGACCCGGTAGCCGCTCGCCATGCCCTTGCTGTGCATGAACCACCACGAGGTCGCATCGGGATCGGGCGCGACCAGGGTGATGTCCTCGAGAGCCTGCTCGAAGCGCCGGTTGAGCCACAAATTGTTGAACCCGCCCATGTCCATGTTCTTGATCTTGTAGGTGATGCCGATCTGGCTGACCATCGCGGCGACCAGCTCGAGTTCCTTGCGCAGCCAGTCCTTGTCCGAGGTGATGACCTCGACCTCGTAGCCCTTCACGCCGGCCTGGGCCATCAGCTCCTTGGCCTTCTTCAGGTCGCCGTTCTTGGGATACTTCAGCATCGGCCCGCGATGACCCATGTAGCCGGCCGGGATCTGGTTGTCGGTCGGGATCGCCTCGCCGTAATAAATCTCGTTGCAGATGGCTTCGCGGTCGATCGCATACGAGATCGCCTGGCGCACCAGCTTGTTGTGGTAGGGCAGGTCGGGACGGACGGTGAGATTGAACTGCTGGTAGTCCCACGCCCAGCCCGGCGTCGAGTTCACCTTGAAGTTGGCGTTCTTGCGCATCGCCGCCACTTCCTTGGGGTCGGGATGGGTCACGAAGTCGAGCTCGTTCTTGACCAGCGCCTGCAGTCGCGTCGTCGAATCGGGAATGGCGCGGTAGACGATGCGGTCGAGCTTGGGCAGGCCGGCATTCCAGTAGTCGGGATTCTTCACCAGCACGATCTCGGTTCCGCGCTTGGTCTCGATCTGGAACGGTCCGTTGCCGATGGGGGTGGCACTGTAAGCCTGGTTGCCCATCTCCTTGTGCGCCTTGGCCGAGATCACGAGCCCGCCGTAACCCATGGTGACGCCCGGGAAGGCGCCGAACGGCTGCTTGGTCTTGACCTCGACGACGTACTTGCCGTCGGCCTTCACCGTGTCGATCGGGAACAGGGCGGTGCCGATCTGGAAGCTCTTGGACTCGAAATGGAAGTTCCAGGTGTAGACGAGGTCCTCGGCGGTCAGCTCGCCGAAGCCCTTCTGCCACTTCACGCCCTCGCGCAGCTTGATGCGCCAGGTCAGTGGGTCGGGGTTCGACCACTCCGTCGCCATCAGAGGCTCGATGGTTCGCTTGGCGAAGTCGATGTTCACCAGCCCGTCGAACACGTTGTAGACGACCAGCCCGCCCTGGATGTCGTAGCGAATCACCGGGCTCAGGTTGCCGAACTCGCCGCCGAACACGCCGACGCGCAGGTCGCGGCGGCCCTGGGCCAGGGCCGGGCCTCGCCCCGTGCCCAGCATGAGACCCGTGCCCAGGACACCTGCCGAGAATCCGCGACGCGTGACACGCTGGCCAATTGGCCTGGACATCTTGCTCATGATTGCCTCCTCTCGAGACGTTAGGTCAGAAGCCCCTGTCGTATTCCTTCAAACCGTTCTCGACGATCTGATGCAGGATCGTGATCAGGCTCGCCTGCACCCGGTCGGACGTGCCGTCGACGTAGGGGATGAGGCGCGAATAGGCGCCGTCCATCGCGCCACCGGCGACGCTGCCCAGCACGATGCGCAGCTCGGTCGCCTCGTCGTGCAGCACCTCACGATCTCCAAGATGGCCGGCCAGGGCCGCGGCGATTCCGTAGGCGCCCCAGTTCGACACTGCCGCGAACACCAGCACGTCGCATTCAGTAACCGTGCCAACGCCGCCGTGGCACGGGCATCCGCAATCCTTGCCGAACGGCTGGATCTCGCGCACCGCTTCCTTGATGACGCCGCAGCCGATCTCGTTGCCGCCGTCGCCGACCCCGATGGTCGGGATACCGTTCGCCTTGGCGTACTCTGCGAGATGGTAGGCGCTGGCGATCTTGTCGGGCGTGCGCGGCGTTCCCATGATCGAATGGTAGATGCCCTTGGTGTTGGGCCCGACCTTCTCGATGAAGATCATCGCCGCCGGCTTGAATTTCTCGGCAAGCTCTGCCGCCGCGATCTTTCCTTCGGCGTCACCCAGCGGATAGTTGATCGCGAGGGCACAGGAGCGGCGCTGCCTGAACAGCTCCTCGTCGACCACGGCGATGCCCGCGGCCTCGGTCGATTTGACGACCGCCGGCATGTTGCGCTCCTCGCTAATCAGGATCGGCTTGGCGCCGAGGCCGACCTCGATCGCGCGGGCGATCGCGGCGGCACCCGGCGGGCCGTCGGTCTCGCCGGCGGGGAGGCCGGGCGGCGTGCCGGCACCGGTGACGACGAAAACGTGCTGGCCGGGCTTCACCTTGTCCATCAGGAGCTTGGCGGCCAGCCAGGTGAGCGGCTTGCCCTGCTTCTTGCGCGCCGCCTCGTAGAGCGGATAAGTCACGCCGCGCGGCAGGCCGGCGCGGAAACGCATCTCGATATTGACGGCGCGGTCGATCGAATCGCCGACGATCTCGTCGATAGCCATTCATTCTCTCCTGGGGCACAGCCCGCTCGTCCGTAGTCGGCCGAGCGGACTGTGGCTGTTGCAACCACACACTCCGGTGTACGCATTCGCTCTAGAACGCACGCTTGAAGCCGCTGACCAGGCCGTTGCGCACGATGCAGCCCAGCAGAGTGACGATGGCGCAAGAAGCGTCAGCCGGCATGCCGTCGACCTGCGGACGCCTCAGTGCGTCAGGCCGGTGCCAGGCGGCTCGAGGTTCTTGCGCACGATGTTGGACAGGATCTGCATGAAGGCCATCGACGTCTCGCCGTCGAGACCGTCGACGAAGAAGTCGGTGGTGCAGTACATCGCCTCGAGGCCGCCGGCATCGAGGCAGGCCTGCACGATGCGCTTCTCCATCTCCGGCGTATGGATGAGCTCGGGCTTCCTCAGCAGGAAGGCGAGGCAACCTTCGATGCCGTAGCAACCCCAGTTGGACATCATCGCCGGCACCACGACGTCGGTCTTGACCACGGTGGCGAGCGCCTTGCCCTTGGGCATGGTCCTGACGACGGCGTCGTAGATGGTGCCGAAGCCCAGCTCGTTGCCGTGATCGCCGATGCCGACCGAGAAGATGCCGCGCTTGTTGGCCTCGGTGACGACGTCGCCGATGTCGATGCAGCCCTCGAACTGCGAGTTCGGGCCGGTGAGCGGCAGGCCGGTCGCGCTGTGCACGTTGCCGTCGGCGCCGGCGCCCAGGCGCTCGGCGCTGACCACGGCCTTGGGCTTGTAGTCGTCGAACAGCTTGGCGATCCAGCCCTTTATCTCCGATTGCTTCGTCGGTGCATTGACGATGGCGGCGCCGAGATGGCGATCGCGCGCCTGCGCGAACGGCTTCACCATCAGACCGGCCGCCTCGCTCGAGGCCACGATCGGATCGGCGTGGCATTCCTCGTTGACGTAGACCGGGATGGCGCCCAGCCCGCGATAGAGGATGCGGGCCAAGGCCGCAGCGCCCGGCGGGCCGTCGCTCTCGCCCTTGGGCATGGTCGGCTCGTAACCGGCACCGGTCATGACGAACACCACGTCGCCCCTGCCGAGATGCTTCTTCAATCCTTCGGCCGCGACCATCGTCACCGGCCTGCCCCCGGCCGCCTTGCGTGCCGCCTCGTACATCGGCAGCAGGATGCCGTGCGGCATGCCGCGGTTCTTTGCCTCGATCGTGACGAGCCTGTCGATCGCTTCACCAACGAAATCCGGCATTGCAAGTCCCCTCGATCCCTTCGCGATTGGGCGCCCGAAGGGGGTGATCGCACAAGATCAATTTTTGAGTTGAAGCGATGCCGTTCCGGCATCAGCCTGTCTCCCTCTCCAGCGTTGCTGGGGAGGTGTCGCCGTCTTCGGCGACGGGGTCGTGGCTGGGAGCGCGCCACTTCGGTGGCGCTCCTTGGGTGGTTGATGGACAAGAAGAGCGCCACGGCGTGGCGCGCTCCCATCCATGATCCCTCCGTCGCGAATGACGCGACACCGACTACCGGGAAGGGGACGCCCATGATCAACGCTGGCTTGCGCTACTTTGCTGCAGTCGCCCGACACCGCTCGATCCGTGAAGCCGCCGAGGAGCTGCACATCGCCCAGTCGGCGCTCAGCCGGCAGATCCACAAGCTCGAGGACGAGTTCGGCGTGCCGCTGTTCCATCGCCACGCGCGCGGCATCGAGCTGACCTCGGCCGGCGAGATCTTCCTGCGCCATGCCCGCTCGAGCCTGCGCCAGGTCGAGCGCGTGCGCTCCGAGCTCGATGCGCTGAAGGGCCTGCGGCGCGGCACCGTCGGCATCCAGTCGATCGAGTCGCTGGTGCAGCATCTCTTGCCGCGGGCGATCGCGCGCTTCAGCGAGCGCCACCCCGGCATCTCCTTCGACGTGACGATCGACGGCAGCGACCACGTCGTGGCGGCGGTGCGCGAGGGCCGCACCGACATCGGGCTCGCTTTCTACTCGCCGGCCGAGCGCGATCTCGTCACCGTCTTCAAGATGCGCGAGCCGCTGGTCGCGCTGATGTCGGCCAGCCATCCGCTGGCGAAGCAGCCGCGCATCTCGCTGGCCGAGAGCATGGCATATCCGATCGCCCTGCCGGCGCGCAACACCGGCAGCCGCATCCTGATCGATGTCGCCTGCAAGGCCGCCGGCATCGCCATCGCGCCGGTGCTGGAGAGCAACTCGATCCAGCTCAAGGTGCACTTCGTGCACGTGAACCACGGCATCACGTTCCTCTCGCGCCTGTCGGCCTGGGATAGCCTGCGGGCGGGCGAGCTGGTTGCTGTGCCGATTCGCGACCGTATCGTCAACAGTGCGACCATCGACGCGATCACGCACGCCTCGCGCCAGCTTCCGCTCGCCGCCGAGGAGTTTCTGCGCTTCCTGCAGGGCGAGCTGCAAGACCTGCGTGATCCGACCGCCAATGCCGCCGACTGACGTCAGATCGGCCGGCCGACGAGCAGCCGTTCGCGTGGTCGATTCGGCTCGTCGCCCGGTCGTCCCGAAACCGACGCAACACATGCGCGGCCCCGCGCAATCGGCCGGCAACCGGACCGGCTCATGCTCTCACCATCGACGGACGGCATCCCGCCGCCGCGACGGACAAACGGGAGAGTGTCATGCAGAAGATTGTCGAGCTGAACCTGAGCGAGATCGAGGCTGTCACTGGCGGCCACAAGACCTACGGCGCCGCCACCACCACGGCGACGACGGCGTATCAGCGGCCCGTGGCGGTATCCGCCTCGAGCGCGCAGACCTTCGCCAGGCCGACCATCTCGACGTCGGCGACCTTGTCGGTGTCGGCATACCGGCTCTGATCGGCCCCGGTCTCGGCAGTGGCGCCACCCCCTCCGGGAGCGGCGCCGCTGCCACGTCCGGCGTCCGGAAGGCCGGTCGCTGGCTCGAGGGGGCGCGGACCAATGGGACGAGCATGCGCACGTCTCTGTTCGTAACTTGTCCGCGACGTCGGCGAGCAGGTTGTCGATCAGGTTGACGCTGTGATCGGCGAGCGCCAACGTGCGCGCCGACATGCCAGTACCCGTCGCTCTCGTTTGTGTCCGTTGCGGTTCCCGCCATCCCATCGATCGCTACGCCGAGGACTGCCCGGCCTGCCGGGCGCGCGGCGCGCCTGCCAACCTCACGGTCGCCTACGACGGCGTGCCGGGCCAGGGCCTCGATCGCGAGAAGATCGGGAGCCGCCCTTCAACGATGTGGCGCTGGGACACGTTCCTGTGCGCAGCCGCTGCCGACGCCGTGAGCCTGGGCGAGGGCAACACCCCGCTGCTGCACGCACCGGCGCTCGGGCTGGGCGACGTCTGGATCAAGGACGAGTCGCGCAATCCCACCTGGTCGTTCAAGGATCGGCTGGCATCGTCGGCGCTCACGATGGCGCGCCGCTTCGGCGCGAGAGTGATTGCCTCCAGCTCCTCCGGCAATGCCGGCGCCGCGGCGGCCGCCTATGCGGCCAAGGCTGGCCTGCCCTGCATCGTCTTCACCTTCGTCGGCGCGTCGGCGCCGCTGGTGGCGCAGATGCGCGCCTACGGTGCCATGGTAGTGGCGTGCGAGGACAAGGCCGATCGCTGGCGCCTGCAGTCGGCCGGCGTGCGCGAGCTCGGCTGGTACCCGACCTCGCCGTTCTTCGGGCCGGTCGTCGGCAGCAATCCCTACGGCATGGAAGGCTACAAGACGATCGCCTACGAGGTTGCCGAGGCCTTCGACTGGGACGTGCCGGACTGGTGCGTGCTGCCGGTCTGCTACGGCGACGCGCTGTTCGGCATGTGGAAAGGCTTCGAGGAATTGAAGGCCCTGGGCTGGATCGATCGGACGCCGCGCCTGGTGGCAGCCGAGGTCTCGGGCTCGATCGCCGCCGCCCTGGCCAGCGGCGAGCCGATGCCACCCGACCGGCCGCGCAACACGCCATCGATAGCGACCTCGATCGGCGCCAACCAGGGTACGGTGCAGGCGGTCGAGGTCCTGCGCCGCAGCGGCGGCACGGCCGTCACCATCGACAATGACGAGCTAACGCGCTGGGTCGTCACCGTGGGCGCGAAGGAAGGCATCTGGCCGGAAGCCGCGTCGGCGGCCCCCTTCGCCGCCATCGAGCACCTGCGCGCCAACGGCACCATCGCGCCCGAGGCGCGAGTCGTGGCGCTGCTGACGGCCAGCGGGCTCAAGGACACGGCCGTGATCGAGACCGCGCTGCCGCCGACACCCGTCGTCGCCGGCGGCTTGACCGAGGTGCTGGGCACGCTCCGCGACGTTTATGGATACAGGCACGGGTGAGCTGGGTCATGGCTGAGTTCGGCATCTCGATGGATGGCCGCGCGCCGATCGGTGAGATCGCGGCGCAGGCACGGGCGGCGGAGGAGGGCGGTGCGTCGACCTTGTGGATCGCCTGTCATCTGTTCCTGCGCGACCCCATCACCACGGCGGCGCTGGCGCTCGGCGCCACGACGCGGATCAGGATCGCGCTGATGGCGATGAGCCCTTATGCGACGCATCCCGTCTTCATTGCCATGGCGGCGGCCACGCTCGAGGAGATGTATCCCGGCCGCGTGATCCTGTGCCTCGGCGTCGGCGCGCCGAGGGATCTCGAGGCAGCCGGCATCAGTTCGCCCAGGCCGCTGGTCACCATCGCGGAAGCGGTGAAGATCTGCCGCGCCCTGCTGGCCGGCGAGATGGTCGACTTCCAGGGGCAGGTCTTTCATGCCGCCGGCCGCCGCCTGGCCAATGGTGGTCGCAACGTGCCGATCGTGCTGGCCGCCTCTCGCCCCAACATGCTGCGCCTGTCGGGACGGGAGACCGATGGCGTGCTGATCTCGGCGGCGACGTCGCCGCCGTTCGTGAAGGCCTGCCTCGACCAGGCGACAGGCGCCGCCGCCGGACGGCCCATCCGCAAGCTCGGCATCGTCTACACAAGGCTGGGCGCGAGCGAGAAGGAGGGCATCGACCCGATCCGTCGGCCGATCGGTTTCGTGCTGCGTGGCGCCCACCACGCCGAGAACATCCGCCTCTCGGGCGCGCCGCTCGACCAGGCGGCGCTGGCCACGGCCTATGGGGCCGAGGATTGGCCCGAGGTCGACCGGCTGGTGAGCGACGACGTGGTGCGCCGCCACGCCGCCTGCGGCACGCCGGCCCAGGTCAGGGCCAGGCTCGAGGAATATCGCGCCATCGGTCTCGACGAGGTGGTGATCGGCGGCGTCGACGACGCCCGATCGATCGCCGGGGTGCTCGCGGCCGTGCGGGGGTGACGTCGATGAAGTTCAGCATCAGCCTGCCGACCTGCTTCGAAGGGGTGATGTATCCCATCCCCTTCGTCGAGCCCGGCGACTTCGTGCGCATGGCGCAGCTCTGCGAGAGGCTCGGCTACGATTCGGTGTGGGGCAACGACCACATCACCAGCCAGCACTACGTGCGCGAGCTGTTTCCCGATCACGCGCCGAATTTCTACGAGCTGATGACGGTGCTGTCGTTCTGCGCCGCCGCGACCAGCCGCATCCGGGTCGGCACCGCGCTCGCCGTGCTGCCGATGCGCGATCCGTTCTGGCTCGCCAAGCAGTCGGCCACCATCGACCAGCTCTCCAACGGCCGGCTCGTGCTGGCGCTGGGCGTCGGCGCCTATCGCGAGGAGTTCGCCGCCTGGGCGCCGCTCGTTGCCGCCAAGGGACGGCGCGGCGAGATGATGGACGAAGGCATCGAGCTGTTGCGCCGCCTGTTCACCGAGCGGCGCGTCACGCACGACGGAAAGTACTACGCCGTGCGCGATCTCGAGATGTATCCCAAGCCCAAGGCCGATCCGTTCGCGCTGTGGATGGGCGGGCACAATCTCGAGACCGTCGAGCGCGTGGCGCGCTGGGGCACCGGCTGGCTGCCCGGCTGGCGCCCCTGGCCCGAGCTCGAGGCGCGCATCGAGGCCGTGAAGGCGCGCGCCGCCGAGCTGGGCCGCGATCCGGCCGGCATCGAGATCGCGCCGCAGTTCTCGCTCACTATCGCAAAGACAGCTGAGGAAGCGGAACGCCGCTACATGGCGTCGGGCCTCGTCGCCCATCGCAAGTCGCTCGCCTACACCGGTCGCGACCTTACCAAGCAGGTCGTCGCCAACCTGGTCGGCTCGCCCGACCTGATCCTGGAGAAGATCGACGGCCTCGGGAAAATCGGCGTCGACCATGCCTGCGCCCTGATGATCCCGGCCGACAGCATGGCCGAGTTCGAGGATCAGGTGGAATGGTTCGCCAAGGTGGCGCTGTAGGGAGATGCCCTGCCAGGGGTGCACGCTCATTCGAGCCAGTTCTGTACCTTCAGGCCCCGCACACGTCGGAATTCGTCTGCGTTGCCGGTCACGACGATGGCATCGACGGCAAGGGCGTGAGCGGCAATCAGCAGGTCGTTGCTGCCGATAGGTTTGCCAGCCGCTTCCAGCTGAGATCTGATCTCGCCGTAGGTGTTGTCGGCGGGGGCTTCGAACGCCAGTACGTCGATTTCGCCAAGAAGGTCCTCGACCGCCTCCAGCAGTCGCTTCGAGCCGCTCCTTGCGCATCCGTAGCGCAACTCGGCCGCCACGATGATGCTCGTGCAAACACCCTCCTCGCCAATCCTGCCGAGATGTCTCGCGGCTTTTCCCTTGGGATTGCGGATCAGATCGGAGATGACATTGGTGTCCAGCATGTAGCGCGTCAAAGTGGACGCTCCGGCGCCGGAGGGGGGTCGGCAATCTCGGGAAATTCCTCCTCGATCGGCTTCATCGTCTTGAGCAAGGCGATGAGACCACGCTTTCGAACTGGCTCTATGACCAGCCGATCGCCATCACGATGCATGATAGCTTCTTTGCCCGGGAGCTCGAATTCGACCGGGATTCGCACAGCCTGGTTTCGGCCGTTGCGAAACAATCTGACATGTCTGTACTCCGACATGGGCCACCTCTCAGCCTATGCCGATGACATAGGCTGAGCCTCGGGCAATCACAAGGCCGCATCCGCAAATTTCGTTCGGGACTGGCGCTTCACTTGATCTTCGGCGTCACCTCCTCGCCGAAGATCTGCATCTGGTCGATCAACTCCTGCACCGAGTTGGCGGCGAAGTAGAGGCCGAGGAAGTGGGTGACGCCGGCCTCGCGGAAGGCGTGGGCCTTGTCGATGATCTCGGCCGGCGTGCCGATCAGGTTGATGTCCTCGTGGGTCGCCGTGCCCTGGCCCTTCAGGGTCGACTTGGCGAGCGACACCAGGTGCTTGTTCATCTGGCTCTTGCGGAAGCTCTCGATGGCGGCCTGGCGGGTCTTGCCGACATGGACGACGAACTGCGGGCAGACCTCGATGGTCTTCGGGTCGCGACCGATCTTCTCGGCTTCCTCGCGCAACATCTGCACGCCGGCGCGAACGCGGTCGACATGCATGCCGGCCGGCAGCCAGCCGTCGGCCCACTTGACGGTGCGGGTGATGTTGTTGGGGTTGTTGCCGCCGACATAGATCGGGATGTGCTTCTGCAGCGGCTTGGGATAGAGCTCGACGTCGCGGAACTTGTAGTACTTGCCGTCGAAGCTCGCGACGCGCTCCTTGAACAGCAGGTTCAGCGCCTGCAGGCCCTCGTCGACGATGTCGCCGCGATCCATCTTCGCGTCGGGCTGCAGTGCCTTGAACTCCTCGCGATAGGCGCCGATGCCGACGCCGATCTCGAGCCGACCCTTGCCGAAGTGATCGAGCGTGGCGATCTGCTTGGCCGTCACCACGATGTCGTGGCGCATCGGCAGCACCAGAACGCCGGTGCCGACCTTGATCGTCTTCGTCTCCGACAGGATGAAGGCGTAGGTGATCAACGGCTCCCAGAAGCGCGGCGGCACCGGGAACTCGGCGCGCACGTAGTTCTGGGTGGTCATGTGGTCGTTGCCCCACACCGAATCGTAGCCGAACTTCTCGGCCGCCTGGGCGATCCTGATGACGTTCTCCGGATCGGAGAAGGGGATGGGATAGGTGAGTCCCTCCATCCCTGTCGGCAGGCCGGCGCTCACGCGAGTCATGTCGTCGTCTCCCCTACTCGGCCGCAAGGGCGCGCAGCTTCGCCGTTTCGGTCTGGTCGACCGCGCCGTCGTCGCCGACGGCGACGCCGTAGTCGCGCCGCGCCGCGTCGCTCGAGATGAAGCCCTGGCGCACGTCGTCGGCCACGGCGTCGACGGGCCGGCGGCGCGGATCGCCCAGGCCTCCGCCGCCCGGCATGGCGATGATCACGCGGTCGGTCGGCGGCACGGTCTGCAGGCCCTTGCCGCGCAGCACCTTGCCCGACGCCAGGGTGAGCTTGCCGGCGAGGCCGCTCTTCCCGCCCTCGCGCCCGCGCGCTGGATGGTCGATGCGGTCGTAGTAGGCGCTCAGCGCAAACGGCGCCTTGTCGAGCGTGCCGACCTCCATGATCTGGCCCAGCCCGCCGCGGAACTCGCCGGCGCCGCCCGAATCCTGGCGGTATTCCTTGCGCCATACGACGATCGGCGACACCGCCTCGTTGACCTCAATCGGCACGTTCTTCACGCCGCTCGGGAAGGCGGTGGCCGACAGGCCGTCGGCGCCCGGCCGCGCGCCGGTGCCGCCGGCGTGGAAGCTCATGACGCTGAACGGCTTGGCGTGCACCGTCTCGGCCGGATCGCCGTCGGTCGAGCCCGGGCCGCCCAGGGC
>JALHMO010000075.1 GCA_022844015.1 Reyranella sp. | reverse complement strand
CGAGATCGGCCAGCGAGGCGGCCAGCCGGTGCGGCGCCTCGAAGAACACCAGGGTCGCCGGCACGCTGCCGGCGGCGGCGATGGCCCGGCGCCGCTCGCCCTCGCGGGCCGGCAGGAAGCCGCCGAAGAAGAACCGGTCGGTCGGCAGGCCGGAGAGCGCGAGCGCCATCGGCAGGGCCGATGCCCCGGGCGCCGCCGTCACGAAATGGCCGCCGGCAAGGGCCGCCCGCACCAGGCGATAGCCGGGGTCGGAGATCAGCGGCATGCCGGCGTCCGAGACCAGGGCGACACGCTTGCCGGCGGCCAGCGCGCGCAGCAGCCGCGGCTCGGCGTCGTCCTGGGTGGCGTCGCTGTAGGCCACGGTCGGCACGGCAATCCCGTAGTGGCTGGCGAGCTTGGCGAACACCCGCGTGTCCTCGCAGGCGATCAGGTCCACCCCCTGCAGGACATCGAGGGCACGCAGCGTGATGTCGCGCAGGTTGCCTATCGGGGTGGCGACGATGTGCAACCCCGGCTCCAGCGGCGGTTTACGCCGCGCCTGCCCATCGCTAGCTTGTGACCGTTCGTCCACGTCCCCGCTCGCCCACTTTCATCGTCAGCCGATCGCCGGAGTTTCGCGCCGATGCGCCAGTCGTTTTTCGCGCTTGCCGCCCTTGCCTTCGTGCTGGGCGCCTGCGCGCAGCAACCGCAGACTAGCACGCCGCCCCCCAAGCCCACGACCACCGGACCGGTTGCCGGCTCGCCGGTCACGGCTTCCGGCAAGATGCGCATCGCCCTGCTGCTGCCGCTCACCGGCCGGGCGGCGCCGATCGGGCAATCGATGCAGCAGGCGGCCGAGATGGCACTGTTCGACACCGGCGCCAGGGAGCTGGCGCTGGCCGCCTACGATTCCGGCGAGAGCGCCGACACGGCCATGGAAGCCTACCGCAAGGCTCGCGCCGACGGCGTGGCGCTGGTGCTCGGCCCGCTGTTCGGGCAGTCGGCCGCGGCGCTGGTGCCGCTGGTCGCCCAGGGCGGCGTCAACGTCATCTCGTTCTCGAACGACGAATCGGTCGCCCAGCCGGGCGTATGGATCATGGGTATCGCTGCCCCGCCCCAGGTTCGCCGGGTCGTCGACTACTCGGTCGACAACGGCATCCGGCGCTTCGCCGCCTTTGCGCCGCAGACGTCGTACGGCGAGCAGATGGTCCGAACCCTGGAAAGCCAGGCCACGGTACGCGGCGCCCGGGTGGTGGCGACCGAGCTCTACGATCCCAACAGCCTCGACCTCACCGCCGCCGCCCGGCGCCTGGCTGACGCCCTGCAGGGCGACGACGGCAAGCTCGCGGTGCTGGTGCCTGTGGGGCCGCCCCGCCTGTCGACGGCGCTGGCCTCCCTCGCCGCCGCCGGCATCGACACCAAGTCGATCCAGCTGATCGGCACCGGCGTGTGGGACGTCGTCGGCATCGGCAACGATGCCCTGCTGCGCGGCGCCTGGTATGCCGCCCCCGATCCGGCCGCCCGGGCCGATTTCGAGCGCAAGTTCCTGGCGACCTATGGCCGGCCGCCCAACCGGCTGGCGACGCTCGCCTACGACGCCGTGGCGCTCGCCGGGCATCTTGCCCGCCTGAAGCCGGGCGGCGACTTCTCGGCCGAAGCCATCACCACCCCGGCCGGCTGGTCCGGCATCGACGGCATCTTCCGCTTCCTGCCCAACGGCAAGTCGGAGCGGGCGCTGGCGGTGATCGAGGTCCAGGCCGGCCGCAATAACGTGGTGAGCCCGCCTCCCGGGCATTTCGCGCCACGGCCGACCAACTGATCCAGGGCCTGTGACGTGCCAGAGGCCCCTGTTCGCCGATCCTCCGTCATGCCCCTCGTGCCATCATGTCCACCCTGCCGCGCGCCATCCTGTTCGACCTCGACGACACGCTGATCCGCGCCTACGCCCAGCCGGACGAGGCGTGGCGCCGGCTGCTCCACGTGTTCGCAGCCCACCTCGACGCCGACGACGAAGCGGCGATCGAGCGCATTCGCATCGCCATCATGGACGAGGCACGCGCCTTCTGGTCGGACCAGACCGAGGCGGCGAAGTGGCGCCTGGACATACCGACGGCACGGCGCCTGTCGACGCGACGCGGCCTGGCGCGGCTCGGCCACGCCGACGAGGCGCTGGCCGACAGGATCGCCGACGCTTTCACCGAGATGCGGCGTAACGAGTACCGCCTCTACCCGGATGCGCACGCCACCATCGACGCGCTGCGCCAGGCCGGCGTCAGGCTCGCTCTGGTGACCAACGGCGCCTCGGCGACGCAGCGCGACAAGATCGTTCGCTTCGAGCTCGGCCATCGCTTCGATCACATCCAGATCGAAGGCGAGTTCGGCCAGGGCAAGCCCGAGCTCGCGGTCTATCGCCACGCGCTGGAGCGGCTGGGAGTCGGCGCCGCCGACGCCTGGATGGTCGGCGACAACTACGAATGGGAAGTGGTGGCACCGCAGCAGCTCGGCATGTGCGGCATCTGGTACGACCCTTACGAAGCCGGCGTGCCGGCCCAGGCAAGGGCGCAGCCTACGCGCATCATCCGCCGGCTAGGCGAGCTGCTGGAGTAGCCGCGCGGGCTGCCGGTTCCCGGCCCGACCGGCTGGCGCGGCGGGTGAGTCCGATCCGGCTGCACCTCGTCTCGGCCACACCTCGTCGCTTACCAGCCCCAGATCAGGCTCCTTGCCACCCAGCCACGCAACCCGCTGTCGCGTTGCACCCTGACCCAGCCGCTCCTGCGTTCGAGCGTCCTCAGGACATCGCCGTAGACGAGCCTGGCGATCACCCGGCTGCGCGTGGTCGGCTGGCTTCGCATGTTCGCGGTCTTCACCTTGACGATGTGATAGGGCGTGCTGCTGGTGAGGGGCCGATAAATCCAGCCCTTGTCATTCTCGAAGTCGACCACCTGCAGCCAGTTCCCGCGGCTCGCGAGCACCCTGAGCGGATAGCCCCGGCTCACGATCCACTCGGCCGCATGCTGCGTGCCAGGTCCGGAACGCAGGTTCACTTCCTTGCCGGCCACGCTGACCATTCGCTGTGCGGCGCCCGCCGAAGCCGCCAGCGCCAGGCAGGCCGACAGAAGGTACAAGGAGCAAAGGAGCAGACGCGTCATCCGTCGAGGTTCCTTTCACAATCGAGCCGATGGGAAATCTCGCCCGCGCGCTCGCATCTGCGAGCACGCGGCCATGCGCACGGCAATGCGGGAGACCGGGGCTGCGCCGGCTAGCCCGAGGCGGCCGCGCTCCGGCGCGTGGCGCGATCATCCGGAGACTTGTCCGCCGTCTGCAGAATCAGGCGCTCGACCCTTCCGCCCTCGATCAGGTGCTTCTGCAGCACCTCGTCGATGTCTTCCTTGGTCGGGCAGGAATACCAGACGCCTTCCGGATAGATCACCACGGTCGGCCCGAGCTCGCAGCGGTCGAGGCAGCCGGCGCTGTTGATGCGGACGTTGTCGATGCCGAGCTGTCGGGCGCGCCCCTTCATGTAGTCGCGCAGCGCCTCGCTGCCGCGATCGGCGCACGAGCCGCGCGGATGGCCGGCCACCCGGCGGTTGGTGCAGCAGAACACGTGGGCGTCGTAGTAGGGCTTGGGGTCGGTCGGCTTTTCGCGCTGGCTCATCGGGGGGTCAATCCTTCTTTCCGCTGGCGATGTTGGCGAGTTGGGCCCAGAAAGCCTGCTGCATCTGCTGCATCTGTTCCATCCCTTGAATCGATGCCGGCAGCCACGTCTTGAAGATGGTCTCCGGATTCATGGCGCCGAGGCTCGACCGCAGGCGCTCCTCGATCTCGCCCATGATGCGATCCTGCATGGGCTTGATGTCGGGCAGGCCGAAGAAGGCACGCGCTTCCTCGGGCGTGCAGGTTACCTCGACGTTGACTTTCATGGCGTTCTCTCCGTTTGGACAAGCTTAGAGCACATTCCCGTCGGCTGGAACCCGACGGGAATGTGCCGGCAGCAACAGCCAGCCGAGTATGGACATCGCCGGTTCCATGGGATCGCAAGCGCCTCCCTCGAACCGGAAATCGATTCAGGCGAGACCGGCCCAACGGGCCACGCTGCGGCTGCTCATGGTAATAGGACCCATGGTCCCTCCCTGGCTTGCTCCCAACCCGCGCGCCGACCGACGGCAGAAATTCGGCCGTGACCAGCAGTTCGTGGTCAATCCCAACGGGATTCCCGAGCTCTGCGAGGAGTTGCGCGAATGCCCGCGCCACACCCCGACGCCGCTCTACGACCTGCCGGCGCTGGCCGAGCGATTGGGAGTCGGGCAGGTCCGCGTCAAGGACGAGAGCCAGCGTTTCGGCTTCGGCGCCTTCAAGGCGCTGGGCGGCGTCATCGCCGTCTACAACGTGCTGTCCGGCGCGGTCGGCGAGGCCTATCACACGAGCACCAGCTTCGCAGAGCTGGTGAATGGACAGCATCGCGAGATCACCTCGCGCTTCACCTTCGCCACCGCGAGCTCGGGTAATCACGGCCGGTCGGTCGCGGCCGGCGCCAGGCTGTTCGGCGTGCCGTGCACCGTGTTCCTGCCCAAATTCACCAGCGCCGAGAAAGAGGCGGCGATCCGCGCCCGCGGCGCCGAGGTGATCCGCGTCGATGGCGACTACGACACCGCCGTCGCCGAATGCCGGCGCCTGTCGGACGAAAGAGGCTGGTCGATCATCTCGGATACCTCGTGGGAGGGTTACGACTCGGTGCCGCGCAGCGTCATGCGCGGCTACTGCGTGCTGGCGCACGAGGCGGTCGTGCAATGGCAGCAGGCGCCGACGCACGTGTTCGTGCAGGCCGGCGTCGGCGGCCTCGCCGCCGCCGTGATCGGCTATCTGTGGGCAGTGCTGCCGGAACGGCCGCTTTCGATCGTGGTCGAGCCGGCGAGTGCCGATTGCTGGTTCCAAAGCAACCTCGCCGGCAAGCCGGCATTGGCGAGCGGCAATGCCGATACCGTCATGGGCGGCCTGGCCTGCCGCGAGATCTCGCCGGTGACGTGGCCGGTGGTCGGCGAGGGCGCCGACTGGTTCATGACCATCGAGGAGAACGAGGTGCTTCCGGCGCGCCGCCTGTACGCCCACCCGCGCGGCAACGACCCCGTGATTGCCTCGGGGCCATCGGGCTGCGCCGGCCTGGCCGGCCTGCTGCGCGTCGGCGCCGACGCAGCCGCGTTCGAGGCCCTGAAGCTCGATCGCCAGTCGCGCATTCTCCTGATCAACAGCGAAGGCAATCTCGGCGAGGCCCCGCCATGACCGCGCGTTCCTGTCATGACCAATAGCCGCAACCGGCTGGGCGAGGAGACCAGCCCCTACCTGCTGCAGCACGCCGGCAACCCGGTTCACTGGTGGCCGTGGGGCGATGCGGCGCTGGCCGAGGCCCAGCGCACCAACCGGCCGATCCTGCTGTCGGTCGGCTACGCCGCCTGCCACTGGTGCCACGTGATGGCGCACGAGAGCTTCGAAGCGCCCGAGGTGGCCGCGGTGATGAACGCGCTATTCGTCAACATCAAGGTCGACCGCGAGGAGCGACCCGACATCGATGGCATCTACATGCAGGCGCTGCAGGTGCTGGGTGAGCAGGGCGGCTGGCCGCTCACCATGTTCTGCACGCCGGCGGGCGAGCCGTTCTGGGGCGGCACCTACTTCCCCTATCCAGCGCGCTATGGCCGGCCGAGTTTCGTCGATGTCCTGCAGGGCGTGTCGAAGGCCTTCCAGGAGAAGGCCACCGAGGTCGAGCAAAACCGCCAGGGCCTGCTGACGGCGTTGAAGCGCCGGGCGCAGAGCCAGGCCGTGCAGTTCACGGGCGACGGCCCGCCGATCCCGCTCGAGATGCTCGATCGCATTGCCGAGCGCATCGCCGAGGCCTGCGACAGCGAATGGGGTGGTCTCAAGCAGGCACCCAAGTTTCCCTCACCCTACATGTTCGAGATGCTGTGGCGCGCCTGGCTGCGCGGCGGCCGGCGCAACGGGACGCTATTCGACATCGTGACGGCAACGCTCGACCGCATGTGCCAGGGCGGCATCTACGATCATCTCGGCGGCGGCTTCGCCCGCTACTCGACCGATGCCGAATGGCTGGTGCCGCATTTCGAGAAGATGCTCTACGACAATGCGCAGCTGGTCGATCTCCTGACCCTCGTCTGGCAGGAAACGAAGAGCCCGCTCTACAGCAGGCGCATCGCCGAGACCTGCGACTGGACCTTGCGCGAGATGACGACGCCGGGCGGCGGGTTCGCTGCCACGTACGACGCCGACAGCGAAGGCGTCGAAGGCAGGTTCTATGTCTGGGACGACGCCGAGATCAACGCGATCCTCGGCGCGGATTCAAGTTTCTTCAAGCAGGCCTACGACGTCACGCCTGAAGGCAACTGGGAACATCACACCATTCTTCACCGCAACCGCCGGCCGCAGCTGCTCGACGACGCCGGCGAGCAGCGCCTTGCGGCCCTGCGCGACAAGCTGAAGGCGGTACGTGACAGGCGGATCTGGCCGGGCTGGGACGACAAGGTGCTGGCCGACTGGAATGGGCTGATGATCGCCGCCCTCGCCAACGCCGCCACGGTTTTCGAGCGCGACGATTGGCTCGCCGCCGCGCGTGGCGCCTGGCGCTTCGTGATGGACGAGATGCGCGACAGCGAGGGCCGCCTGTTCCATGCCGCGCGCGCCGGCAAGCGCCAGCATCGCGGCACGCTCGACGACTATGCCGCCATGGCCCGCGCCGGCCTGGCAATGTTCGAGGCGACCGGCGAAGCGGCTTTCCTCGACGAGGCGATGGCTCTGCTCGACGTGCTCGATCGCCACTTCGCCGATGCCGAGGGCGGCGGCTATTTCATCACCGCCGACGACGCCAGCGACCTGATCCTGCGCGCCCGGCATTGCCACGACAACGCAGCGCCGTCGGGCAACGGCATGCTGCTCGGCGTGTTCGCCAGGCTGTGGGCGCTGACCGGCGATGCGGCTTGGCGCGACAAGGCCGAGCGCCAGCTGGCCGCCTTCGCCGCCGAGCTCGAGAAGAACTTCTTCCCGCTGATGACGCTGCTCAACGGCTACGACCTGCTGCAGGGCGCCACCGAGATCGTGATCGTGGGCGATCCGGCGGTGCCCGAGACCCGCGCGCTGCGCCGCGCCGTCCATGGCCGCAGCCTGCCCAACAAGATCGTGCGCGCCCTCTCGCCGGGCAGCACCCTGCCACAGGGCCATCCTGCCGCGGGCAAGGGGCTGGTCGACGGCAGGTCCGCCCTCTACGTTTGCCAGAACATGGCTTGCCGGCCGCCGATCGTCGACGCCGCCGCATTCGATCTTTGAAGGAGTAGTTCGTGCAGCTGCAGCTCAAGACCTGGACGTTCGTCGAGGATTATCTCAAGACCAGGACCGGCATCATCATCCCGATCGGCTCGACCGAGCAGCATGGACCGACCGGCCTGATCGGCACCGATGCGCTGACCGCCGAGATGATCGGCCGCGGCGCCGGCGAGAAGGTCGGCGCGCTGGTGGCTCCGACCATCTCCGTCGGCATGGCGCAGCATCACCTCGACTTCCCGGGCTCGGTGACCTTGCGGCCGACCACGCTGATCGCCGTCGTGCGCGACACCGTGGTGTCGCTGGCGCGCCACGGCTTCACGCGCTTCTTCTTCGTCAACGGCCACGGCGGCAACATCGCCACGGTGACCGCCGCCTTCTCCGAGATCTACGCCGAGCGCTCGATGGAGCGGCTGAGCAACCAGCCCTCGATCAAGTGCGCGCTGCGCAACTGGTGGGACGGGCCGGGCATCAAGAAGCTCAGCCAGGAGCTCTACCCGGTCGGCGAAGGCAGCCACGCCACCGCCTCGGAAGTGGCGCTCACCTGGTACAAGTATCCCGAGACGATGAACCGCACGCAGCTCGAGCCGCGGATCGCGCCCAACGGCTCGTTCGCCGACGCCGAGGACTACCGCCGCGCCTTCCCCGACGGCCGCATCGGCTCCGATCCCAGCCAGGCGACACCCGAGCACGGCAAGCGCTTCTACGACGTCGCGGTCGAGGAAGTGGCCCGCGACTACGAGAGGTGGGTGGCGCGGTAGGGGCCCCAACGGCCGACGAATTTCATCGCGCTCCCTTTGTCTTGCCATGGCAAGAGCGCATTGCGATCGGATCCTCGGATCTCGCGATCGACATGGAACGTCGCGAGAGCCAAGGAGCGCGACCCTCACGTCGACCATCATGCGGTCCATACGAAAGAAGGACACACGGCCGGAGCTGGCTGTGCGCCGGCTTCTTCATGCAATGGGCGCGCGCTTCCGGCTTCATCGGGCTGACCTGCCGGGAACTCCCGACATTGTGCTTCCACGCCACGCGATAGCGATCCAGGTTCACGGATGCTTCTGGCACCAGCATCCCGGCTGCCCGCTTGGCAAGCGACCTCACAGCCGCCCTGAGTACTGGCATCCGAAGCTCGCTCGCAATGTCGAGCGTGACACCCAATCCCGAAGGGCGCTCCGGCAACTCGGATGGCGTGTCCTGGTGATATGGGAGTGCCAAACGGGGCACGTGGAACGGCTGGAACGTCGCCTTACTCGGGCCCTTGCTCGCTCGCGTTGATTGCGCGCGCGCTCGCCCGCGCGCCCTTGCCAGTGCCCGGATGGGCGTGGTGCTTGCCCTTGAGGGCCAGGTAGGCTGCCGGCACGGCCTCTGCGGGATTCGCAGGAGGGGGCATCGTCTTGGCCTGCCCCAGGGCAAGCTTGAGGTTGCCCGGCCACGTCCTGATCCCCAGCAATTGCCAGACGATCGCCTTGGCAAGCACCTCTGCCAGCAAGGAAGGGACGGCGTTGCCGAGTTGCCGCTGCGCATCGGCGATGCTGCCGAGTATCTCGACCTCGTCCGGGAAGGTCTGCAGGCGCGCCATCTCTCTCATCGTCAGGCGCCTGTTGTTCCAGTGGAAAGGCCCGGTCGCCGGGCCGGGTTGGGCCTGAACAGTCCAGGCCGGCTGGTCCTTGGCGAGCTTCAGCAAGAACGACCAATACCGCCGCCGCCACCCGAACAGGGGTTCCCCACCGCCCCGGTCCGTGTGCCAAAGATAGTTCTTCCCCTCCGGAATCGTGGGCAGCAGCTGAGCCCATTTTCCCGACAGCAGGACACCCGGATCGTTGGGCTCGGGAAGATCATGGAGCGCATCCCAGGCGGTCAGCGCGCGCGGTCGCGAGTCCGTCCAATCGCTCGAGTCCGCCGGCGCGTGAGTTGCTGCCGGAAAGTTGAAGGTGGATCCGTCTCTCGCGCCAACGACGAAGATGCGCTTTCGGAGCTGCGGCACACCGTAGTCGGCGGCATTCAGCGTCGCAATTGTCGCCCGGTAGCGCGTGCCGTGCGCCTCGTTGATGGCCAACAGTCGCGAATGGATGAGCTTCAGCGCCTCGTCCTTGCCTTTGAAGCCCAGCCCCTCGACATTCTCCAGCAGGAACGCTCGGGGTTGAGCCTCCGCCAGGATGCGCAAGTATGCCTCGAGTGTCGTTGCCCGAGGATCGTCGAGACGCTTCGCATCACCTGTCGCCCAGAATCCCGATTTCGAGAACGGTTGGCACGGTGGTCCGCCAATCAATGCATCGGCCTCTCCGACCCCGAGCCCAGCCACATCCAGGAGCTCCTCTGTCGGAACCGTAGCGACGTCCCGGTCGATCACGGGCCACGATCGGTTATGGCGAAGCGTCGTGCAGCAGCGCTTGTCGATCTCCAGCGCAACGGCCGTACGAAATCCTGCGGCTTCGAACCCGAAGTCGAGACCACCTGCGCCGGTGAACAGGCTGATCGCGGTGAGCTCTTTCATAGGGTGACGCCCTTCGCAGCATAGGCGCGACGGAATGCCAATCCGGCATCTTCGCGCCAACGATCGTCTATCCTGACGTTACTGGCAATTCGTCCGACGCAAATCTTGTGAGGCGACAGCTCGGCTGGCAACGCGAACCGGAAATCCCATTCGGACGAGACGGCATGCTAGCAAGCCGCGACGACATCGAACTCCGCAGGCTCGTAGTATCGCGAGCATGGATTGCCTTTGGCGGCGCGCGTTCGCTGGAAGTCCAATCGGGGATGGCCATGGCGATCCCTCTCCCGGGCGACATTCTTGCACTCCACCGTCAGGACAGGGCCACGGTGGTAGCGCAGCCTGATATCTGGCCCTCCTTCCTCGTCGAGCCGTTCGCAATGGGTGACGCCAGGCACCTTGGACAGGCTGCGCTGAAGATGCTCCTCGGCCACCCAGCCTCGAACGGCCATCTTCAATCGCCGCGCACCCGCGATGAGATCGAGAATCTCGTTCGTCTTGAGACCAAATTGCGTCACGAGTGGATGGGTGGCTGCCATCCGCATGACCAATGCGCTCTCCTTCTCCTGGGTCACTCGGCCGGTCGGCAACGAGAAGGAATGCTCCTCCGCCAGGATCAGCCTGTTGCCTGGCTCCAAACCGCGCGCTGCCCTCTCGAAGCGCACGAGGTCGAGGAACCTGCTCTTTTCCGCGCCGACGAGAGTCTCGATGCGGGGAGCATCAGCTGGCGTGAATCTCCTGATGCGCTCCCAGGCATGCCAGCCCTTGTCGAGGATGGCTTCCGCGTGCTCGTCCTTGAACTCCAGCCTGATGAAGAACTTGGTCGGGCTGTGAGCGATCGGATCGGCAGAAACGCACATCCCTTCCTCGGGATCGATTCCCAGGAGCAATATCGTGAACATCCCCAGAGGGTCCTGCCAAAGCTCGTGGGAGTTCTCGTCGGCATAGCTATCCTTGCTGCCATACTTGATCTGGAAGCTTCGCTCATCGCGAGGCCGGTTCTTCGTCGGCGTCCGCGTGGCAAGGAAGGCGTAGGCGACAATGCCCATCCTTTCGCGTGACGCGGTCTCGAAGGCAACGACGAAGGGAGCCCTGTCGGCAGAGGAGGCGTGAATGATCTTGCAGCCTGCTTTCGTGAGCGCGCTGGTCATGTAGTCGACCAGGGGAGCCCGCGCCCGCGCGCTGACCGAGTACGTCCGCAATCCCGGAATCAGCCCCCGTGTGGCATCTCTCACCGGAAAAGCTCCTTCACGCGCGCCGCAGTTGGTCGGCGCCTCGGCCAAGCGAGGGCAGGAGACTGCTCTGGCGCACGCAGCCTCGCCGCATCGTCGCGAGTGGGCGTCATGCCGGGAGGCACGCTAACGTCTCTCTTCGCCACGGCACCTGTCCATGCTACCGAGCAGATATGACCCGAACCGAAAACTTACCATAAGTTGTCCACCGATGTCGGCACCGCCAAGATACGCTCCCCCGGCCCGCTTTCAATGTGCATTCAGCCGGCTGTCGACCGTCGGGAGCCTACGAGCGAATGGGTGCTGATGACCCAGAGCTTTTCGGAGGTGCTGACACCGAGTTCGCCGGTCGGCGTTGGAAGAGCCGATCAGCGCGTCGGCGCGCCTATTCCCGGACGACCGTCCGCCGGATCGCCTCCAGGACGTCCGGCTCGACCCACCCGGCCGTCAGCCCGCCGCCTTGCTCCACGATGTCGACCGTGGGACCGCCCGCTCCGCAGTCGAGGCAGAACAGCTCGTCGGAGCCCTCCGACACGGCCCGGAACAGCGCGACATGGCAATGCGGGCACCGCTTGTCCGTCTTCGTGATGTTCATTCTGGCAACATTGCTCCCGTATCGTGAGTTAGTCGTTCGCCCCGGCAGCGGGTTCGGCGCACGGCTCTACTGCCGCACCCGCTCGCGGTGCAGGATGTAGAGGCCGGACGCCACGATCACGGCGATCCCTGCCAGGGCCAGCGCATTGGGCACCTCGCCCCAGACGATGTAGCCGATGGCGAGGGCCCACAGGATGGAAGAATAGCGGAAGGTGCCGATGACGGAGAGCTCGCCGCCGGAGCGCAGGGCGAGCACGACGAACTGGTAGCCGGCCGCCAGCAGCAGCGAGGCTATGACGATGTAGCCCAGCGCCTGCAGGCTCATCGGCTGCCAGCCTTCCAGCAGGATCCAGGCGAAGCCGACCAGGGTCACGATGATGGCGGTGGCGAACGACACGACCAGGGTCGGCAGGCCGCGCGGCAGGCCGTGGCTCAGCACGTCGCGCAGGGCGCCGCAGAATGTCCCGGCCAGCGCCACCCAGGTCCACCCGTTGAGGTCGCCCGGGGTGGGCTGAATGACCATCAGCACGCCGACGAAGCCCACGGCGACGGCGCTCCAGCGCCGCCAGCGCACGTCCTCGCTCAGGATCAGCACGGCCAGCACCGTGATCATCAGGGGCGACGACAGGCCGACGGCGGTGGCAATGCCGAAGGGGATATGGAACAGCGCGATGAGGAAGATGAAGGCCGATCCCGATTCCAGCACGCCCCGGAGCAGCACCCGGGGATGCCGGACAGCCCCGATCTGGCGCCACGTTCCCGTGGCCAGCAGGGCAAGCCCGCACCACAGGGTCGCGAAGGCGCCGCGCACGCCGATCGCCTGCACTGCCGGCACCGTCTCGGCGACCAGCTTCATGAACGCGTCGTTGATGATGAAAACCACGACCGACGCCGACATCGCGAGGATGCCGCGGCGATTGTCGATCACTTGCCAGCGGGTTTCTTGGCGGCAGCAGACATCTTCATGATCAGCTTCCACTGCTCGTCGCTGACCGGCACGACGGAAAGCCGCGACTGGCGCACCAGGCCGAAATCCCTCAGCTTCGGCTCGGCCTTGATCTCCGCGAGCGTGACGAACCGCTCGACCGGCTCGACAGCCTTGACGTCGACCGTCACCGACTTGCCTTCCTCGTCGGTCGGGTCGGGGTAGGCAGCCTTCACGACCTCGGCGATGCCGACGATCTCCTTGCCCTCGTTGGAATGGTAGAAGAAGCAGCGATCGCCGATCTTCATCGCCTTGAGGTTGATCGACGCCTGGGCATTGCGCACGCCGGTCCAGGACGTCTTCTTGTCCTTCACCAGCTGCTCCCACGCATAGGCCGATGGCTCGGACTTGATGAGCCAATACGCCATGTCACCCTCCGCCTTCATTTGCCTTCCCGGCGCAGCGGTCGCGCCAGCAGGGCACGGATCGCCTCGTCGAGGCTGGCCTCGCGGTGCAGGATAGCATCGACGGCGGCGCAAATCGGCATCTCGATTCCGAGATGCCGGGCACGCGCCAGCACCGCCGGCGCCGTCGCCTCGCCTTCGACGACCTGGCGCCTGCCGCTCAGATAGCCCGACAGGCTCCCCCCTTTGCCCAGGGCCAGGCCGAGGGAGCGGTTACGGGACAGCGGGCCGTGACAGGTGAGCACGATATCGCCGAGCCCGCTCAGCCCGGTCATCGTCTCGAGCTGGGCGCCCATCGCCTGCCCGAGCCGGGCCATCTCGGCGAAGCCGCGCGTGATCAGCGCGGCGGCGGCGTTGTAGCCGAGCCCGCGGCCCTCGACGATGCCGGCGGCGATCGCCAGGACATTCTTGACCGCACCGCCCAGCGCGACGCCCAGCACGTCGCTCGTCCAGTACGGGCGAAAAACGCCGGCTCCCAGCGATGCCGCCAGCAGGCGGCCGAGCTCCTCGTCGACGGTTGCAATGCTGACCGCCGTCGGCAGGCCGCGCACCGCCTCCTCGGCGAAGCTCGGGCCCGACAGCATCGCCATCGGCCGCCCGGGCAGCACCTCGCCCAGCACCTCGGGCATGAGCAGCCCGCTTCGCGCCTCGATGCCCTTGGCGCAGATCACGACGGGCGCCTCTCCGGTCAGGCGCGCTGCAACCTCGCGCACCGCCTGGGCCGGGCAGACGAGCAGGACCGCATCGCAGGACGTGAGCTCGTCGAGCGCAGCGGCCGCCTCGATGCCGGCCTCGATGGCTTGCCCCGGCAGATAGACCGGGTTGACACGATCGCGCGCGATGGCGCTCGCAATGGCCGGATCGCGCGACCACAGGGTCACCCGCCGGCCGGCGCGGCGCGCCAGGCAGGCGAGCGCCGTGCCCCAGGCGCCGCCGCCCACCACGCCGATATGGCGAATCTCGCTCACAGGCTGAGGTTGAGGGCGATCGAGATGCGCTCGGCCGCGCCGCGATAGGGCCGCACCTGATGCAGGACCCAGGCCGGGAACATCACCATCCGGCCGGTCTGCGGGCGTACCATCTCGTTGGCACCGACCGACAGGCCGCCGGGCATGGCGAAGGCGAGCTGCGGCGCATACATCGCCGGCCCCGGGCCGCGCGGATCCATGAACTCGAGCTCGCCGCCCAGGGACGCATCGGCCGAGATGCCGCCGTCGTCGACGTAGTAGACCGCCGACCAGAAGCTGCCGGGATGGGAATGGAACTCGTTGCCGTGGCCGCTCCTGTTGACGTTCGCCCAGATGTTGGCGCGCCAAGTCGGCGCGACCGGCTTGCCTTCGCGATCCGTGGTGAAGCGATTGGCGAGATTGCGCCCGATGGCAAGCAGCTTGATCGCCGGCACGCCGCCCCAGCGATCCATGTCCCAGGTCGATTGCCAGCCGCCGAGATTGGAGTGCTGCGTGCCGGGGTGCGTGCGTTGCCGCTCCTCGATCACCTTGCGCAGCTCGACATTGAGCGTCGCCGCATCCGCCACGTCGAGCATGACGATCGGCGTGGCGAATATCGGCAGGAGCTGGGGAGCCGTCATGGCGCCCCACCCAACGATTCTGTCGTCCTGAGCAAGGCGGTTGCGAAGCAAGCGCCGCCAGCGAAGGACCTCATCCCCGCCTGCCACGGAGGAGCTTCGAAACGGTTGGCGATGAGATCCTTCGCTACGCTCAGGATGACAGAAGGGCTGAACGGAAGCCTCACGCCGCCCTCACATCGAGCGGCCAGCGCGGGCGCGGCTTGAAGTCGAGCCCGTCGACCATGCCGAGGCGCAGCCGCTCGATGCCGGCCCAGGCGATCATGGCGCCGTTGTCGGTGCAGAGCGTCACCGGCGGCGCCACCAGGCGGGCGCCGTGGCGCGCCGCGACGTCCTCCAATCGCCCTCGCAGGTAGAGATTTGCGGCGACGCCGCCGGCGACGACCAGGGTCGGTGACGGCGCCATCGCGAAGGCGTTGGCGCAGCGGTCGGCCAGCACGTCGCCGACCGTGCGCTGGAAGGAGGCGCAGAGATCGGCGACGGCCGCGCTGTCGCCTGCCGCGAGCTTCTCGACCATCTGACGCACGGCAGTCTTGAGGCCCGAGAAGGAGAAGTCGCAGCCGGGCTTGCGCCACATCGGTCGCGGCAGCGTGAAGCGGCCGGGGTTGCCTGCGGCCGCCGCCCGCTCGACGGCCGGCCCGCCGGGAAAGCCCAAGCCCAAAAGCTTCGCCGTCTTGTCGAAGCACTCGCCGACGGCATCGTCGATGGTCGTCCCCAGCCGCGTGAAATCACCTGGGCCGCGCACCGTGAGGAGCTGGCAATGGCCGCCCGACACGAGCAGCAGCAGGTAGGGAAAGGCGACGTCCTCGGTGAGCCGCGCCGACAGGGCATGGCCTTCGAGATGGTTGACGGCGATGAACGGCTTGTCGTGCGCGAAGGCGAGCGCCTTCGCCGTCATCACGCCCACCATGACGCCGCCGATCAGGCCCGGGCCGCCCGTCGCGGCAATGCCGTCGAGGTCGGCCAGATCGAGGTCGGCGGTGCCGAGCGCCTCCTCGACCAGCCCGTCGATGCGCTCGAGGTGGGCGCGCGCGGCGATCTCGGGCACCACGCCGCCGAAGCGGCGATGCTCGGCGAGCTGGCTGTAGACGACGTTGGCCAGGATGCGTCCGACCGCTTGCGGCGCCGGCGCCGTCGTCTGGACGATGGCCACCGCCGTCTCGTCGCAGCTGGTCTCGATTCCCAGGACGCGCATGGCGTCTTCTAGCGTCGGGGTCCCATCCGCGCCAGCGCGCTTTCCGATGCGCGAGCCGCGAGCGTTTCTCCCGACATCATAAGTACGCCCGCAAGGGCTGGTTGTCGGCGAGTCCCGCCCGGCTGTTCCAGCCGGGCGGAATGTGGTCTAGAGCAGCGCCATGGCCAGTCCCCTCCTCCGGCTCGGCACGCGCGGCAGCAAGCTGGCGCTCGTGCAAACCGGCCTCGTGCGCTCCGCGCTCGCCGCGGCGGTCCCGGCTCTGGCCGCCGCCGATGCCATCGAGGTCGTCACCATCCGCACCACCGGCGATGCCATCCAGGATCGCCCGCTTTCCGAGGCCGGCGGCAAGGGCCTGTTCGTCAAGGAGATCGAGGAAGCGCTGTTCGCCGGCCGCATCGATGCCGCCGTGCACAGCATGAAGGACATGCCGACGCTGCAGCCGCCGGGGCTCGCCATTGCCGCCTTCCTGCCGCGCGAGGATGCACGCGACGTGCTGATCGCGGGGGACGTGGCGCGCATTGCCGACCTGAAGCACGGCGCGGTGGTCGGCACCTCCGCGCTGCGCCGGCGTGCCCAGCTGCTGCATCGCCGTCCCGACCTGCAGATCGTGACCTTGCGCGGCAATGTCGACACGCGGCTGGCCAAGCGCGAGGCCGGGAGCGTCGAGGCCACCCTGCTGGCGCTGGCCGGCCTCAAGCGTCTCGGCCTCGCCCATGTCGGACAGCCGGTGCCCGAGGACGAGATGCTGCCGGCCGTCGGCCAGGGCGCCGTTTGCATCGAATGTCGGACCGACGATTCACGGACGCGGCAATGGCTCGCCGCCATCGATCATGCCCCGACCGCAACCTGCGTCGCCGCCGAGCATGCCATGCTGGCGGTGCTCGACGGCTCGTGCCGCACGCCGATCGCCGGACACGCGGTTCAGACTGGCGACGACGGGTTGCATCTGCGCGGCCTCATCGCCAAGCCGGATGGATCGGCGCTGATCTTCAGCGAGCGACGCGGCGCGGCCAACGACGCCGGGGCGATGGGCCATGAGCTCGGCCACGAGCTGCTGCGCCGCGGCGGTCCGGGCTTCCTCTCGACCTGACTGGCAGGCGCCCCTGGAGCGTGGTTGCTTCAAATCTAAGCCTCACCCTGAGGAGCCACGCGAAGCGCGGCCGCTCCTCAGGGTGAGGTCGTTCTTTGGTGCTTCAACTAGAGAAAATCACGCTCTAGAGTCGGCCGCATGCGTTTCGGTCCGCGACTCCTGATGGCTCTCGGTGCGGCGGCAAGCCTGCTCGCCGCCTGCGAATCCGCGCCCCTCACGGGCCGCTCGCAGATGATGCTGGTGAGCGAAAGCGAGGAGCGTCAGATGGGCTTGCAGGCCTATCGGCAGGTCCTGTCCAAGGAAGCGCTGTCGCACGATGCGCAGGTCAACGCGCTGGTCGACAAGGTCGGGCGCCGCATCGCCGCGGCGGCGGAACGGCCGCCGGGCGAGCTGTGGCGCGCGCCGCGCTTCCGCTGGGAGTTCAAGACCGTCGACAACAACGAGCCGAATGCCTTCTGCCTGCCCGGCGGCAAGGTCGTCGTCTACACCGGCATCCTGCCGATCACCCGCACGGAGGCGGGGCTGGCGGTGGTGGTCGGCCACGAGGTGGCGCACGCGCTGGCCCGCCACGGCGCCGAACGCGTGAGCGACAACATGGTCGCCCAGGTCGGCGCCGCGGCCGCGGGCGTCGCCCTGGCGGCGACGATCGGCGGCAACAACCGCCGCTACGTGCCGATGATGATGGCGGCGCTGGGCGCCGGCGCCACCGTCGGCTACCTGCTGCCGATGTCGCGCGCCCAGGAATCGGAGGCCGATCGCATCGGTCTCGTGCTGATGGCGCTGGCCGGCTACGATCCGCGGGAAGCGATCGGCGTGTGGGAACGCATGCGCGCCGCCAGCACCGGCAGCAAGAACGCCGAGTGGCTGAGCACGCATCCTGCCGATTCGACACGGCTCGCCGACATCCGTCGCTGGCTGCCCGAGGCCATGAGGTACTATCGCCCCCGTGACTGACTCGGCTGAATACGACGCCACCGGGCTGCTCTGCCCGCTGCCGGTGCTGCGCGCCAACCGCAAGCTGCGCGAGCTGCCGGTCGGCGGCGTGCTGACGGTGCGTGCCACCGATCCGGCGGCCGAGCAGGATTTTCCCGCCTACTGCCGGCAGACGGGGCATGAGCTGGTCGAGACGCGCCGCGACGGCGACGTGCTGGTGTTCGTCATTCGGAAACGCTAGAGCGATTCCCGGCTCGCCGGAATCGCGCGCTCGCTCCCGCCGGAATCGAGAGCGTTCGCGCAGCGGACGGTCGTTGCGACGGTCGGTCTCCGTCCGGCTGTTCCGACCGGATGGAATGTGCTCTAGAGCGGCGATCCTTCGCGGCGGCCAACCTCGGGAGCCAGAGTTCAGGGCCCGAGATTCAGGGACCAAAGTTCAGCGGCCAATATTCAGGGCCAAAGTTCAGGGGAGCGTATGCCAAAGGCGACTTTCAAGACGATCGACTCGCTCGAGGTTGCGGGCAAGCGCGTGCTGGTCCGCCTCGACCTCAACGTGCCGATGAAGAAGGGCGTGGTGAGCGACGCCACGCGCATCGAGCGGGCGGCGCCGACGATTGCCGAGCTGGCGGCGAAGGGCGCGCGCGTGATCGTGCTGAGCCACTTCGGGCGGCCCGACGGCAAGCGCGTACCCGAGATGTCGCTCGGCCCGCTGGTCGAGCCGCTGGCCAGGGCGCTCGGCAAGCCGGTCGCGTTCGCCGAGGATTGCATCGGTCCGGCCGCCGAGCATGCGGTGCGCCTCCTGAAGCCGGGCGAGGTCCTGCTGCTGGAGAACCTGCGCTTTCACAAGGAAGAGGAGAAGAACGAGAGCGGCTTCATCGACAAGCTGTCGGTGCTGGGCGACATCTACGTCAACGACGCGTTCTCGACCGCCCATCGCGCGCATGCCTCCACCGAAGGCCTCGCCCACCTTCTGCCGGCGGCGGCAGGGCGGCTCATGGAAGCCGAGCTGCAGGCGCTGGACAGGGCGCTCGGCAACCCCAGGCGGCCGGTCTGCGCGCTGGTCGGCGGTGCCAAGGTGTCGACCAAGCTCGATCTGCTCGGCAACCTGGTCGGCAGGGTCGACAAGCTGATCATCGGCGGCGGCATGGCCAACACCTTCCTGCATGCGCAGGGCATCGCCGTCGGCAAGTCGCTGTGCGAGAAGGAGCTGGCGGAGACGGCGCGCGAGATCCTCGCCAAGGCGGAGGCGGCCAGTTGCAAGGTCCTGCTGCCGGTCGACGTGGTGGTCGCCAGGGAGTTCAAGGCCGGCGCGCCTCACCAGGTTGTCGATGCCAACGCCTGCCCGGACGACCAGATGATCCTCGATATCGGGCCGAGGTCGGTCGCTAGCTACATCGCCGAGCTGCGCGCGTGCGCCACCCTGGTATGGAACGGCCCGGTCGGCGCCTTCGAGCTCGAGCCGTTCGACGAAGGCGGCATGGCGCTCGCCCGCGAGGTGGCGCGCCTCACGAGCGAGGGCAAGCTGCTGTCGGTCGCCGGCGGCGGCGATACCGTGGCGGCGCTGGCGGCTGCCGGCGTCGAGGACAAGCTCTCCTATGTCTCGACCGCGGGCGGCGCCTTCCTGGAATGGATGGAAGGCAAGACCCTGCCCGGAGTCGCGGCGCTCATCAGGGCGGCCTAGCGGCGACCAACCTCCGTATGAGCGTTTCCGACCGGATGGCGCCGCGCGCGGTTCCATCCGGCCGGAAACCGCTCTAGGGTCGGGGCATGAGTGCCCCGACAGCGACCGACCGGCCGCGGCTTCCCTGGGATCCGCCCGAACACTTCGAGAAGCGCATCCCCGAAGGCGACAACCGCGAGCGCCTGATCTGCGGCCGTTGCGAGTTCATCCACTACCAGAACCCCAAGATCGTCGCCGGCGCCGTCTGCACCTGGCAGGACAAGATCCTGCTGGCCAGGCGCGCGATCGAGCCGCGCAAGGGGTTCTGGACGGTGCCCGCCGGCTACATGGAGCTCGGCGAGACGACCGAGCAGGCGGCCCAGCGCGAGGCCCGCGAGGAGGCCTGCGCCGAGATCGAGATCGACCGCCTGCTCGCCATGTACAGCGTCGCCCGAATCGGCCAAGTGCAGATCATGTACCGCGCGCGCCTGGTAAGCGCCGACGTTTCCGCCGGACCCGAGAGCGAGGCGGTGGCGCTGGTCGACTGGGCCGACATCCCGTGGGAGCAGCTCGCCTTCCCGACCGTGGTGTGGGCGCTCGCCCACTTCTACGAATCGCGCGGCCAGGCCGACTTCTCGACCTACTCCAACCCGACCGGCGACCTCGCCCGCATGTGGCCGCCGAGGAAGCCTACGGGTGTGTGAGCACAACTGGCTCAGGCCGGTACGTCGGCTCCGCAATCCTATAACCTCGTCCTGAGGAGCGCCCGTAGGGCGTGTCTCGAAGGATGAGCAACCGGCACTGCGCCTGAGGCTCATCCTTCGAGACGCCGCGCTTTGCGCGGCTCCTCAGGATGAGGCGAGTGGTGTTTTGCCAGTCTTCAAACTCAGCTCGCTGAGTACCTCGGAGACGTCTGCGGGTCGCAACAGCGCCCTTCATTGCCCATGTAGCCTGGCTTTGCTACAATCGTACGAACGTTCGGTAAACGGACGAAATTGGAGGAAACCATGCTGACTGCAGCCAACAACGAGATGCTGACGCGCGTTGGGCCGGGCACGCCCATGGGCAACCTGATGCGGGAGTACTGGATCCCCGCCTGTCTTTCGTCCGAGCTGAAGGCCGACGGCGAGCCGATGCGGCTCATGCTGCTGGGCGAGCAGCTGGTCGCCTTCCGCGATACCCAAGGCCGCGTCGGCATCATGGAGCATCGCTGCCCGCATCGCTGCGCCTCGCTGTTCTTCGGCCGCAACGAGGAAGGCGGCCTGCGCTGCGTCTATCACGGCTGGAAGTTCGACGTCGAAGGCAACTGCCTCGACATGCCGAACGTTCCGCCGGCCCAGGATTTCAAGCATCGCATCAAGAACAAGGCCTACAGGACGGTCGAGCGCGCCGGCTTCGTGTGGACCTACATGGGCACGCGCCAGGAAGCGCCGCCGCTGCCCAGCATCGAGGTGCTGATGCTACCCGAGGCGGAGCGCTTCACCCGCGCGCACATGCGCGAGTGCAACTGGTTCCAGTCGCTGGAAGGCGACATCGACACCTCGCATTTCGGGTTCCTGCACGTCGGCGGGCTGAAGATGGAGGATGTCGCCCCCGACACCATCCATCGCTGGGGCGTCGGCGATCGCGCGCCCGACTACAAGTCGACCGAGACCGACTGGGGCACCATGTATGCCGCCTACCGGCCGGCCGATGACGGCAAGCTCTACTACCGCTTCGCCCACTTCCTGTTCCCGTTCATCACGCTCACGCCCAACGGCTCCTTCGAGGACCAGGTCGCGTGCACGCTCAACGTGCCGATGGATGACACGCACACCATGACCTACAACTTGGCCTGGAAGCAGAAGACGCGGCCGCTCGAGACGCTCGCGAACGGCGACTGGATCCCCGGCCTCAAGCCCGACGTCGAGTACCTGCCGAATACCAACGACTGGTTCGGCCGGTGGCGCCTGGTGGCGCGGCGCGAGAACGACTACCTGATCGACCGCGACATGCAGAGGAATGTCAACTACACCGGCATCCAGGGCATCGGCCGGCAGGATCAGGCGATGATCGAGTGCATGGGCGAGATCGTCGACCGCTCGATGGAGCATCTCGCCCCGTCGGACCGCATGATCGCCATCACGCGCCGGCGCCTGCTGCAGGCCGCGCAGGAATTGATGAACGAGAAGAAGGTGCCGGTCACCGTCGACCATCCAGACATCTATCTCGGCGCGCGCGGCGGCGCCTTCGTGGCGCCGGCCGAGCAGGATTGGCTCGATGCCTATGCCGAGAAGATGCAGACGGCCCAGAGCCCGCTCGGCCTCTTGAACCGCAAGCCGCTGCCTCTGGCGGCCGAGTAGCGCGAGGAAAAGGCTGCATCAGCCTCATTCTCCTCCCCGGCTTCGCTGGGGAGGTGCCCTGTCATACGGGGCGGAGGGGTCATGAGTCACAAGAGGCAGCGAGGCCATGACTCATGACCCCTCCGTCGCCGTAAGACGGCGACACCTCCCCAGCGAAGCTGGGGAGGAGAAAGAGTGAGCGCCTTCGGTTGGGAGGAGGCACGCCGATGGTGACCATTGTCGCCCCCTTGGGCGAGCGCAAGCCGCTGCTCAGCGGCCTGTGGCGCTACAGCCGCGGCGCCGGCATCAGCGCGCTGATCGCGCTACTCTGCTTCCTCTCGCTCTATCCCATGATCATGCTGCTCTACGGCAGCCTGCACTCGACGCCGCCGGGCATTCCCGGCGTCTTCAACCTCGACGGCTATCTCGCCATCGCCACGACCGAGAACCTGATCGTGCTCGCCAACACCGTCGGCATCTCGCTGGTCAAGACGGGCCTGGCGCTGGTGCTCGCCGTCCTGCTGGCCTGGATCGTGGCGCGCACCGACACGCCCGGCCGCGGCATCCTGGAAGTCCTGATCACGCTGCCCTTCTTCATCCCGCCGATCCTGACGGCGACCGCCTGGGCGATGCTGGGCAATGCCCAGGTCGGCACGATCAACCTCGCGTGGCGCTGGCTCACCGGCGGCGACGGCACCCTGGTCGACGTCTATTCCTACGGCGGTGTCATCTGGCACATGATGCAATACTCGACGCCGTTCATCTTCCTGTTCGTCGTCGATGCCTTCCGCGCCATGGATCCTTCGCTCGAGGAATCGAGCCGGATGTCGGGCGCGACACGCTGGCAGACCTTCTGGCGCATCACCCTGGCGCTGATGCTGCCGGTCACCACCAGCGCCTTTCTCCTGAGCTTCATCCGCGGCGTCGAATCGTTCGAATCGGCGGTGTTCTTCGGCACGCCCGTCGGCATCGAGGTGATCACCACGACGATCTACCATTCGATCACCCAGCGCGCGCAGCCCGACTACCAGTCGGCGACGGCGCTGAGCTTCGCCGCCCTCGCGCTGATGTTCCTGCTTGTCCTGCTGCAGAACCGCCTGCTGCGCGGACGCAGCTTCACCACCGTCACCGGCAAGGGCTACTCGCCCAACATCACCCGGCTCGGCCGGCTGCGCTGGGTGACCTTCGCCCTCTGCATCGCCTTCTTCATGGTGAGCGTCGCGCTGCCGATCGGCCAGCTCCTGCTCAGCTCGTTCTTCAAGTTCTTCGGCTTCTACCAGGCCGACATGCTGACCCTCGACCACTATCGCAACGTCTGGGAGAACTCGGGCTTCTGGCGCGCCTTCCGCAACACCCTGCTGCTGGGCTTCGCCGGCGCGACGGCGACCATGGCTTTGGGCGGCATCGTGGCCTACGTCACCACGCGTACGCGCTGGCGCGGCCGGCGGCTGATCGACGTGCTGGCCTGGCTGCCCTGGATGATGCCCGGCATGGTGCTGGGCATCGGCTTCCTGTGGGGCTTCGCCATCCTGCCGCACGCGATCCCGATCTACGGCACGCTGTGGGCGCTGCTGCTCGCCTATATCGCGCTCGGCACGCCGGTCGCCGTGCGCGTCACCTCGGCGGCCTACCAGCAGATCGCGACCGACATCGAGGAGTGCTCGCGCGTGCACGGCGCCGGCTGGTGGCAGACCCTGGGCCGCATCCTGATCGCGCTGGCCTGGCCCGCCTTCGCCGTCGGCTGGGTCCTGATCTTCTTCGGCATCATGCGCGAGCTCAGCGCCTCGATACTGCTCTATGCGCCCGGCACCGAGGTGCTGTCGGTGGTGATGCTGAAGCTGTGGGTCGGCGGCAAGCCCGAGGAGGTGAGCGTCATCGGGCTCGTCATGCTGATCCTGGTGCTGGTGTTCCGCTGGGTTCAGCTGCGCTTCATCAAGAAACGAATCAGCACGCTGTGACGCGTCGTTCAGGGAGGAAGGATCATGCTGCGAAGGGATGTTCTTGGAGTGCTCGCGATGGCTCCGGCCATCGTGGCGCCGGCCATGGCGCAGGGCGACGACTGGGCCAAGGTGGTCGAGGCGGGAAAGAAGGAAGGCAAGCTGGTCATCTACACCGCCTCGATCGGCTCGGTGTTCCACAAGGCGGTGATCAAGTCGTTCGAGCAGAAGTACGGCATCACGGTCGAGATGCTCGAGGCGCGCGCCAGCGAGGTGCGCGAGCGCGTGCGGGTCGAGCAAGCGGCCGGCCGCTTCCTGGGCGACATCCACCACAACGGCAGCACCACGACCTGGCTGATGATGCGCGACGGCAACTTCCAGCCGCATGGCGTCGTCCCGAACGTCAAGAACATCGTGCCGCCTTACGAGGCGGACGAGATCCGGATCCCTTGCGAGGTCATCAGCTACGGGCTGATGGTCAACCGCAACCTGGTGAAGCCGGGCGACGAGCCCAAGAGCTGGAAGGACATCCTGGATCCGCGCTGGACCGGCAAGATCCTGTCGGACGATTATCGCGCCCTGGGCGGCGGCGCGGTGTTCTTCGTCGTCATGCACAACACGTTCGGCAAGGAGTTCCTGGAGAAGCTCGCCACCCAGAAGCCGGTCTTCTCGCGCGACCTCCAGAACAGCGAGCGCCGGGTGGCGCGCGGCGAGTACCCGCTCTACCTGCCGTTCTCGCTGCAGAACTACAACAACCTCAAGGGCCTGCCGGTCACGCCGATCGTGCCGGCGGAAGGCCGACCCTATGTGCGGTTCGATCTGACGGTGCTGAAGAACGCCCCGCATCCCAACGCCGCACGGCTGTTCATGAACCATTATCTCGAGCCCGATTCGCAGCTCGTGTTCGCCAATGCCGGCTACAATCCGGTGGTCGGCGGCGTGGTCGAGAAGACGATCCCGGAGATCCGGTCGCTGCTCGCCA
The DNA here is from genome assembly GCA_022844015.1 of Reyranella sp. Taxonomy (GTDB): domain Bacteria; phylum Pseudomonadota; class Alphaproteobacteria; order Reyranellales; family Reyranellaceae; genus Reyranella. The sequence goes on along the minus strand of JALHMO010000075.1, from coordinate 8,575 downwards.
GCAAGGCGCTGGGCACCACCGTGCCGGAGCGCCAGGACGCCATGCTCGCGCTCGCCAAGGAGATCTTCAAGTAGGAGAGCGGCCGTGCCCAGCGTCACCCTGGAGACGGTCGGCCGGCACTTCGGCGAGGTGAAGGCCGTCGATGCGATCGATCTCGCCGTCGAGCACGGCGAGTTCGTCACCCTGCTCGGGCCATCGGGCTGCGGCAAGACCACGACCTTGCGCATGGTCGCAGGCCTCGAGCGCAATGACACCGGCCGCATCGCGATCGGCGGCCGCGTGGTGAGCGATGCGCTGGCTGACCTGTTCGTGCCGCCCGACCATCGCAAGCTCGGCATGGTGTTCCAGTCCTACGCCATCTGGCCGCACATGACGGTGTTCGACAACGTCGCCTACCCGCTCGCCGTGCGGCGCGTCGGCAAGGCGGAGATCCGCGACCGGGTGACGGCCGCGCTGCGCCTGGTCGAGATGGACCGGTTCGCCGACCGGCCGGCGCCCGCCCTGTCGGGCGGCCAGCAGCAGCGCGTGGCGATCGCCCGCGCCCTGGTCTTCGAGCCCGAAGTGCTGCTGCTCGACGAGCCGCTCAGCAACCTCGATGCCCGGCTGCGCACCCAGATGGGCGACGAGTTCCGCGCCCTGCAGAAGCGCCTCGACATCACCACGCTCTACGTCACCCACGACCAGGAAGAAGCGATGGCGCTGTCCGACCGGGTGGTGGTGATGCAGCGCGGCCGCATCCTGCAGGCCGACGCGCCGGAAGCCGTCTATCGCCGGCCGGCCAGTCGCGACGTCGCCGCCTTCTTCGGTGCGCCCAACCTGATCGACGCCACGGTGACAGGCTGCCGCACCGACGCGAGCGGGGTGCATACGCTGACCGTGGAAGGGGCGGGTGGACGCGGCGCGTGCCGTGCCGGCCAGCCGTTTCCGGCCGGGACGTCCGTGCTGGTGGTCGTGCGCCCGGAGGACGTCGCGCTCGGGCAGGCCGATGCGCCGCCTGCCGGTGCCCAGCCGGCCGGCGATCGCCTGGCCTGGACAGGCCGTGTGACCGGCGGCGTGTTCCGCGGCTCGCGTCGGTCGCTGACCGTCGATGCGGCAGGCCTCAAGCTCAATGTCGAGTGTCCGGCCACGCGCGCCGCCGCCGTCGGCGACATGGTGACGCTGCTGGTCGACGCCGACAACGCCTGGGCGCTGAAGGCGTGACCTCCGGTTTTCGGCGGCTTCATGGTCTTCCGGACCGCGGGCCCCAAGATGCGGCTCGCCGCAGGACGTTCGCATTTGGAGATAATATGCCGTCATCCCGAGCGGAGCCGCCTGCGGCGCAGTCGAGGGACCTTTCTTGCTGGTTCTCCAAAAAGAAAGGTCCCTCCACTGCGCCTCGCTGCGCTCGGCTTCGGTCGGGATGACGGATATTCTGGCCAGATGCGAGTGCCCTGCGGCTTACCGCGTCTTGGACGCCGCGATCCGCATGAGGGAGGCTGCACGGTGGCGCGACTGCGGGCGGAAGACGCCGAGAGACGGGCGGCGAGCGGCTACGGTCCCGACTTCCTCGAGGCCTTTGCTCGCGGCCTGCGCGTCATCCAGGCGTTCGGCCGCGAGAAGCGGCACATGACCCTGAGCGACGTCGCCCGCGCCACCGATCTGCCCAAGCCCAGCGTGCGGCGCGCGCTCTACACCCTCACCTGTCTCGGCATGGCGGCGACCGACGGCCGGACCTTCCGGCTCACGCCCAGGGTCATGGAGCTGGCCTCGTCCTACCTCGGCTCCAACCTGATCTCGACCCTTGTCCAGCCGGCCTGCGAGCGCATCGGCGATCGCACCGAGCAGTCCTGCTTCGCCGCCGTGCTCGACGGCTACGACATCGTCATGATCGCCCATTCGCTGCATGGCCGGCCGGACGTCCTCGCCCCGACCATCGGCCTGCGCCGCCCGGCCTTCAACACGGCGGCCGGCCGCGCCATCCTGAGCCAGCTTGCCGACGAGGCGCTCGACGCCTGGCTCGACCGGCTCGAGCCCAAGGCGATGACCGACTTCACCGTGACCGACAAGAAGGCGCTGCGCGAGGAGCTGCGGCGCGTGCGCAGGCAGGGCCACGCCATTACCGTCCAGGAAATGCGCCGCGGCTATCACGCCGTGGCCGTTCCCCTGAAGCGCTACGACGGCGCCACCATCGCCGCCGTCTGTGTCGCCGCCTGGGTGGAGGACTCCGCAGCCGGCTCGTTCGCCGACAAGTACCTCAGCGTGCTGAAGGAAGAGACCGAGACGCTGCAGCCGCAGTTGTTGTGACGCATCGTTCCAAAGAGTCCTCTGCTTCAATTCTCAATCCATGCACGCAAACCTCACCCTGAGGAGCCCCGCATAGCGGGGCGTCTCGAAGGGTGGGCTCCAACGACGGTACCTGTTGCCCATGCTTCGAGACACTCGCTGCGCTCGCTCCTCAGCATGAGGCGGTTTGCTTGCTCGGGGAGGGGAAAACCGAATCGAGTGCCTTCACTCCTTGCTTGCGAACGGGTTGTCGTCGCCGTCCCAGTAGCGCTTGAGCAGGGGGACCTGGAAGAAGGCGAACACCAGCGTGAGCGGGAAGCTCAGGAACATCTTGCTGGCGATCCAGGTGTCGGTCGGGAAGTTGCGCCACATCACCTCGTTGATCGCGGCCAGCACGAAGAAGAAAAGCGCCCAGCGCAAGGTGAGCTTGTGCCAGCCTTCGTCGGTCAGGCGGAAGGCGGTGCCGAAAATCGGCTTCAGCAGCGGCCGACGGAACAGCAGCAGGCCGCCGCCCAGGATGACGCCGAACAGGCAGTTCACGATCGTCGGCTTCAGCTTGATGAAGGTCTCGTCCTGCAGCCAGATCGTCAGCCCGCCGAACACCAGCACGAAGAAGCCGCCGACCAGCGGCATGACCGGCCAGCGCCTCTCCAGCACGCGATAGAGCGGCAGCGCCACCGCGGTGGCAACGACGAACACGGCGGTGCCGACGAAGATCCCCCACTTGCCGTTGACGACGAAGAACAGGATCAGCGGTCCCAGCTCCAGCGCCGTCGAGTAGAGCTTGCGCAGGCCGCCGCGCTCGGCGCTCGTTCCATCGCTCATGAGAGCCCCATCAGGCTACGCGCGAAGCTGCGCGCCTCGAATGGCCGAAGATCGTCGATGCCCTCGCCGACGCCGATCGCCACCACCGGCAGCTCGAACTTCTCGGCGAGTGCCACCAGCACGCCCCCCTTGGCGCTGCCGTCGAGCTTGGTCAGCACCAGGGCATCGACCGGGGTCATCGCCTTGAAGGTCTCGACCTGGGCGTGGGCGTTCTGGCCGGTCGTCGCGTCGAGCACCAGCAGGCAGGAATGCGGCGCCTCGGGGTCGAGCTTGCGGATGACGCGCACGATCTTGGCGAGCTCGGCCATCAGGTTGGACTTGTTGTGCAGGCGTCCGGCGGTGTCGATCAGCAGCACGTCGCATTGCTCGGCCCGCGCCCGCTCCAGCGCCTCGTAGGCCAGCCCCGCCGCGTCGGCGCCGGTGCCCCTGGCGACGACGGGGACGCCGGCCCGATCGCCCCACACCTTGAGCTGCTCGACCGCGGCGGCACGGAACGTGTCGCCGGCCGCCATCATGACCTTGCGGCCTTCGCCCTTGTACAGGTTGGCGAGCTTGGCGATGGTCGTGGTCTTGCCGCTGCCGTTGACGCCGATCACCAGCACGACATGCGGCTTCCTCGCGCGATCGATCACCAGCGACGTCGCCACCGGCTGCAGGATCTCGGCGATGTCGTCGGCGAAGGCGGCGCGCACCTCCTCGTCGGTGACCTCCTTGCCGAAGCGCTCCTTGCCGAGCTTGCCGACCAGCCGGGCGGCCACGGTGACGCCGAGGTCGGCCTGGATCAGCACGTCCTCGAGATCGTCGAGCGTCTGCTGGTCGAGCTTCTTCTTGGTGAAGAGCGCGGTGATGCTCTCGGTGACGCGCTTGGTCGACTTGGCAAGGCCGTCCTTCAACCGCGACAGCCAGCCCTTCTTCTCGACCACGTCTTCCTGCTCGACCTCGGCACCCGCCGGGGAGCGGAGCACCTCGCTCACCGATCCATTCGCGGGCGGCGACGGCGAGACCGGCGTCTGCGCCTCCTTCTCGACCTCCAACGGCCTGGGCGTCTCGCTGGTCGGGGTTGCCGGCGCGCGGAGCCGCGCAAACCAGCCCTTCTTCTCGACCTGCTCTTCCGTCTCGACCTCGGCAGCCACCCGCGAGTCGAGTACCTCGCTCACCGAGGCGCTCGCGGGAAGCGATGGCGGTGGCAGCGAGACCGGCGTCACGGCTTCCTTCTCGACTTCAGGCTCTGCCGGCCTGGGAGTCTCGCTCGCCGGGGTTCCCCGGGAGCGAAACCGCGCAAACCAGCCCTTCTTCTCGGGTTCCGTCTCGCTCACCGGGACACCTCAGGAAAGCAGCGAGCGGTCGAGCTCGCCCTTGAAGGCGACGGCGATGCCGCCAGTCATCATCACATGGCCGTCGCGCAGCCATTCGATGCCGAGCGTCCCGCCATCGAGCACGACATCGGCCCGGCGCTTCACCAGGCCGCGCCGGCTCGCCGCCACCACCGCGGCGCAGGCGCCGGAGCCGCAGGCCAGCGTCAGTCCGGCGCCGCGTTCCCAGACGCGCAGGCGCAGGCGGCCTTCGCCCAGCAACTGGGCGACGCCGACATTCGCCCGCTCCGGAAAGAAACTGTCGCGCTCGAGCGTCGGCCCCAGCTCGGCGAGCGGGATGGCGTCGGCGTCGGCGACGAAAAAGGTGGCGTGCGGGTTGCCCATGTTGGTGCCGGCCGGATCCTGCAGCGGTCCCGCGCCGACCGGCAGGTGATTGGTGTCGCAGGCGGCACGCACCGGGATGTCGCGCCAGTCGAGCCGCGCCGGTCCCATGTCGACGGAGATCACCGGCAGGCCGTTGCTGCCCGTCCCGCTGCGCTGCGAGTCGAGCAGCCCGGCGATCGTCTGCACCGTCACGTGATCGGTCTTGCGCTCGTCCATCAGCACCGAGGCGACGCAGCGCGTGGCATTGCCGCAGGCCCCGGCCTCGCCGCCATCGGGATTGTAGATGCGCATGAAGACGTCGGCGGCGCGCTCGGTCGGCGGCTCGAGCACGATCAGCTGGTCGCAGCCGACGCCCAGCCGGCGGTCGGCGATGGCACGCCGCCGGTCGGCCGTCAGGTCCAACGCAGCACCGCGCGCATCGAGCACGACGAAGTCGTTGCCGAGCCCGTGCATCTTGAGGAAAGGCGTTCCGCTCATGCGCTGCCGCACTTGCACGCCGTGTGGCCGTTCATGCCGGCTATATGGCGGTTCGGCCGGGCCAGCGCAACGAGCGCGGCCGGACCTGGCCGGCATGGGGGCCGCCCAGCTCGCGCACGTCGAGTGCCGCCAGCCGCTTGGTGTAGATCGTGAGATGGAGGATGCCGAGCGGGTCGTAGGGCATGGCCGGCTCGACGAAGAGGCTTCGCGCGGCGTCCCACGCCGGCGTCGCATGATGGACCGGCCAGTTGCACCGGCTGGGCAGTGGCTCGCAGGCGAAGCCCTGGTCGTAGACCAGGACGTTGAGCGCCATCTGGTCGGTCATGTCGGTCGAGCGCTGCAGGGCCTCGCCCAGCACGGTCGCCCAGCCCTGCCAGTGCGGCGCCCCGGCGGCGAGCGCGAACACGCCGGCGTTGATCATCGGGTAGCGCACCAGGCGCTCGGCGGTCGCCTTGTCGAAGCACGATTCGTAGGCCGCGCCGCAGACCGCGGAGAACTCGCCCCAGGCATGATGGTAGTGCCGCATCGAGCGATGGATCTCGGGCGCCACCGCGAGCGCACCGGTGCGGGCGGCGGCGAGGAACAGCGCGATCGCGTCGCCCTGCTGGACCCAGCAATCGCCGTCGATCCAGAGATACAGGTCGAAGCCCGGGAAGTAGCGCGTCAGGAAGGGGCGTGCCGTCAGTGCCTTGTAGCCGTCCTTGAGCTTGTCACGGCCGGGAAAGTCGAAGTCCCAGCCCGGCACCACCAGCGTGGCGCCGCGATCGAGGCACCAGGCGCGCTGCTCGCCGGTAAGGCCGCAATCGAGAATGCCGAGCGCCAGCGCCCGGCCCTCCGGCACGCACTGCACGGAGGCGATGCAGTCCTTCATCAGGTCGAAGTAGCCGGCATCGCCGCCGGTGATCGCGATCGTTCTCTCCGCCACGGCCGGAGGATGGCTTATCGGGCCTTTGCTGTCGCCTGCCTTTGCGCCACAGTCCCTGGCCCTCGATCGGATTCGACTCTTCTCGCTGGGCGCGTGCTACTCCAGTGGCGCGATCTTTATCGATCACACAGAAGACGCGCGACTGGAGTGGCGCGCCCCCAGCGGGGAAGAGCCATGGCCAAGCATGTCGACTACTACGTTTCGCTGAATTCTCCCTGGACGTATCTCGGCTCGAAGCGTTTCGAGGCGATCGCCGGCAAGCATAAGGCCCACGTCTCGATCTGGCCGGTCGATTTCGGCTCGGTGTTCGCCGTGTCGGGCGGCCTGCCGTTGCCCAAGCGCGCGCCGCAGCGCCAAGCCTACCGCATGATGGAGCTGAAGCGCTGGCGCGATCATCTCGGCGTCAAGCTCACGCTCGAGCCCAAGTTCTTTCCCGCCAACGAGATGGCCGCTGCCAAATGCGTGATCGCGCTGCGCGAGCTGGGTCGCATGGCCGATGCCATCAAGCTGGCGCACGCCGTGCTCAACGCGCTGTGGGCCGAGGAGAAGGATACCGGCGATCCGGCGACGCTGCAGGCGATCATCGCCGACTGCGGTTTCGATGCCGCTTCGGTTATCAAGGCGAGCGAAACGCCCGGGATGGCCGAGAAGCGCGAATCCTACACGAAGTACGCAATCGAACGCGGTGTATTCGGGGCGCCGTCCTTCGTGATCGACGGCGAGATTTTCTGGGGCCAGGACCGGCTCGATTTCGTCGACCGCAAGCTCGCGGCGTAGGACATTCGGGATCATTGCCGGGAGCGCGCCACTCTGCGGCGCCAACTTTGGTGGAAGACCCAACAAAAACCTCATCCTGAGGAGGCCGCGTAGCGGCCGTCTCGAAGGATGGGCCGCACACGAGATCGCCGGAAAAGCGCTGTCGCAGCACCAGCTCTGTTGCCGACCAAAGGGCGAAGGTTACTTCGCCCGAATCGAGACGCGGCCCTCCAGGCCGCTCCTCAGGGTGAGGTCCCTTCGTAGGTTAGCGCCTATGAGCGCGCCACTCCCGTGGCGCTCATCCTCTTCGTTTCGACCATCCCATGAGCGCCACAGCCGGCGGAGGTTACTCCGCCTGAAGTGGCGCGGTCCCGGCGGAAGACTCAAATGCCGAGCAGCGCGGCCGCGGCGATGGCGAAGCCGTTGTTGACGGCGTGCGCCACCAGGGACGGCCACAGCGAATCGGTGCGCCGGCGCAGCCAGCCGAACCACAGGCCGAGCGGCAGCACCAGGAGGATGTGTGCCAGCTCGACATGGGCAGCGGCAAAGGCGAGCGAGCTGGCGATCCAGGCGACCATCGTGCCCCAGCGCGAGGCCAGCCAGCCGTACAGGATGCCGCGGAACAGCAGCTCCTCGACCAGCGGCGCCAGACCGGCCAGCAACAGCAGGCTCAGCGCGAGCAGCCTGGGATCGCGCGCCGTCTCGACCGCCTGCTTCATCCCCTTCGGGTCGAGGCCGATCTGGCTCACCGCCACCGACAGCCCGATGGTCGCCATCGTGCCGAGGACGATCGGCCGCCCGCCGACGGCGCGAAAGCCCAGCGCCGGGACGGCCTGCAGGCCGAGCGGCACCACGGCAATGATCACCGCCAGCAGGGCGGCCAGGAAGAAGGCGCCGACGATTGCCAGCATGCCGTCGCCGCGGGCGAGCCATACCGCCGGCATCACCAGGACCGGCAGGGCGACGACGCAGATCGCGACGGACCATCCCGGTATCCTTGGATTATGATGGTCGATCAAAGGGTTATGCTGGTCCGCCAAGCCTTTTGACTCCGTGCCCGGGAGGCCTTATACCCCGCCCGTTCAATCGGTCGTGCCGATTTTCAGGTTCCCCGACGGGGAGCTCCGCTGATTCGCGAAGGTTCGCGCATCGGCGCGCTCTGCGTTTGGGCGAACCGATTAGGGTTCGGCCGGTCGGCGTCAAGGCGAACGGAAGACGAGATGTTCGAAGGTCTGAGCAAACGTCTGGGCACTGTGTTCGACCGTCTCCGCGGGCGCGGAGCGCTGTCGGAGAGCGATGTCGACGCGGCCCTGCGCGAGGTCAGGACGGCGCTGCTGGAAGCCGACGTGGCCTTGCCGGTGGTGCGCCAGTTCATCGACCAGGTGCGACCCAAGGCGATCGGCGCCGACGTGATCCGCTCGGTCACGCCCGGCCAGATGGTGGTCAAGATCGTCAACGATCACCTGGTCGAGATGCTGGGCGGCACGGTCTCCGACCTCGATCTCAACGCCGTCCCGCCGGTCGTCATCCTGATGGTCGGCCTGCAGGGCTCGGGCAAGACCACCTCGAGCGCCAAGATCGCCTATCGCCTGAGCCAGGGCCCGCAGGGCATGGCTGCCGAGATGTTCGAGGG
>JALHMO010000074.1 GCA_022844015.1 Reyranella sp. | reverse complement strand
GGAAATAACCGTGCTGCAATTTGAGGCAGATGGCCCACGCTTTCAGGAGGAAGAAGAAGAGGGTGATGCTTTCGATCATCTGATACGGAACGGATAGGCTCTCACTTCTTGACGGTGGGCGGTGTCGAAACGTACCAGGCTTGGGCAGCGGCAATTCCAGCCAGGACAATGTTCGATCTCGGCCCGTTCGATGCAGCAAGCGGAGATGTTCTTAGTCGGTGCCGAGCCAAAGATGTTGGGCTCGCGTTGGCGGCTCAGATCTGATACCCGATGCGAGGTGACGGTACTTTTCGAGCGCTGTTTGAACGCTCGCAGGGACGCTCTAAAGTGCAACCTGACGGCAAATGATGCCGATAGATACAGAAACTACAATAATATTTTTTTGGGCGATTTCTCAATGAAATCAAAAGCGTAGCATTTTGACGGCCTCGCAGTCGGAGAATGACCGTCAGACCGGGCACTTACCATCGGGTTTTCAAACACTTATGCGGGATTCGGACAATCGAGTGGGAGTAAGCCGATAATGGCGCAAGTTCCGTCGGATTGGACGCCTCGGGGGGGGGGAGCGAGTCGCTAAGTCCTCTGATCCAGACCCGGCCAGCATGGGGCGAAGTCCTTTCCGGGAGAAATTCCTTCAGGCGAGGAAGTGAACGATGATGAGGCGCTTCCTTCCCGGATTTCTCAGGCTGCCGATCTGGCCATCGAATGAAACGAGGGTGGCAGCACCGGCGACCGATGGTTGGTGTGCGAAGGCGCTGGCCAACTTCCCCTTTGAGATTGTGGAAACGAGCGGCGAAAGCGCCCTTGCCAAATGGCAAGAGCTGAAGTCTGCAGGGCGCGGTGTGCCGGTTGTCGTCGGAATGGATATCGAAGGCGTTCTCGGACCTTTTGCTCCAGGACAGCCTGCGACACAGAGGCCGGTTCACGAAACGCTTGCCGCTGCGAGCGCGCTCCGGTTTCCGGAGGACCTGACCAGGATGCGCCGCGACTTGAACGCGGCCGCGCTGGAAACGCTGCGAAGGCAGGGACAGTCCGTCGATGTCGGGGAGCGCGAACCACCGCTGGGAGAGTGGCCTGCGGCAGCCTCGAGCTCGCCCGGCTTGGCCGTCGCATACGATATTCGCACTCGCCGGCCCTTGCCGAAAGTCTACATCGTCCTCGTTCCGACCGATGACCCCAGCACCATACCGGCTCATCTGCATTGGGGAGACTGGAATGAGTGTCCCGCACCGGAGTTTCACGTTGCCGCATTGCGTCATTGGCGAGATCACTACGGCGCGGAGCTGATAGGCCTGGGAAAGGATGTGTTGAGTATTCGGGTCGCCCGAAAACCCGTCGCGCGCAGCGAAGCCATCGAGTTGGCACGCGTGCAATATGCCTACTGCAATGACATCGTCGATCAGGGCACGGAGTCGCTCAGCGCGCTGGCCGCCGAGCTGATGGCGCACGATTGGTGGTTCTTCTGGTGGGACTAGCGGGTCGGATACGAAAACCCGTTCGAGCAGGGGCATCCCGAGGGCGCGTGGGCGCCACCGATCCGATATGCGCTCACCGTGGAACGTCGATTCATTGCGAACGGCCGTCCGGCGCCCTTGCCTGCTCGACGAGATCGTCGCCAGGCTGAGCGCTGCCGTGTCGGAGGTCTACAGGAGCGGCGCGGTCGACAAGTACCTGGAGTCGTCCGAAAAGATGTCGGGTACCCCGGCGGAACTCGAGAGGGTTCTCGCCTCGGATGTCGTGAAGTATCGTCGCTTCATCGATGCGGCCGGGTTCCTGCGCGACCAGAAGTGACGGTCGCCCATGCTCTAGAAGACATTCTCCGGCGACACGCCGAGCATGACCTGGCCGACCGTCTCGTAGTGCAGGATGCGCCCCTGGCCCTGTTGGGCGACCGTGTCGATGTCGCGCAGGCGGCGCTCGAACGGATTTTCCTCGAACACCGCGATCGAGCCGCAATCGTGAAACAGCGTGTTGACGATCTCTCGTGACGATTGAATGGCCCAGGTGGAGGCGAGGCGCAGGCGGGTGCGTTGATCCAGGTTCATCTCGCCCTGTTCCTCGATCGTTTCCAAGGCTTCGTCCGCCGCAGCGTGAAGGAAATAGCGCGCGGACCGCCAGCTCGCCTCGCACTGTGCCACGTGCGACTGGACGACGTTGTTCTCCACCATCGGCTTGCCCGCGCCGCGGCGGGTCTTTTCCCGCGGCAGGGCCAGGAACGCGTCCATCGTGGCGCGGGCAATGCCGAGGGCGACGCCACCGAACCCGATCGAATAGAGCTGCGTGCTGGTGAAGCGATAGAGCGGGCTGTCGCTCCGACGGTCGCGCGCACCGTCGCGATAGATGGCGCGCTCGTGCGGAATGAACAGATCGTCGACGGAGTACTCGTTGCTGGCCGTGCCGCGCAGTCCCAGCGTGTGCCAGATATCGTGGAACGTGGCGCTCGACTTGGGATACAGGAAGGTCTTCGTTTCCCTGGTGCCGGCAACCCGCAGATGCGCGCCAAGCCAGGTGGCGTTCTGGCTGCCGCTCATGAAACGCCACTTTCCGGTGATGCGGTACCCGCCTTCCACCGGTATGGCCTCGTATGGCGACCCGGGAGGTCCCCAGGCGACGATCCCTTCCGGCCTGCCGAATATCTCCTCGGCAATGCTCGGAGGGAGATAGGCGCTCGTGGTCGAGCAGCCGTTGCTTTGGCACACCACCCACCCGGTGGACCCATCCGCCTGGGCGAGCGCCTCGGTCACCTGGGCGAAGATCGAGGGCTTCAACTCCATTCCGCCGACGGACCTCGTCTTCAGCATGGTAAAGAACCCGCCATCGACCAGGGCATCGACGACGGGCTTGGTGAGTTCGCGGATCCTGTCGTGCTCGTCCGAAGCCGCGGCAATCAGGGGCATGAGATCGCGCGCTTTCTGTACTTGCGCATGAACGGTCGGCATGGTGTCTCCTGCTCCGCGAAATCTCGACTCTACCGGTGTCGCGGCGAGGCCAGCGCGACCTCGATCCCGTCGATCATCGAGTAGGAGTGACGCGGCCGAGTAGTCATCCTCTCGATCATCCGGGCGTGGCCTGACGGTCGATGGGCTGCGCCGGAAAGTCGTGCACGACGACCTCTTCCGTCGCCGTGTCGAGCACGGCGCAGCTCAGCTGGCGGCCGTTGCGCGGGTCGCGGCCCTCGCCGGCCGAGCCGGGGTTGACCACCAGCACCCGGCCGACGCGCCGGACGACCTGCTGGTGGGTATGGCCGTAGAGCACGATGTCGGCGTCGGCCTCGGCGAAGCGCTCCAGCTGGGAGCTGGTGGGAATGATATAGGCGCCGCGCGGTTCCCAAGGTGTCGAGTGCACCATCAGGATACGCTTGCCGCCGATCCCGAGCTCGCGCCGATGCGGCTGCCCGGCAAGCCAGTCGAGCAGGGATGGGTCGATGTCCGGCCGGGAGCGCGCCCGCGTGCCGGACGCGCCGAGGAAGATTTCCTCGTGGTTGCCCAGGATGGTGAGGGCGTCGAGCTCGCGCAGCCGGCGGATCACGGGGTTGGAGAAGCTGTACTCGTAGATGCTGTCGCCGAGGCAGAGCAGGGCCTCGATCGGGCCCATGGCCTCCAGGGCCCGATCGAGGCCGTCGATGTTGCAGTGCAGGTCGGAGACGATGCCGAGCTTCAACAGGAGCCTCTGGTTCGATTTGCGCGCGGCATCGATTGTTCTCCGCCCGTTGCCGGGCGCACGAAGTGTATCGTCGCGCGGGCGTTCAGCAATGATCTTGAAGCAATCCTGCTCCGCGTGCGAAAGCGTCCAAAGGCGCCGTTCGTCATCGGCTCCGGGCCGCGCTACGATGGTCCGGCAAATCGAGCTAGCCTACCGGGTGAGGAGACGCCAGCCATGCGCACCAGCTTTTCCGTCAACGACATGACCATCCACCGCATCGTCGAGCAGGAGGCGGGCTTCACGCCGATGCTCGATTTCCTGCCGACACTGTCGAAAGAGACCCTCGGCGAGAATCTCTCCTGGCTGGCGCCAGGCGGCTACGACAGCGCGAGCGGGAATGTCGTGCTGTGCTTCCAGTCGTATGTCGTGAAGACGCCGCACCATAACATTCTGTTCGACAGCTGCATCGGCAACGACAAGAACTTCCCGCTGAGGCCGACCTGGAACAAGAAGACCGACCCCAACTGGATGACGGCGCTGAAGGCCGCCGGCCTCGGGGTCGAGGACATCGATTTCGTGATGTGCACGCATCTGCACGGCGATCACGTCGGCTGGAACACGCGTCTGGAAAACGGACGCTGGGTCCCGACGTTCCCCAAGGCGCGCTACCTGTTCTCGAAGAAGGAATACACCTACTGGAGCGAGATCCATCAGAAGACGCCGCTCGACCAGATCACCGACAGCGTGCTGCCGATCATCGAGGCCAACCGGGCCGACTTGGTCGCCAGCGATCATGCGCTCAACGACCATGTCCGCTTGAGCCCGACCCCGGGCCACACGCCCGACCATTTTGCGGTCTGTGCCGGCAAGGGCTCCGACGCCGCGGTGTTCACCGGGGATCTGATCCATTCGCCGATCCAGGCCCGCTATCCCGACCTTGTCATGCGCGTCGATACCGACCGCGACCAGGCCGTCCGCACGCGCCGGGGCTTCCTCGAGCGCTACTGCGACACCGACACGCTGTGCTGCACCATGCACTTCCCGTCGCCCTCTGTCGGCCATATCAAGCGCTGGGGCGACGGCTTCCGCCTGGAGTACGTGAAAGGATAGAGGGCGAAGGTGCATGGCCGAGGCAGGCAACCGTCTCACGCGATCTTCCTTGGTTGGAGCACCAAGCAACGACCTTAACCCGAGGAGCGGCCGCAGGCCGCGTCTCGAAGGGTGGGCTGGCATCCGTCGGTCGCTCCCCTTCGAGACGCCACGCTGCGCGTGGCTCCTCAGGGTGAGGACTTACTTTGGTGCTTCAGCCAAAGAAGACCCCTCTCCAGTCGCGCCGACGTCGCGAACGAGCAGCGGCCTCAGCGTCCGGGATGCCAGCCGGCTTCGGTGGCGAAGCGCTCGAAGAACTGTTCCTCGTAGGCATGCTCGGGGTCGTCGCGCACCATTCGGTCCATCAGGTGCGCGTCCGATCCGACCAGGATGCGCCACCGGTCCGCCTTGACGCCGTCCAGGATGATCCTGGCCGCCTCGGCCGCGCTGGTCGGCGCATCCGTCAGGAAACGCCGGGCGCGTTCGGCGAGCATGGCCTTGATCTCGTCGTCGGACATCGCCGCGGCGTCCCTGCCCATCGAGGTGAGCCGGGCGCGGGCCTGGGCGATCTGCCGGGCGTCCAGCTCGTCCGAATCGTTGCCGGTCTGGACCTTCAGCGAGTTGGTGCGGAAGCCGGTGCCGATGTGCCCGGGCATGACGACCGAGACCTTGATGTGCGGGGCATTCAGCCGGAGATCGGTCATCAGGGCCTCGGAGAATCCCTTCACCGCGAACTTCGCCGCCGAATAGGCGGTGTGCGGTGCGCCGGGGCCGATCGAGGCCCAGAAGCCGTTCATGCTGCTGGTGTTGACGATGTGCCCTTCGTCCGCCGCCTGCAGCAGGGGCAGGAACGTGCGGGTGGCGAGGTAGACGCCGCCCCAGCAGATGTCGAAGGTGCGCTCCCACTCGTCCCGGCTGTTGGCGATCATGCTGCCGCCGCCACCGATGCCGGCATTGTTGAACAGCAGATGGATGCGGTCGGTGGCGTGCCGGTCTGCGGCTTCGTCGCGAAAGCGCCTCACGTCTGCGTCGCTGGACACGTCAGCGAGATGCGCGGTGACGCGCAGGCCCTGTGGCAGCCCCGTCGCCTCGCACTGGCGCCGTGTCTCCGCCATGCCATTCATCGAGACGTCGCACATGGCGACATGGCAGCCCTCGGCGACCAGCAGGCGCACCAGCTCGCGTCCCATCCCCGAGCCGCCGCCGGTCACGACGGCAATCCTGCCGGAGAGTTCTTTCATCGGTTCGTCCCCTGGTCGATCGGGCCGCGCCGTTCGCGAAGGAGGATGGTTCCGTTGTCTCTCGCGATCATCGCACGCCGGCAGCAGCGGCGGCCGTGGCCGCCTGGCGCGGCTTGACCTCCGCGTCCCACGGCCCGGGAAACAGCCCTCGGCCAACCATGTCCGCGGCGAAGATCCGCTCCTGTCGCGGCCACTGCGCGCGAGGCAGCTCGTAATAGACCTCGATGCCGTTGCCGTCGGGATCGCGAAAGTAGATGCCGAGCGAGATCCCGTGGTCGACCACGCTTCCGATCGGCACGCCCTTGTCCTTCAGGCGCCCATAGAATTCCTTCAGGTCGTCGAGGCTCTCGACACGCCAGGCCATGTGATTGAGCCCGACCTGGCCCCGTTCCTGGAGGGGCGCTTCGGCCCCGACCTGGATCAGCGCAAGCTCGTGAGACTGGTCCTCGTCGGCCGTCAGGAAAGCAGCCCGGCCGGGGCGATGATCGTTGGTGTGAAGGCCGAGCAGATCCGAGTACCAGGCGTGCGAGCGTTCGACGTCGCGCACATAGACGTTCACATGGGCGAGATATTTCGGCCGAAAGCTCATCTTCGTTCCTTCCTGCGCCGGGAATTGCGCGCGAGCAGGCCCGCTTCTGGCGCTATTGTCGTTGATCCGGATCAAAGCCGCAAGAAGTGTCCGGGTTCTCGTTGCGCGGTCTCGCAGCGGTGGCATCGACGGATGGGAGGCAATACATGCTCACGCAGGGTGGATACGATCCATGAAAGACAACAGCATACGGCGGGCGGTGCGGGAGGGGCGGGCCGCGTTGGGCACGGGGCTCAAGGAGTTCGCCTCGCGCGGGGTGCCATGGATCATCGAGGCTGCGGGCTTCGACTACTGCATGATCGACCACGAGCACGGCGCCTTCGACCTCCCGACGATCGCCAACCTCGCCGGGTGGTTCCAGGCCACCGACGTCTCGGCGATCGTGCGCCTCCACAAATCCTCGACGCATCTGATCCCGGCGATCCTCGACCAGGGGATCATGGGCATCCAGGTCTCGGAGGTCGACAGCGTCGGGGAAGCGCGCGCGATCGTGCGGGAGGCGAAGTACCCGCCGGTGGGCCATCGCGGCATCTCGGGGCAGGGCATGCACACCGGGTACCGGAGCCATGGTGCCCGTCACGCGACGGAGTATGCGCCGTGGGCCAATGCCAACGTGATCGTCTGCGTCTCGATCGAATCGCTCGAGGGCCTGGAGAACGTCGAGGCGATCGCGGCCGTCGAGGGCATTGACATGATCGCCTACGGCCACTCCGACCTGAGCGCCCGGCTGGGCGTCCATCTCCAGCTCGAGCACCCGACGTTCAAGGCGGCCGTGCGCCGGATCGCGAAAGCCAGCACAGCGCACGGCAAGCTTGCGCGAGGGTCGGCGGAAACCGAAGCGCAGATCGAGGAGTACTGGCGGCTCGGGTGCAAGGTGCTGAACCTGCCCGGCACAGAGGTCAGCACTTATCTCGATGGCCTGAAGGCGCGCGCCGGCCGCGCCCATGCGCGGCTCGAGGCCATCGGCGTGCCGACGCCGTGAGACGCCACCGCTGGGAACGCGCCATTGCGATGGCGCTTCATAGGATGGGTAGTCGGCAAGAAGAGCGCCTATGGCGGAGGTTACTTTGCAACCGTGGTGCGCGCCCGAAGTCTCAGAGGAAGCTCGCCTGATAGCTGGTAGCCATCAGCGACACATGCGCCTCCAGTGGCGGCCGCAGCTCGAACGCCCGGGACTCGCGCACGAAGTTCCACAGCCGTACCAGCCGCCAATCGTCGCGATACGCCTCGGCGACCGCCAGCTCGTTGCGCGTGATATGAAACGGCGTGCGCTCCCAGCCATTAGTCGTCTTCACCTCGATCAACCGATCGCTGCCGTCGACGTCGAAGCTTCGGATGTCATAGCCGGCACCGTCGCCATCGAGGTGCGAGACCCAACGAACGCGCTCGGCGAGATCGGTTCGGCCGGTAGCGCGCAGGTTGGCGCGCTCATGGGCCAGGGCGCGCTCTTCGCCGGCCTGGCCGAGTGCCCGATTTCGGGCGTCGCGCCCGGCAACGTCGTATTTCTGGGCGACTTCGGACATCTGCTCGAGCTCATCGGGCGGAGGCGCATTGCTGTGCGTCGGTGGCGGACCGATCCACAGCATCGCTTGCTCCTGCAACGCGGGCGACGAGCTCGCTGACATCAACGCGACCGGTACAAACCATTCCGAATGTCGATCGAGCCAGCGGTTCACTGCATCACCGAGCGATGCCTGAAAGTTGAAGGCAGGCTTGTAGCCGAGGATCCATGGTTGCCCGAAGCCTTTGAGCACGGCGCTGACATTCCGAAGCTTGTATTCGATCGAGCCTCGCGGCCGGTCGACTATCGCCTGCAGCCGGCGATTGTGCTCGGCCTTGTTGTAGGGACGCCTGCCGACGTCGTCGGCGAGCATCGCGAAATAGTCCGCGACGATCGCGTCGTTCTGCTCGTCGGTCCAGTCACTGGTCATTGGCGGTCCGGGCATGCATTGCGGCGCAGACGAAGGTCCGGATCACGCTTCGTCGGCATGCCGAGCACTGGACCGGCCTTGGCCAGCCGCTGGTCGAGCGCGAGGGTCAGCGACGTGTCGAGTTAGAGCATCAGGAGCGGTCGCCGTCCCGCATCGCCTGCACCAGATCGGCAGCGCTCTCGCCTGCGGCGGCATGGTCGCCGTCAGCGACCGGAGCAGAGCAGCATCGATGGATTGGCGTGGCCTGGCGATGGCCGTGAGCCGGGCAACCGGCTTGCCGCGCCGGGTGATGTCGATCGATTCGCCCGCTGCGACGCGATCGACGAGCTCGCTCAGATGGGCCTTGGCGCCCGCCAAGCTGATCGCAGCCATTTCATGCTCCTGACCATGTGGATGGTCGAATAGCGCTTCCGACCTGCGAATTCTAGCGGACGGACCGCCAGGCTGCGAGCGCGCCGCTGTCGGAGAAGATTGTTCCGCCTCAAGTGGCGCGTTCCTGCGCAAGGTGGACGACAATGGAGGCCGCTCACACTTTGGCGCATCCTGCCGCCGATCGAAGATGGAGTGGTCATGGTCAATCGGGAGGACGGGATGCGACTTCGGGGCAAGGTGGCGCTGTTGACCGGCGCGGCGGCGGCGATCAAGGGCGAGCTGATGGGGTTCGGCGGCGCGGCGGCGCATCTGTTCGCGCGGGAGGGCGCGAAGGTGGTGCTGACCGATATCCGCGACGAGCTGGGCGAGCGCTCGGCCGCTGCCCTGCGCGCCGATGGGCACGACGCGCGCTACCTGCATCTCGACGTGACGTCGGAGGAGGACTGGGCCCGAGTGGTGGACGCGGTGATGGCCGAGCACGGGCGGCTCGACATCCTGTTCAACAATGCCGGAGTCGCCGTTCCCGGCAAGGTCGAGGACATCACGGTGGATGTCTGGGAGCGCGAGCTGAGCGTCCATGCCAAGGGAGTCTTCCTGGGCACACGGACGGCGATCCCGGCCATGCGCAAGGGCGGTGGCGGGTCGATCATCAACACGTCGTCCGTCATGGGCATCGTCGGCAGCCCGACCTCGCCAGCCTACTCGGCCGCCAAGGGCGCCATCTCGATCTTCACCAAGTCGGCGGCGCTGCAGTACGCGAAGGAGAACATCCGCATCAACTCGGTGCATCCGGGCTATGCCGATACGCCGCTGACCGACAGGCGCTTCAGCGATCCGGCCGTGCGCCAGGCACTGATCGATCGCACGCCGATGGGCCGGCTCGGCACCGCCCAGGACATCGCCAATGGCGTGCTCTTCCTGGCGTCTGACGAATCGTCCTGGATCACCGGCTCCGAGCTGGTGATCGACGGAGGCATGACGGCTCAGTAGGGGCGATCGAGGTTCATGCTCTTGCGGACCGCGAGCGCCTGCCCCGAGCTTGCCGAAGGGGCTCGCTCGCTCATGATTCATGAGCGAGCGAGACGCTCGCGGTCCGGAAGAGGATGAGCTGATCCTTCGCGCTTGAAGCAACCGGGAAGTCAGTACGCCGAGAATCCACCCTCGGCCGGGATCGCCGCGCCGTTCACCATGCGCGATTCGTCGGAGGCGAGGAACAGGGCGACGTTGGCGATGTCCTCCGGCTGGCCGACCGCGAAGGGGTATTGCCCGGCGATGTCGTCGATGCCGCCGAAGCGGATCTGGTTGCCGCCGGTGAAGCGGCTCCTCACCCGCTCGGTCAGCACGATGCCGGGGCAGATGGCGTTGACGCGCACGCCCTTGGGTGAGTACGCACCAGCCAGCGCCCGGGTGAAAGAGATCAGGCCGCCCTTGGCCATGACGTAGACATGCGCGATGTGATTGCCGCGCAGGGCCACCACCGAGGAGAAGTTGACGACGCTGCCCTTGCCCCGCTCGACCATCAGGGGGATGACGTGACGGCAGCACAGGAACGGCCCCTTCAGGTCGAGGTTGATGGTGCGGTCCCACACTGCGGGATCGACCTCGGTGACGGGTCGGTCCTCGCGCAGCGAGCCGCCGGCGCAATTCAGCAGCACGTCGACATGGCCGAAAGTGTCTCTGGCCTCTTGCACCATCCGCTCGACGCTCTCCTCGTCGGTCACGTCGGTCGCCACGAAGCGGGCATCGGCGCCGGCCTCGCGCGCGCTCGACTCGCCCAAGGGCGCATCGATCTCCGCCACGACGACCTTGGCGCCCTCGGCGACGAACAGCCTGGCCGCTGCCCGGCCGATGCCGGAGCCTGCGCCGGTGATCACGGCAACCTTGCCCGCAAGACGATTCATCCGGTCCTCTCCCCGTCTGACGTCACCACTTGTAAACCTTCTGCACCGTTCCTCCCATGAGCGCAGCCTTGTCGCTCGCGGACAGGCGGGTGGTTTCCCGGAACGGCGCGACGCCCTGCTCGTAGGTCAGCATGCCGATCGTCCGCGTCCAGTCGGTGCCCCACATGCAGCGATCCAGCCCGAATGCATCGATGATCCGCAGCACCGGCGCCCAGATGTCGTCGTAAGGGAACGGCTGGTGCGACATGGTGCAGGCGCCGCTGATCTTCACCCGGACGTTTGGATATCGCGCGAGGTCGAGCAGCTTCGGCAGGTCGGCCCAGACGTCGGCGGGAACCGGCGGGCGCATGGGTTGCAGCAGGCCGAGATGATCGATCACGATGACCGTGTCGGGATGCCGCCGGATATGCGGCAGGCCTTTGTAGAGGATGCCCCAGCACAGCAGGTTGACCGGCAGGTCATGCCGGGCGGCGGCGCCGAAGGCGCGGTGCAGGCCGGGATGGTCGGCGTCCATCGGCAGGCCCTCGCGCATCCGGATACGGATGCCGCGCGCGCCCGGTGTCGTCTTCCAGCGCGCCACCACATCGTCGATCGCCGGATCGGTCGCGTCGACCGGCGTCACGACCCGGAACTTGTCCGGATACGCGTTGTAGACCTCGAGCGCGTAGCTCGGATCGTATTCGTAGGCGCTGAACGACGACACCATGATCGCGCCGTCGACGCCGACGCTGTCCATCGCCGCGACCATCTCCTCGCCGGTGGCGGAGAGCAGCCCGTGCGAGGGACCGGCCCACGGCCGACCCGGATGATCGCGATCGAAGGGATGAACCTGGACGTCGATGACTGGCATGGCTGTGTGGTCCTGGATCGCAATTGAGTCTTGCCGTCGTCCTGCGCGCAGCGAAGGGCTTCATCGCTGTTGGTTACACGTGTGCGCTTAACCTCTTGCGGTGAGATCCTTCGCTACGCTCAGGATGACTGAGTTGCACAACAGACAGCGTCCAGCTTCCATGCGCAATCGCTCGGCCTCCAGAATTTTTCAGGGGCGATGTCGGGATCGGACGACCTCGCTCGTCGTTCCCATGAACAGGCCGGCGAGGCCGGCAATTGGCAAGGAGACCGACGATGCGTGTTATGGTGCTCGTGAAGGCTACCGAGGACAGCGAGAAGGGCTTTGTCGCCACGCCCGAAACGAGCGCGCTGCTCGAGGCGATGGGTCGATTCAACAGGGAGCTGGCCGATGCCGGCATCCTGCGCACGGGCGACGGCCTGCGGCCCTCCTCGCAGGGCAAGCGCGTCGCGTTCGACGGTCCCGGCCGGACGGTCATCGACGGGCCGTTCGCCGCGACCCGCGAGCTGGTCGCCGGCTTCTGGCTGTGGGAAGTCAGGGACATGGACGAGGCGGTTGCCTGGGTGAAGCGCTGCCCCAATCCCATGCCGGGACCGAGCGAGATCGAGATTCGGCCGCTGTACGAGATGGCCGATCTGCAATGAACTGGCGGCAGTCGGGTATCGGGCAGCCGGACCTGTCGGCCGAAAGCTCGAAGAATCCCGAAGGCCCGTGTCGGATTGGCCTGGGTTCGTTCGTCCTCGGGACATCAAACGGCAAATCACAGGATAGTCAGCATGCCCAGCACCGTTCGCCTGCACCGTGTTCTCGCAACCAGCCCGGAGAAGGTCTATCGCGCCTTCCTCGAGGCGGATGCGCTCGCGAAATGGCTTCCGCCCAACGGCTTCGCCTGCACCGTGCACCATCTCGAGCCTAAGGTCGGAGGCACCTTCAGGATGTCCTTCCGCAACTTCACGACGGGCAAGAGCCATGCGTTCGGCGGGGAGTACGTCGAGCTCGTCCCGAACGAGCGCCTGCGCTACACGGACAGGTTCGACGATCCCGGCCTGCCCGGCGAGATCGTGGTGTCCGTGACGTTGACGAAGGTGTCGGTCGGCACCGAGCTGGAAATCGTGCAGTCCGGCGTGCCGGACGTCATCCCCCCGGAGGCCTGCTACCTCGGCTGGCAGGATTCGCTGCTGAACCTGGCAAGGCTCGTCGAGCCCGAGATCGGTGAATAGCAGGGTCGAAGCCCGCCGACCGGAAGGCCCGGTCCCGCCCGTGCAGCCCGGGCATTCGCATATGGGCGCGCCATTCATTTTCCTCCCTGGCGAATCTAGGCGAAGCTGGGGAGGTGTCCGCGTCTAAAGGCTTTTGGCCGCTCCGCGGCCAAAATGCCGACGCGGACGGAGGGGTCATGGGCAGCGGGACTGGGGCTCATGACCCCTCCGCCCCCGATTACGGGGGCACCTCCCCAGCTTCGCTAGGGAGGAAAATGAAAGTGCGTCCATATACGAATGCCCTGCCCGTGCAGCGGGGTCGTGAGGGCGTCTACTCTGCGGCCTTGCGCTCCCGGCTGTAGCGGCTCTTCACCGGGCGCAGGCCGAGGTTTTCCCGCAAGGTCCGGCCCTCGTACTCGGTGCGGAACAGGCCGCGGCGCTGCAACTCGGGAACCACCATGTCGACGAAGTCCTCGGCCCCGCCGGGCAGGGTGGCCGGGGTGACGTTGAAGCCATCGCAGGCGTTCGCCTCGAACCACTCCTGCATGGTGTCGGCGATGTCGGCGGGCGTGCCGATCCGGGCCGAGCCGGTGATGCCGGACCTGAGGTAGAGCTCGCGAATGGTGGGCTTCTCGCGCCGCATCCGCTCGACGAACTGGACGCTCAGGCTGCGCAGCTCCTGCGGGCCCAGCGCATCGATGGGCACCGGGCCATCCAGCGCATGGCCCGACAGGTCGCCGAACGCGCTGTAGAGCGAGCCGAGGCCGGCCAGAGGGTCGAACAGGGCCTGCAGCGCATCGTACTTCGCCTGCGCCTCGGCGCGGGTGCGGCCGACGACCGGGCAGAGCGCCGGCATGATCTTGAGATCGTCGGGCTCGCGGCCGTGCTTCGCCATCCGCCCCTTGACGTCGGCATAGTAGGCGCGCGCGCCTTCGAGCGAGCCGGCGACCGCGTAAATGACCTCGGCGGTGGCGGCGCCGAGCTCGCGACCCTGCTCCGACGCGCCGGCCTGAACGATCACCGGATGGCCTTGCGGCATGCCGGCGACGTTCAGCGGGCCCCTTACTTTGAAGAACCGCCCCCGGTGGTTCAGCACGTGCATCTTGGCCTCGTCGAGATAGCGACCGCCCGCCTTGTCGAGCACCAGCGCGCCGTCGTCCCAGCTGTCCCACAGCCCCTTGACCACCTCGACGAACTCGGCGGAGCGGGCATAGCGCGTGTCGTAGTCGAGCGTCGTCTCCAGCCCGAAATTCTGCGCCTCGAGCTCCGACCAGGAGGCGACCACGTTCCAGCCGGCGCGGCCCTTGCTGATCAGGTCCAGCGTGGCGAACTTGCGGGCGAGGTTGTAGGGCTCGTTGTAGGTGGTCGAGGCGGTCGTCACCAGGCCGACATGCCGGGTGACCATGGCCAGTGCGGGCAGCAGGGTCATCGGCTCCAGCTCGACCATGTCCCGGCCGGTCCGCGCCAGCGAGCCGCGCGGGGTGTCGCCTTGGCGAATGCCGGCGCCATCGGCGAAGAAGATCATGTCGAGCTTGCCGCGCTCGGCGATTTGCGCGCTCCGCACATAGTGCTCGACATGCAGGGTGCCGTCGGCCGGCACGTCCGGATGGCGCCAGGCCGCCGGGTGATAGCCGTGGCCGCGTATCGACAGGCCGAGCTGCATCCTGCGTACCGTCATCGCTTCGACTCCCTCAGAGGCAGAGCTTCCCCGTTTTGCTGCAGGTGGACAATGGCGTGTAAACTCGTGATCGCGGGTCTGAAGGAAGGAG
Organism: Reyranella sp.; assembly: GCA_022844015.1. Taxonomy (GTDB): domain Bacteria; phylum Pseudomonadota; class Alphaproteobacteria; order Reyranellales; family Reyranellaceae; genus Reyranella. Next base: position 19,248 of record JALHMO010000074.1, on the reverse strand, counting down.
ACGCGTGATGCCGTCGGTGCAGGATGTGTCGGCCGGCGTCCGGCAGATGGTTCTCGACAGCCCGCGCCTTGCCGGCATGGCGGGCGGCGCGGCCGAGGTCGAGCGCATGCTGGCGGCGATCGAGGACGCGTGGGTGCCGGCGCGCGGGCGGCGCATCCATCTCGACGTGCATCCCTGCGCCGAGCCCAGGGCAACGGTGGTGTTCCAGCCGGGCAGCGGGGCGCATGCGCGCCTGTACTTCCTGCTCGGCGGGCTGATGGCGCGTCATGGGTACACGTTCGTCGGCGTCGATCGGCCGGGCCATGGATTGACCGAGGGCGAGCGCGGCGACTGCACCGTCGAGGAGGCGATCGCCGCCGCCGGCGCGGCGATCGACTTCGCGCGGGCGCGCTCGCCACGCCCGGTCGTCCTTATGGGCTCGAGCATGGGCGGGCTTCTCACCATCTTCGGGCTGCTGCGCGGGCTGGCGCCCGACCTCGCGGTCGCCCACAACTTCGTCTATCCCGGCAAGCTGCTGTCGTTCCGTCTGCGCGCACGCTGGATTGCGCGGCACCGCACGCGACCTTATCCCCTGACCACGCTGGTGCACGGCTTCGAGCATCTGTCGCCCGATCCCGCCGTGGCGCGCTACGTGCGCGAACGTGCCGATCCCGCGATGGCCTGGGAGCTGAGCGCGCGCAGCGTCGCCAGCCTGTTCGGCTTCTCGGCGCCGCGCCTCGAGCGCGCGCCGCCCACGCTCGTGCTCACCGGCGATCGCGACAAGGCGATCCCGGCATGGGCCACACGGCTTTTCATGCGGTTCTCGGGCGTGCCCGGCTACGAGGTGCGCACCGTGCCCGACGCCGGTCACCTGCTGTTTCACGACCACCTCGACCGGTCCGTGCCGCTGATCGCCGAATGGCTCTCGTCGGCGTCGCGGCGGCTCGCTGGCGAGGCGGAGCCGTAGTCAGGTCCTGAAACGCATCACGACCTGGCGGCCGAGCGACTTTGCCTGCCGCCAGAGCGGCGACAGCACGCGGCCGGTCAGCGGGATGGCCAGCAGCCCGATGGCGAAGCCGGCCAGGCCGGCACCGGCAGCTTCCACCAGCCAGGCGACCAGCGCCGGCGCGAAGGAGGCCGCGCGCGCGACGGCTGCGCCTGTGTCATGGAGCGCATGGGCGGGCCAGCCGAGCCCATACTCCGCGAGGCCGTGCAGGACGATGCCGCCGCCCACCCAGATCATCGCCGCGGTGCCGATGGCCGAGAGGGCGGCGAGCAGGTACGGCATGGCGTGCACGATGGCGCGGCCGAGCACGCGCAGCGGGGCGGCGGCGGCCGAACCGGGCGACAGGCGCGCCAGCGCCAGGCCGACATCGTCGGCTTTGACGATCAGGGCGACGACGCCGTAGACCGCCGCCGTGATGCCGATCCCGACAACCGCGAGGATGATCGCCTGGTTGACGATGCCGGCACCGGGGAGGGTGGCGAGCGTTATCGCCATGATCTCGGCCGACAGGATGAAATCGGTCTTGATGGCGCTGGCGATCTTCTCGTCCTCGAAGCTCTTGGCATCGACAGCGATCGTCTCGAGCCCAGCCTCGTGGGCGTGCGCCTCGTGCGGGAACAGCAGCTCGTAGACCTTCTCCGCGCCTTCGTAGCAGAGGTAGGCCCCGCCCAGCATCAAGAGCGGCGTGATCGCCTGGGGCAGCAGGAAGCTCAGCGCCAGCGCTGCGGGCAGAAGGACCAGGATCTTGTTCTTCAGCGAGCCCAGCGCGATGCGGCCGATGATCGGCAGCTCTCGTGCCGGGCTGAAGTCGGTGAGATAGCGCGGCGTGACGGCCGTGTCGTCGATCACGACGCCGGCGGCCTTGGTGCCGGCCTTGACGGCCTGGCTCGCGACGTCGTCGATCGACGCTGCCGCCGCCTTCGCCAGCGCCGCGATATCGTCGAACAGAGCCACCAGACCAACGCTCATGTCACCACCACGCGAGAGGCCGGCGCCGCCGCCGCCGGCAAGGAAAGTGTTCGAGGCACCTGCTCCAACGGTGCCTGCGCCCCCACTATACTTTGCCCGGGGCTGTCGTTGACTCTGGAATGATGCTCCGCTGGGGGCACGCCACTCATAGGCGCGAACCCCGCTTTGACAATCATGCGCTGGGAGCGCGCCACTCCAGTGGCGCTTTTCATGTCGCTCTCACATTCTCTGAGCGCCACTGGAGTGGCGCGCTCCCAGCGCATGATCCGCTCTTCGCGGCAAAGTCAGGTTCGCGCCGATGAGTGGCGCGCTCGCGGCAATACTCTCCGCGGCAGCGCCGGAGAGAAGAATGAGGGAGTCCGGGCTGTTGGACAGCAACGCGTCCGGCAATAGACTGGCGCCGTCGTTGGCAACTGAAGAGCAACAAGAGCAGGGGGGAGAGATGATGCGGAACTGTTGGTTCACCGACGCCGCGCAGAGCGGCGGGCGCCGGATGCGGTTTGCGGCATGAGCGACACGGTCGAGATCCGCGATCCGCGTTTTGCCTCGGTCGTCGGCGGGACGGTCGCCATCGAGAAGCTGGCCACCGGCTTCCTGTTCACCGAGGGGCCGTTGTGGCATGCCGCGGGAGGCTACCTGCTGTTCAGCGACATGCCGGGCGATCACCTGCGGCGCTGGAGCGCCCGCGACGGCGTCTCGACGTTCCGCCAGCCGTGTGCCCAGTCGAACGGGCTCGCCTGGGACCGCCAGGGCCGCCTGATCGTCTGCGAGCACGCGACGAGCCGGCTCACGCGAACCGAGGCCAGCGGCGCCATCACGGTGCTGGCGAGCCATCACGCCGGCAAGGAGCTCAACAGCCCCAACGACGTGGTGGTGAAATCCGACGGCGCGATCTACTTCAGCGACCCGACCTACGGGCGCAACGAGTACTACGGCAATCCGCGGCCGCTGCCGCTCGATTTCCGCGGCGTCTATCGCGTCGCGCCGGATGGCGGAGCGCTTGCCCTCCTGGCCGATGATTTCGGCCAGCCGAACGGGCTCTGCTTCTCGCGCGATGAGAAGCATCTCTACGTCAACGACACCGATCGCAAGCACATCCGCCGGTTCGACGTCCGCGACGACGGTACGCTGGCGAACGGCCGGGTCTGGGCGGAGACCACGGGCGAGGGTGCCGGCGCGCCCGACGGCATGAAGATCGACAGCGCCGGCAACATCTATTGCTGCGGCCCGGGCGGCATTCACGTGTTCGCGCCCGATGCGGCCTGCCTCGGCGTCGTCAGGATGCCCGAGTACACCGCCAATTTCTGCTTCGGCGACAACGACCTGCGCAGCCTCTACGTGACCGCGTCGACGTCGCTCTATCGGTTGCGGGTCGCCACGGCAGGCACGTCGCAGGGACCCTGACCCGCCGGCCGATCGCTCCAGTTCCGCGAGTATGGAGCGCTCTTCATCCTCCTCCCCAGCTTCGCTTAGCGAAGCTGGGGAGGTGTCGCCGTCATACGGCGACGGAGGGGTCATGAGCCATCGCACCGCTGTCATTTGTGGCTCATGACCCCTCCGCCCCGTATGACAGGGCACCTCCCCACCTTCGGGACCGAAGGTGGGGAGGAGAGCAAGCGGCGGCGCCATATGCGAATGCTCCCAGGGGCGAAGCCAGGACGCCGGCAGGCGGCATCGTGGACGGTCCGGCTTGCCGCTCTGTGCTACGCTCGGAGCCCAATCGACGGGAGGAAACGAAGATGCTGGAAACACGCGAAGGCGGATGCCATTGCGGTCAGGTGCGGATTCGCGCCGAGGTCGACCTCGAGCTGATGTCCAACTGCAGCTGCACGGTCTGCACCAAGAAAGGCATGCTGCACCTCGGTACCGACCTCGCCACCTTCCAGCTGCTGCGCGGCAAGAGCGCGCTCAAGTCCTACACCTTCGGTACGGGCGTGGCGCAGCATACGTTCTGCGCGCATTGCGGCATGCACCCCTTCTACATTGCGCGCTCGCAGCCGCACCGCGTCATCGTCAATGCGCGCTGCCTGGACGGCATCGATGGGCCCAACCTGAAGCCCACCCGCTTCTTCGACGGCCGCCATTGGGAGGATGCGCAGCGCCGCCGCATCGCCGAGGCCGGCCACGCGCCGCCACCCGATGCGCACGGCGCGAAGACCCTGCAGGCGATCCTCGATCGTGCGCCGGAGTAGACGCGCCATGGTCATTCGGGCGTCGGCAGCGTCCAGTTCACGCCGGCGAACCGCGCGAAGTCCCGGTCGAAGCTGACGATCGTCGCTCCGTGCTCGATGGCGAGCGCGGCAAGATGGGCGTCCGTCGTCAGGTTGCCGGCCGTGCCGGCAGACCGAAGCAGCCGTCCGAGTATCTCAGCGTGCTGGTCGCCCGGGTGCACGACCTGTGCCCGCGGCTGCCCGAGCCAATGCATGACTACGCCCAGGGCGTCGTCCGCTGCCAATGGCCTGGGAAAGATTCCACGGCGCGTGCTCAGGCGCAGGAAGGCCAGCAGCGCCGTCCAGGCAAATGCGACTCCGCGTGGACCTTCGAAGCCTTCCCGCAAGGCTCTCAGTGCGGCGCCGTGCTGTTCGCTCGAGCTGTTGACTGCAAAGAGAAGCGTGTTGACGTCCGGGAGGATCATCGGCTGCGCCGATAGCGATCGATCAGTTCCTCGTCCTCCAGGTCCGAGGCGAGCGAGGCCGCCTTGGTGAGATCCAGGTGCGGTTTGCCCATGTCGAACGTGATGGGGTCGAAAGCGTCGTCGCCTCGCTTCTTGTTGCGCAACCCAGCCCGGATCGCGTTGTTCAGGACCTGCTTGAAGGGCTCGCCGCGCCGATGCACCTCCTTGCGAAGCATGGCCTCGACGTCGGGATCCAATGTGACCGTGGTGCGCATGATGCATCATGATGCTAGCAATATTGCTGTCAAGATGCTCAGGGCTCGCTCGCCGGAATGCCGACGACAGGGGGCCTCACGTGGCCTTCTGCAAGCCGATGCGAAGCGATTGACGACCGCCCCCTACGGCATAGGATTTGCCTGCTGTCGCGTGCGCGCGCTTTCTGGAAGGGTCGACGATGGCCATGAGGCAGGTATCTCCTGATTTGGCATCTCCGGATCCGGCATCTCCGGCCTCTCTCCGCTATCGACTGGGCTTCGACATCGGCGGCACCTTCACCGACTTCGTGCTGCTCGACGCGGCGACCGGCGGCATCTCGCTGCACAAGTGCCTGACCACGCCGAACGACCCGGCGGACGGCGCGCTCGAGGGCATACGAAGCATCTGCGCGGCCGCGGGCATCTCGGTCGCCGAGGTAGGCGAGCTGCTGCACGGCACCACCCTGGTCACCAACGCGCTGATCGAGAACCGCGGGGCGCGGCTCGGCCTGCTGACGACCCGCGGCTTCCGCGACGTCCTCGAGCTCGGCATCGAGCAGCGCTACGACATCTACGACCTGTTCCTGCGCTTCCCCGACGCCCTGGTGCCGCGCCATCGCCGGATCGAGATCGGCGAGCGGCTGGCCTGGGACGGCCGTGTGCTGGAGCCGCTCGACGAGGCGGCGGTGCTGGCCGAGGGCACACGGCTGGTCGCCGATGGCTGCTCGGCGATTGCCGTCTGCTTCCTGCACAGCTACGCCAACGCGGCGCACGAGCAGGCCGCCGGCCGCATCCTGCGACGAGCCTTCCCCAACGTCTCGGTCAGCCTGTCGTGCGAGGTGGCGCCGGAGATCCGCGAGTACGAGCGCCTGGTCACGACTTGCGCGAACGGCTTCGTGCAGCCGCTGATGGATCGCTACATCGGCCGCCTGCTCAGCGAGCTCGACGCGCTGGGCTTTGCCGGCACGCTGCGCCTGATGCAGTCCGACGGCGGGCTGTGCGCCCCCGAGCTCGCGCGCACCTTCCCGATCCGTCTGCTCGAGTCCGGCCCGGCAGGCGGCGCGCTCGCCACCGTGCTGTTCGCGCGCGAGGCCGGCCTGCCCGACGCCATCGCCTTCGACATGGGCGGCACGACGGCGAAATCGTGCCTGATCGAGAACGGGCGCGCCGCCGTGGTGCCGATGATGGAGACCGCGCGCGTGCGCCGCTTCAAGCGCGGCTCGGGCCTGCCGATCAAGGCACCGGTCGTCGACATGATCGAGATCGGCGCCGGCGGCGGCTCGATCGCGGGATTGGACGAGACCGGCCTGCTCAAGGTCGGGCCGCTGAGCGCCGGCGCGAGCCCGGGTCCGGCCTGCTATGGCCAGGGCGGCCATGAGGCCACCGTCACCGACGCCAACCTGCTGCTGGGCTACTACGACCCGGGCTTCTTCCTGGGTGGCAGCATGACCTTGGACAAGGCCGCGGCCGAGGCGGCGCTGGCGCGGCTCGGGGACAAGCTCGGCCTGCCGGCGATCGAGGCGGCGGCCGGCATCCACGCCGTGGTCTGCGAGGCGATGGCCAGCGCTGCGCGCGTGCATTTGATCGAGAAGGGCAGGGACCCGCGGCGCTACGCCATGGTGGCGTTCGGCGGCGCCGGCCCGGCGCACGCGGTGCGCGTGGCTCGCGTGCTCGGCATCGGCCAGGTCCTGATCCCGCCGGCCTCGGGCGCCGCCTCGGCGCTAGGCTTCCTGGCGGCGCCGCTCGCCTTCGAGCAGTCGCGCAGCGTACTGACGGCGCTGGGCGACGGCACCGACTGGGCCCAGGCCAATGCCGATCTCGGCGAGCTCGAAGCGCAAGCGCGCAGCCGGCTGCATGCAGCCGGCGTCGCCGACGGCGACATCAGGGCGGAGCGCTACGCCGAGATGCGGCTGGTCGGCCAGCTGCACCAGATCATGGTGCGGCTGCCGGACGGCGCGCTCTCGCACGATAGCCTGCCGCGGGTGCGCGAGGCGTTCGCCGAAACGTACCGGGCGCTCTACACGCGTGTGGTCGAGGATGCCGAGATCGAGGTGCTGTCCTTCCGCGTGCGCGCCAGCGCGCCCGAGCCGCAGATTGCGCTGAGCGGCGCGGTCGCTGGCAGCGCCGCGGGGGCGGCGCTCAAGGATCATCGGCCGGCATACTTCGAAGGCAAATTCCACGACACACCGGTTTACGACCGCTATGCGCTGGTGCCTGGCCAGACAGTCGAGGGCCCGGCGATCGTCGAGGAGCGCGAGGCGACGACGGTGATCGCGCCGGGCGACCGACTGTCGGTCGACGCGGCGCGCAATTTGCGCATCGATGTCGCCGCAGCCCAGAACGCGCAGGCGATCGTGACGCCCGGCATGTCGCTCGAGGCGGCGATGGCACGAATCGAGGCCGATCCGATCGGGCTCGAGATCATGTGGTCGCGCCTGATCTCGATCGTCGAGGAGATGTGGCAGACGGTGTGCCGCACCGCCTACTCGCTGATCATCTCGGAGAGCCAGGATTTCGCCAACGAGATCCTCGACCCGCAGGGCAACCCGCTGGCGCACAGCCCGCGCGCCATGCCGCTGTTCAACCTCACCCTGACGCGCTGCGTGCAGGCGCTGCTCGAGCACTTTCCGCCGGAGACCCTGCGGCCGGGCGACGTGCTGGTCACCAACGACCCGTGGCTGTGCGCCGGCCACCTGTTCGACATCGCCCTGGTCAGCCCGGTGTTCCGCGAGGGCAGGCTGGTGGCGCTGATGGGCACGGTCGGGCACGTGAGCGATATCGGCGGCGTCAAGGATTCGAGCGTGGTGCGCGAGCTGTTCGACGAGGGCGTGCTGATCCCGCCAATGAAGCTCTACGAGGCCGGCAAGCCCGACCGGTCGATCCTGCGACTGCTGCACGCCAACGTGCGCAATCCCGACCAGGTGCTGGGCGACATCGAGTCGATGATTACCGCCAATGCGCTGGGCGGGCAGCGGCTGCTGGCTTTCATGGCCGAGTACGGGCTCGAGGATCTGGCCGCGCTGGCGGCCGTCGTGCGAGCGCGCAGCGAGGCGGCGACCCGGGCGGCCATCCGCGCCGTGCCGGACGGCGTGTACGAGAGCGAGCTCGACGCGCGGCCCGGCGCCGTCGACCTTCTGCGCTTCAAGGTGCGCGTCCACAAGAAGGACGACACGATCCGCATCGAGCACGTCGATCCGCCGCCCGAGGTGGCCAAGGGCGGCGTCAACTGCACCATGAACGTCACCGCGGCGCATTCGAGCTATCCGGTGAAATGCATGCTGACGCCGGGCGTGCGCGGCAATGCCGGCTGCTACGCACCGATCACGGTGACGGCGCCGCCGCACAGCTCGCTCAACTGCGATCCGCCGGCTGCCGTCGCCTACCGCACGCGGATCTCCTGGTGGCTCGGCCCGAACCTCTACCGCGCGCTCGCGCCGGCCATCCCGGGCAAGGTCCAGGCCTTCACCGGCATGCCAAAGGCTTTCGGCTTCTATGGCCGCAACCTGCAGGGCCGCGTCGCCTCGGATCATTTCTTCATGGGCGGCGGGCAGGGCGCCTCGCAGCGCCAGGACGGCAAGTCCGGCCTGCTGTTCCCGACCTCGGCCGCCAACACGCCGGTCGAGCTGCTGGAAAGCCGTATGCCCGTGGTGATCCTGGAGAAGAGCCTGGTGCCGGACAGCGGCGGCCCGGGACGGCGGCGCGGCGGTCTCGGCCAGCGCATGCGCGCCCGCCGGCTGGTGGACGGCGAGCCGATCATGGTCGGTCTCTATCCCGAGGGCCACGGCATCCACGTGCAGGGCCTGTTCGGCGGCCTGCCGGGCGGCGGCGCGGAGGGTCGGGTCGAGCGTCCCGACGGCACCGTCCACGACGTGGCGACCGGCGAGACCGTGGCGATGACCGACGCGCGTCTGGTGATCGACGTCACGATCGCCGGCGGCTCGGGGTTCGACCCGCCGCACGAGCGCGCCCTCGAGGACATCGCGCGCGACCTCGAGAACGGCTACATCACGCCGGAAGGGGCGGCGCGGGACTACGCCTGCGTGATGACAACGGATGGCCGTATCGACATCGAGGCAACGTTGCGTCGGCGTGAGCCGGCACCGGAGAAATTGTGATTGGTCGGACTTCCCTTGCTTCGCCTGGTAGCCCGACCACGCAGGGCGTTCGCATGCCGTATTCTCCGTCATCCCGAGCGGAGCCATCCGAAGGGCGGCGCAGCCGAGGGACCTTTCTTGGTCGACAGTGCACCAGGAAAGGTCCCTCCACTACGTCCCGCTGCGCTCGGCTCCGGTCGGGATGACGGGATGTGTTTTGTCGATGTCGAAAGCTCTGTCCGCGACGTGGAGGCAAAACCAGCGCGGGTCTGATCTGACAAACTGCGAGTGGAAGGAAATGACGATGAGCAACACGACCCGTCGCGCCGTCCTGCACGGCGCCGCCCTGTCGGCCTTGGCGCCGTCGATGAGCTGGGCCTTCGACAAGGATGGCGATCGCAAGATCATGATCTTCTCCGGCAACCAGGCGGTGCCCGTGCTCGACCCGCACGTGCGCTACGACTGGTCGACGCGCATGATCCAGCAGTCGGTATACGACGGCCTGCTGAAATATGTCGGCAACCCGCCGCGCATCATCCCGTGGCTGGCCGAGAAGTTCGAGGCCTCGCCGGACGGACTCACCTACACCTTCCACCTGGCCGGCAATGCCAGGTTCCACAACGGCGATCCGGTCGACGCCGAGGCGGTGCGCTACTCGTTCGAGCGGGCGCTGAAGCTCAATGCCGGCGTCGCCTGGATGCTGAAGGATTTCCTCAAGCCCGAGAAGATCACGGCGGTCGATGCGAAGACCGTGCGCTTCGTCCTCGAGCGGCCGTTCCAGCCGTTCATCAGCTACGTGCCATGGTGGTACATCGTCAACCCGAAGCAGGTGCAGGTCAATGTCGTCGACGGCGACTACGGCAAGAAGTGGCTGACCGAGAACGAGGCGGGCTCGGGGCCGTTCAAGCTGAAGCGGTTCGATTCGACCGCCCTGATCCACATGGATGCGGTGCCCGACTACTGGAAGGGCTGGCCGATGGGCGACAAGAACCGCCTGAGCGGCGTGATCTACCGCATCGTGCGCGAGGCGGCGCCGCGGCGCGCCGGCCTGCAGCGGCGCGAGATGGACGTCATCACCAACATGTCGCCCGACGACATGCAGCAGCTCGCCAAGCTGCCGGGCGTGCGCGAGGAGAACCATCCGGGCTCGACCACCTTCGGCATCAAGTTCAACTGCCAGACTGGCCCGACCGCCGACATCAACCTGCGCAAGGCGATCGCCTACGCCTTCGACTACGAGGCGCTGATCACCATCCACAATGGCGGCGCGACGCTGATGGACAGCCCGTTCCCGCCGACCCTGGAAGGGCACATCCCGGTGCCCGGGATCCCGCGCAAGGACATCGCCAAGGCCAAGGAGTTCCTGGCCAAGAGCAAGTCGCCGCAGGGCGGCATCGAGCTCGAGTACGTCCACGTCCAGGGCCTCGAGGATGCGCGTCGCATCGGGCTCGTGCTGCTCGACAGCCTGCGCGCGCTCGACATCAAGCTGAACATCGTCGGCCAGCCGTGGCCGACCATGGTGGCGCGCGGCTCCAAGCCCGACACGGCGGCCAACATGACCTCGGTCTACGTCACCCCGATCGGCACCGACCCCGACACGGTCGCCTTCCAGTACCATCGCGACTCGTGGGGCCTCTACTACGGCATGTCGCATTACGAGGACAAGGAAGCCTGGGCGATGATCGCCGAGGCGCGCGGCCTGACCGACAAGGCCAGGCGCATGGCGCTGTACGGCGAGATCCAGAAGCGCATCGTCGCCGACCAGCCCGAGATCTTCGGCATGATCCCCAACCGCACCTGGGCGATGCGCGACTACGTCAAGGGCTTCGAGTTCAGCCCCGTGCGCTTCACCGGCGAGGTCGATCTCTACCCGATGTGGATCGACGCCTGATGCTCGTCTACCTGCTGCGGCGCATCGCGCTGGCAGGGTTGATGCTGTTCGGTCTGGTCTGCCTCACCTTCGCGATCGCCAACCTGGCGCCGTCCGATCCGGCGGCGCTGGCGGCCGGACCCGACGCAGGGCGGTCCCAGATCGAGCAGGTGCGACGCGAGTACGGGCTCGACAGGCCGTTGCCCGAGCAGTTCCTGCGCTACGTGTCCGACCTCGTGCAGGGTGAGTTCGGCCGCAGCGTGGCGACCGGGCGATCGGTCGGGCGCGACCTCGCGCGATACTTCCCGGCCACCCTCGAGCTCTGCCTGGTGGCGATGGCCTTCGGGATGGTCGCCGGCATCTCGCTCGGCATGCTTTCGGCGCTGTTCAAGGATCGCTGGCTCGACCACGTCACGCGGATCTTCGCCGTCTCGGGCATCGCCCTGCCGCCGTTCTGGTTCGGCCTGCTGCTGCAGCTCGGCTTCGCCGCCTGGCTGGGCTGGCTGCCGACCAGCGGCCGCATCGGCGTCTCGACCGATCCCGGCGACCCGATCACCGGCCTGCTGCTGGTCGATTCGCTGCTGCGCGGCAACGGCCCGCTGTTCGTCCAGTGCCTGTCCTACATCGCGCTGCCGGCGCTGGTGCTGTCGCTGCCCTGTCTTGCCTCGATCCTGCGCGTCAACAGGAGCGAGATGGTGGAGGCCCTGCGCGCCGACTACATCACCGCCGCGCGCGCCCACGGCGTGTCGCGCTGGCGGCTGGTGACGGTGCATGCGCTCAAGAACGCCATGTTGCCGACGCTCGCCATCATCGGCCTGCGCTGGGGCTGGATGATGAGCAGCACGGTGCTGGTCGAGACCGTTTTCGATTGGCCCGGCATCGGCCTTTACGCCGTGTCGTCGGCGATCGCCGGCGACTTCAAGCCGGTGATGGGCGTGACCCTGATCATCGGCCTCAACTTCATGCTGGTGAACCTGATCGTCGATCTCCTGTACGGCGTGCTCGACCCGCGCCTGAGGCACGCCTGATGGCGGTGTCGCGCGGCCTGCGCCTGGCGGCCTGGCAGCTCGGCAGGAGCTTCGCCTCGATGCTCGGGCTGGCGCTGGTGGCGGTGATCGTGGTGCTGGCGCTGATCGGCCCGTGGATCGTACCCTATCCCGACGATGTCGAGGGCGCGGTGCGGCTCGCGGGCAAGTTGCAGCCGCCCAGCGCGGCGCATTGGTTCGGCACCGACGAGGTCGGCAACGATGTGCTGACCCGCACCATCATCGGCGCCCGCCTGTCGCTGCTGGTCGGCATCGGGATCACGCTGGCGGCGGCGGCGATCGGCGTGCCGCTCGGCATCCTCGCCGGCACGGCAGGCGGCCGGGTGCGCGAGATCATCATGCGGCTCACCGATCTCTTCCTGTCGGTGCCCGGGCTGGTGCTGGCCATCGCCCTGGTCGCCGCGCTCGGCGCGGGCATCGTCAACGCCATGATCGCGCTGGTCCTGGTATGGTGGCCGGGCTACGTGCGGCTCGCCGAATCGAAGGCCTTGTCGATTCGCGAGGAGGCGTACATCGAGGCCGCGCGCGTCGCCGGCGCGCCGCGCCTGCGCATCCTGTGGCGCCATGTGCTGCCCAACAGCATATCGCCGATCATCGTCAAGATGAGCATGGATATCGGCCAGGCCATCCTCGCCGTCGCCTCGCTCGGCTTCATCGGGCTCGGCGCCAAGCCGCCGACGCCGGAGTGGGGCGCCATGATCTCGATCGCGCGCGGCTATCTGCCCGACTGGTGGTGGTACGCTATCTTTCCCGGCGCCTTCATCTATGCCTCGGTGCTGGGCTTCAACCTGCTGGGCGACGGGCTGCGCGACATCCTCGACCCGCGCAGCAACCGCGGATGAGCCTGCTCGAGATTCGCGACTATCGCCTGGCCTTCGACACGTTCGATGGCACCGTGCACGTGCTCGACGGCATCGACCTCAGCCTCGGCGCCGGCGAGACGCTGGGCATCGTCGGCGAGACCGGCTGCGGCAAGTCGGTGCTGGCGCGCAGCCTGCTGCGCCTGAACGAGTCGCCGCCGGCGCGCGTGGTCTCGGGCGCGATCCTGTTCGAGGGCGAGGACGTGCTGGCGCTTCCGGAAGCGGCGATGCGCCGGCTGCGCGGCCGGCGCATTGCCATGGTGTTCCAGGACCCGGCGAGCTACCTCAACCCGCTGCTCGCCATCGGCACGCAGATGGAGGATGCGATCCGCGGCCAGGAGGCCGCGCTGGGCGGTGCCGTGCGGCCGCGCCGCGCGATCCGCGCGCAGGCGGCCGGGCTGCTGGCCTCGGTCGGCCTGGCCGAGCCGCAGCGCCTGCTGGCCAGCCATCCTCATCAGCTGTCGGGCGGCATGCGCCAGCGCGTGCTGATCGCCATGGCGCTGGCGGGCGGCCCGGCCCTGCTGGTGGCGGACGAGCCGACCACTGCGCTCGACGTCACGGTGCAGGCCCAGGTGCTGGCGCTGATTGCCGGCCTGGTGGCGGAGAAGGGTCTCGCCCTGATGCTGATCAGCCACGATCTGGGCGTGGTCACTGCAAGTTGCGCGCGGGTCGCGGTGATGTACGCCGGCACGGTGGTAGAGGAGGCACCGACCGCTTCGCTGCTTGCCCGGCCGATGCACCCCTACGCGCAGGGCCTGATCGTCGCAGTGCCTGACCTCGACAACCCGGCGCACAAGCCGCGCGGCATCCCCGGCAGCATTCCCAACCTGCTGACGCCGCCCGCCGGCTGCCGCTTCCATCCGCGCTGCGACCGAGCCAGCGAGATCTGCCGCAGCACCAAGCCGGCGCTGCGGGCGCTGGCGCCGGATCATCGGGTCGCCTGCCATCACGCCGAGGCGTCATGACGGCACCCTCATGACCGCACTCGTCGAGGCGATCGGGCTGGCCAAGACCTACGCGCTGCCGCGCACCGCATTCCAGCCGCCGCGGCGGCTGACGGCGGTGGCCCATGTCGACTTGGCGCTCGAGGCAGGCGGCACGCTGGGCCTGGTCGGCGAGAGCGGCTGCGGCAAGTCGACCCTGGCGCGCCTGCTGCTGCGGCTGACGCCGCCCAGCGCCGGCCGCATCGTGTTCGACGGCCAGGACATCACCGGCCTCGACGAGGCGGCGATGCGGCCGCTGCGCCGCCGCCTGCAGCTGGTGCATCAGAATCCGTCGGCCGCGCTCGATCCGCGGCTCAGCGCGGCTGCAGCCATCGCCGAGCCGCTGATCATCCAGCGCCTGGTCCCGCGCAACGAGCTCGGCGGCAGGGTCGAGCAGCTGCTTGCCGAGGTCGGTCTCGGCAGCGAATTTCTGCGCCGCTATCCGCACGAGCTGTCGGGCGGCCAGAAGCAGCGCGTCTGCATCGCCCGCGCGCTCGCCACCGAGCCGCAGCTGCTCGTGCTCGACGAGCCGACCAGCGCGCTCGATGTCAGCGTGCAGGCGCAGACCCTCGACATGCTGACCGACCTGCGCCGGCGCCGCGGGCTCGCCTTCCTGTTCATCAGCCACAACCTCGCCGTGGTGCGCCAGGTGTGCGCCGAGGTGGCGGTGATGTATCTCGGCCGCATCATCGAGCAAGGCAGCGTGGACCAGGTCTTCAGCGCACCGCGCCATCCGTACACGCAGGCCCTGCTGGCGTCGGTCCCGCGGCTGGGCGGCGCGCTGGTGCCGGCCACCGCGCCCAGCGAGCCGCCCAATCCGGCCGCCATTCCCGCCGGCTGCCCGTTCCATCCGCGTTGCCGCCGTGCCGAGGAATCCTGCCGCTCCGGCGCGCCGCCACCGCTCGTGCAGGGCCTTGCTTGTCCACCGGCTGCAGGGTTACAGGCCGAAAGCGAGAGCCACAGATGAGCACCGGTGCTCGATATGCATCTCCCGCCACGCCTTTGGCACGGCCGTCTGCCGGCCGGCAACGATTTGCCGGATGGCTTGACCATGCCTGTTGATTAAGAGTCGGTGACGCACGATCGCAAAGCGATACAGTGCCGTCCCGACCACAATGCGCATGAGCAGAGCACGATGACGGTCACCGTCCCTGGTATGCGCTCCAACAAGCCGGTGAGCATGGATATCGATCAGCTCCGCGGATGGGCGACCTTCATGGACAGAGCCATGATCGTGAGCCTCGCAGCCACCATCCTGGCCGTTGGGGCGATGGGGGTGACGACGTGGCTGTCGTTCAGGTTCAGCGGCGCCGTGCGTGCCCATGAGCATGCCGCCGTCGATCGCTTCCAGGGCGCTGAGAGTCGCTCGGTGCAGCTCGAGAGGGAAGTCGCCGCGGCACGGGAACGGACGGCGACGCTCGAGCAGGAGGTCGCCACGGCGCGGGCGCAGGCGGCGGCACTCGAGCAGGAGGTCTCCACCGCGCGGGGACGGGCGGCGACGCTCGAGCAGGAGATGTCCGCAACACGCGAGCGGGCCGATGCGCTGGAGCAGGAAGCCTCTAAGGCGCGTGAACGCGCAGCAGCGCTCGAGCAGGCAGCACGCGAGGCCAATGAGCGGTCGGCACGGATGGCCGCCCGGGAGGCCACCGAGCGGTCGGCTCAGATGGCCGCCCGCGAGAGCACAGCCGCAGTCGATAAGACACCTGCACCTCAACTCGATCCGGCGGCGATCCAGCAGCGGCTCGCCGACCTGGCGAAGCTGGTCAGGGATGCCACCGCGCGCACGGTCGGTCCGGGCCAGGACAAGGCGGCCGAGGCGCCGCCCCCGGCGCCGCCTGAAAGCGCTGCGGCGAGTCGTGATGGGGAAGCATCGCCACCGTCTTCATCGCCGCCGTCACCATCGCCGCCGTCACCATCGCCGATTGTCGCGAGCCTGCGGAAGTATGCCGGTACCAACGCCGCCGTGTTCGTCCTCGATCGCGTCGCCGAGGCTCCGCCGGCAGCCTCGACGATCTCTGCCTATCTCAACGACGCCGGCTGGGCGTCGCAGACGTGGACGTGGACCGGCGTCGCCGGAATTCTCGGCGTCGTCGTGCTCGTCAAGGAAGGCAGCGATCCGGAAACCAACGAGGCCGCGTCCGCCCTCGTGGAAGCCTTGCGCATGGCCGGCTTCAACGCGGCGAAGGGAGACTGGCCGGCGGACTGGCGCCGTCATCGCGGCGCGCTCGACGGTCCGCAGACGCCGGCGCCGACCGACGCTCCCATCCGGATCGTCATAGGGGCCAAGGCCGCCTCGACTCCCCGATAGGCCGCGGCGCCGCTGACGGCGCTATATGCCGGCGTGGCGCCTTCGACGGGGTGGGAGCTTCGCGGACGGGACTGGCGCGAACTGTCGGGCCCGCCGGTCAGCCCTTCTTCTGCACCTGGATGATGGCTCGCCGATGGGTGCCGTCGCCGACCTTCTTGTCCTCGTCGTGCGCTTCGACCTTGAAGCGAAGCTTGCGGCCGTCGACCTCGAGAAGCTCGGCCTTGACCGTGACCTTCTGGCCCTTGGGGGTGGCGCCGAAATGCTTGACGTTGACCTCGAAGCCGACGGTCGTATGCCCCTCGGGCAGATGGGCCTGCACCGCCTGGATCGCGGCCCGCTCCATCAGGCCGATCATCGAGGGCGTCGACAGCACGCCGTCGCCGCCCATGTGCTTGACCACCAGAGTGTCGTCGACCGCCAACGTGATCTCCTTCGTGAGACCCGGGGTCAGTTGTTCGCTCGCCATGACCGGCTCATCCTTTCCTTCTCCCGGGGTGACCTAAGCAGAGTTTCACGACTGCGCCAATACGCCGATCGACGGCCGAAGGACGCTCAGGTGTCGCTTACCCAGCTCGCGGATCACAGGAGGCTTGCCGGGAAGGTCTGCAAGATGGCCGATCGCACGCGAGCTGATGAACCCGGGCGAGCTGGCCCGAGGGTCTTGTGGAAAGATCGCTGCGATAGCGCCGAGGCCCGAGGTGCTGCAGGAACCTCTCGAGGCCGCTTCGGGGTTGCGCATTTCGTGTAGAGTGCGGTTCCGTGCTTCGATCGAAGGGGGAAGCGATGCCCAGCCGGTTGCGGTTTTCCGTTCTCGTGCTGCCGAACGTGGCGTGGCCCGAGCTGCTGCGGCGCTGCCGTCAGGTCGAGGAGCTTGGCTTCGATTCGGTCGGGCTAGCCGATCATCTTGTGGATTGGGCCGGCGGAAAGGGGCCGTGGTTCGAGCTGTGGGGGCAGCTTTCGGCCATCGCCCAGGCGACGTCGCGCGTTCGCCTGACCACCCTGGTCGCCCAGATTCCACTGCGCAACCCGGTCATGTTTGCCCTGCAGGCCCTCACCGCGGACCACATTTCCGACGGCCGGCTCGATGTCGGGCTCGGAATCGGGCTGGAGATCGACCCGTCCTATCGCATGATGGGCATCGAGAACTGGAGCGCGAAAGAGCGGGTCGCCCGGTTCGGCGAGTATGTCGAGATCGTCGACCGGCTGCTGTCGCAGGAGGAGACGTCGTTCAAGGGTCGCTACTACCAGGTCGATGCGGCGGCGCTCCGGCCGCGCCCCGTACAGTCGCCGCGGCCTCCCATCGTGATTGCCGCGATGGGACCACGGATGCTGGGCCACGCCGCGCGTCATGCCGACGTCTGGAACAGCATCAGCTTCGCCAAGACCTTCGAGACCCAGCTCGACGAGACGCGCGGTCGCGTGGCGGCCATCGACAAGCGGTGCGCCGCGATCGGGCGCGACCCGGCGAGCTTGCGGCGTTCCTATCTCATGTTCGACCCGACCGCCCGGTCGAGCGGCGGCACGATCAAGTACTACGAGTCCGAGGAGACGTTCAGGCGAATGGTCGGGCAGGTAATCGAGCTCGGCATCTCGGAGATAGGCTTTTACTATCCCATCCTCGAGGAGCAGGCGCCCATGTTCGAGCGGATCGCCCGCAATGTGTTGCCGGCGCTGAGGGCGGCATACGCGTGACCCGTCAGGCGGGCGTCGCCGGACGGCGTTGCGCGAGACGCGCGTCCTTCCAGGCGAAGTAGCGCATCGCGAGCGGCAGGAACCAGGGATTGCCACGATAGAACGGCAAGGTGGGAAACGGGGCCTGCTCGAAGGCACAGGCCCCCTCCGGCTGGCCGAGGATCCTCTGGGCGATCTTGAGCCCGAAGAACGATCCCATCGGGACGCCGGCGAAGTTGTAGCCCATGCCGTGCCAGATGCCGTCATGGCAGCCGATGTGCGGCATCATGTCGAAGGTGCCGGCGCATTGTCCCGTCCAGACATGGCTCAGCCTGACGTCGGCGAGGTCGGGCAGGGCGCGCCTGAGACGCCCATGCAGGAGGGCGGCGATGGCGGCGGGATCCTGAAGGCCGTTGGCCGTGGCGCCGCCGAACAGCAGGCGCGGCGAATCGGGCGCCGGCCGGAAGAAGTCGATGTCGAGGTTGGCATCGATCACGGTGCGCCGGTGCGGCAGCTGCTTCTGCAGGAGCGCCGGCGGGAGCGGCTCCGTCGCCGCCATGTAGCCGACAAAGGGGATGACGCGGCGGGCATGCCAGGGAAGGTTCGCGGTCGTGTAGCCGTTGGTGGCGATGACGACGTCGCGCGCGCGGGTCTGTCCGACGGCCGTGGTGACGCGAAAGCGTGCGCCCTGTCCGGCCGACGGCTCGATCGCGGTCACCTCGCAATTGCCCACGATGGCCACGCCCGCCGCCAGGGCCCTCGTCATCAGGCCGTGGTGATAGAGGCCCGGGTGCAGCGATCCGAGATCGGGGATGACGGCGCCGCCGTCGTAGAGGTCGCTGGCCATCTCCTCGCGCAGCCGCTCGCGCGGCAGCATGGTGTAGGGAAGCCCGAGGTCGGCCTTCATGCCGGCCAACTCGCGCTCCAGCAGGGCATGGTGGGCGGGCGACGTCGCCGCGATCAGGCGCCCGCAGCGCACGGCGTGGCACTCGATCCCTTCCTCCTCGATGAAAGCGAATGTGCTCTCGAAGGCCACCGTCAGATCGCGATAGATGGCGGTGGCATGGGCGGTGCCCTTGGCCGCCTTCAGGTCGATGTAGGCCTTCTTGAGGGTCCGGCCTATGAACCCGGCATTGCGGCGTGACGCGCCGTAACCCGGCCGCTCCTTGTCGAGGACCGTGACGCTTCGTCCGGCACGCGCCAGCGTCAGGGCAGCGCGCAATCCCGTGTAGCCCGATCCGACCACGACCACGTCGTACGCGGGCGCGAGCGTGCTGGACGAGACCTCGGTCAGCGGCGCGGCCTCCCACCAGTACGGCGTGTCGGTGAAGTCGGTGGTGAGCAGGTCCGTCATGTGCACCCGTGTCCAAGCGGATTGTCGGCCGATTGTCGCATATCTGCGAGCACCGAGATGCAGCAGGCGCGCCGCTGACCTTGGCGATAAGCTGCCGACCGTTGCGACGCGGTCAGCATCATTGCCCAAATCACCCCTGTGAGAAGGAGCATCCAGATGGCAAACGCGGTTCAACCGGGCGAGCCCATGAACTACGAGAGCGCGATCGCGGTGCTCGCCGCGGCCGGCGTGTTCAAGGCG
>JALHMO010000073.1 GCA_022844015.1 Reyranella sp. | reverse complement strand
GGCGGAGTAAACTCCGCCACCAGTGGCGCGCTCCCAGCCATGAGCTTCCCTCTCGCAGCGCCACCATTTTCTCAGCATCGTGGTGCGCGCCGGCGTGCTGGGGGTCTCCCCAGCGGAGCTGGGGAGGAAAAAGGCGCAGCGTATGCGAGTATGCTCGCGATCCAGACGGATCCACGGCGCTACGCCGCCTTCCTCGCCCGATTGGCCGCGATCACCGCCCACAGGCTCGCCGCGGTCACCGGCATGTCGACATGCGTCACGCCCGTATGCGGGTGGATGGCGCTCACGATGGCGTTGATCACCGCCGGCGGGGCGCCGATGGCGCCCGCCTCGCCTGCGCCCTTGACGCCGAGCGGGTTGGTCGTGCACGGGCTGTTGTGCATGTCGAAGGCCACCGCCGGCACGATGTCGGCGCGCGGCAGGGCGTAGTCCATGAAGCTGCCGCTCAGCAGCTGGCCCGACTCCTTGTCGTAGACGGTCTTCTCGGTCAGCGCCTGGCCGACGCCCTGGCCGACGCCGCCATGGACCTGGCCCTGCAGGAGCAGCGGGTTCAGCGCCATGCCGAAATCGTCCATCACGCTGTAGTTCAGGATCTCCAGGGTGCCGGTGTCGGGGTCGACCTCGAGCTCGCAGATGTGACAGCCGTTGGGGAAGGTGTCGGCGTCGGGCATGCGGGTGAAATCGTCGTCGAGGCCGGGCTTCTCGCCCGCCGGCACGTGCTTGGGGTTCCGGGCCGCCGTGGCGACGTCGAACAGGCTCATCGAGCGGTCGGTGCCGACGATCTTGAAGCTGCCGTCGGCGAAGTCGATGTCGGCGGCGCTGGCCTCGAGGACGCTCGCCGCCACCAGCTTGCCCTTGGCGATGATCTTGTCGGCCAGGCCCAGCGTCGCCACGCCGGCCACCGAGACCATGCGGCTGCCGCCGGTCATGCCCTCGGGCGTGACGTCCGAATCGCCCTGCACGATATCGATGCGCTCGGCATCGATGCCGAGCCGCGCCGAGGCGATCTGGCGGATCGCCGTCTCGTGGCCCTGGCCGTTGGTCTGGTTGCCGAGATAGAGCGTCAGCGAGGCATCGTCGTTGAACTTGGCGATCGCGGTCTCGGGCATGCCGCCGCCGCCGCATTTCTCGACATAGGTCGCCATGCCGATGCCGCGCCACTTGCCCCTGGCTTCCGAGGCGGCGCGGCGCGACGCGAAGCCCTTCCAGTCGGCCTTGGCCATCGCCTTGCGCATGACGGTCTCGAAGTCGCCCGAGTCGTAGGTGTCGCCCAGCGCCGTCTTGAAGGGAATCTGGCCGGGCTTGATGAAGTTGCGGGCGCGGATCTCGTCGGGACCGAGCCCGGTCTCGCGGGCGATGTGATCGACGAAGCGCTCGAGCAGGTAGGCCGCCTCGGGCCGCCCGGCACCGCGATAGGCATCGGTCGGCACGGTGTTGGTCAGCACGCCCTTGACGTTCACGTAGGTCGCCGGCGTCTGGTAGAGGCCGACCAGCATCGAGCTGCCGGCGAGGGTGGGGATGAACGGCGCAAAGTGGTTCAGGTAGGCACCGAGTGCGGCGTAGGTCGTGATGCGGCAGCCGATGAATTTCGCATCCTTGTCGAGCGCCATCTCGGCGATCGAGACGTGGTCGCGGCCCTGGATGTCGGACTGGAAGGCCTCCTGGCGATCGGGGATCCACTTCACGGTGCGCTTCAGCGCGCGCGATGCCCACACCACCATCGGGTACTCGGGATGGACGAAGATCTTCATGCCGAAGCCGCCGCCGACATCGCCCGTGCGCACGCGCAGCTTCGGCGAGCCGATCTTGAGGATGAGGTCGGCAACCACGGGGCGGATCATGCTGACGCCCTGGCAGGAGAGCCAAAGCGTCGAGCGGTCGTCCTTGGCATCGTAGGTGCAGATGGCGCCGCGCGGCTCCATCGAGTTCACGACCAGCCGGTTGTTGACCAGCTGCAGCTTGACCACGCGATCGGCCCTGGCGAAGGCCGCCTCGGTCGCGGCGCGATCGCCCATCTCCCAGTCGAACACGATGTTGCTCTTGATGTGGTCGTGGACCAGCGGCGCGCCGGGTTGCGCCGCCTCGAACGTGCCGACGACGTGCGGGCGCGCCGCGTAGTCGACCTCGATCAGCTCGGCGGCGTCCTTGGCCTGTTCCAGCGTCTCGGCAATGACCAGCGCCACGGGGTCACCCACGTGACGGACGCGGCCCTGCGCCAGCATCGGCCGGGGCGTCTCGCCGCGCGGCGTGCCGTCGCGATTGTCGAGCGGCACCAGGCAGGGCACGTCGCCGAAGCCTGCCTTCTTCACGTCGTCGCCGGTAAACACCGCCAACACGCCCGGGGCGCTCCTGGCGGCTGAGGTGTCGATCCTGCGGATGTCGGCATGGGCGTGGGGCGAGCGCAGCACGTAGGCGCGCGCCGCCGCGCCCTCGAGCCTGGTATCGTCGGTGTAGCGCCCGCCGCCCGTGAGCAGACGCGGATCCTCGACCCTGCGGATCGATTGGCCAATGCCGAACTTTGCCATGAAACCCTCCGTGTTGGCCGGAGGTTAGCAAGCCGCGATGACGGGAGCCATCCGGCTCGGCGGGGTTGGATCGGGATGGAGGCCGCTCATAAGGTCCTCTCCGCCCGCGTAAGTGGGGGGAGAGGAAGGGGCCCCGCGCATAGCGCGGGGGAGGAGAGGTGGGTGGATGCCCCAGCACCGAATCGGGCGGGCGTGCGACCTTCGCCGCAGTACGTCTCCCGAAAAGATCGTCTGGGAGCTGCTGCGTGCCGCGCGCATGGACGGCATCAAATTCCGCCGCCAGAATCCGATCGGTCCTTACTTCGCCGATTTCGCCTGCGTCTCTCGAAGACCGCGAAGCCATATGGACCGATGTAAATCAGTTCCCGGACGGCGCCCCATGACCCACCTCAACTAGCCTCTCCCCCCGCTACGCGGGCGGAGAGGAACATGAGGCTTCGAATCTGCTCCGCCCGCGTCAGCGGGAAACATGAGTTGGGTCCACTCCGTATCAGCGAAGCTGGGGAGGACACTGGGAAGCTGAGATCGCGCTGCCTCGTTCCGGGCTATGCAACGTTGCCAGGGCCAGGCGCGTTGTGTGCTCAGGTTTCCCGCCGAGATGAGTGCCCGTCCAATTCGTTCCCGTGCCGTCGACCCCGCGCCCCGGGTCGACCATGTCGCGCTGGCGCCGGGATCGCGGGTCGGGCGGTACGAGATCGAGGCTGTCCTGGGGCAGGGTGGCTTCGGCATCACCTATCGCGCGCGCGACGCCCAGCTCGACCGCATGGTGGCGATCAAGGAGTATCTGCCGGCCGCGCTGGCGGTGCGTCAGGACGGCGCCAGCGTGCAGCCGCGCTCGACCGAGGTGGCCGCGGATTTCGACTGGGGCCGCCAGCGCTTCGTCGAGGAGGGCCGCACGCTCGCCAGCCTGCACGATGTGCCGTCGATCGTGCAGGTCTTCGACTTCCTCGAGGAGAACGGCACCGGCTACATGGTCATGGCCCTGGTGCAGGGCGCGACGCTGGAGAAGCGCATCGCCGCGGCGGGATCGCTGGGCCCGCGCGAGATCGATGCCATCGTGTGGCCGCTGCTCGAGGGCCTGGAGAAGGTGCACCAGGCGGGCTTCCTGCATCGCGACATCAAGCCGGCCAACGTGCTGCTGGACGATGACGGCAGGCCGATCCTGATCGACTTCGGGGCATCGCGCGCGTCGCTCGGCGATCGCACGGCGACGATGACCGCGATCTTCACGCCGGGCTATGCCGCCGCCGAGCAGTTCAGCTCGGCCCGGCAAGGCCCCTGGACCGACATCTACGGGATGGCGGCCACGCTCTACCACGCCATCGCGGGGACGCCCCCGCCGAGCGCCGTCGACCGCCTGCTGCAGGATGACTGCGTGCCGCTGGTCCAGCGATCCCCCGAGGGCTTTTCGCGCACCCTTCTGTCGGGCATCGACGCGGGGCTTTCACTTCATGCCGAGGAGCGCCCGCAAACCATCGCCGATTGGCGCCGTCTCCTGCGCACGGACGTCGACGAAGCGGCGCCGACCGTGGTGATGAACACCGCCGGGACCCGCACGGTCGCGAATCCTGTCGCGAGGTCCGTCACGACGCCGACGCCGCCCACGCCACCCACGCCACCCAGCCCGCCGACCGAGCTCGCCGTCGGCGCGCGCCGCGGCGGCCTCTGGAAGTGGCTGGCGCTGGCGGCCGGCGTGCCGATCCTGCTGGCGGTCGGCGACTATGCCTTCTACGCGGCGCGTGCGCCCGTGGTGCCCGTCGCTCCGGTCGAATCGGCTGGCGCCGGGACGACGCCGCCGCCGGTCGTGGTCGCCGAGCCCGCTGCTCCGCCTCCTGCTGCCGTCATGCCGCCCGCGTCGGCCGTCGGGTCGGAATCGCAGCCCGGGCAAGCGGAAGAGGCGGCGCTGCGGCTGGGCGTCGAGAACCGCCGGCTCGTCCAGCGCGCCCTCACCGTGCAGGGCTTCGACACGAACGGCTCGGACGGCGCCCTCGGCCCGAGGTCGCGCGAGATGATCGCGGCCTGGCAACGGCGGCACGGGCACGCGCCGACCGGATACCTGACGGCAGGCCAGCACGAAGACCTGCTGCGAGACGCCAGGCCGCTTCTCGATTCGGGGCGCAGGACGAGCGCTGCACCGCGACCATCCGCTCTCGCGCCAGCCGGCGCCAGTTATGGCGGGTCGTTGTCTGTGTCGGCCACCGGCGGCGGCCAGTCGGCGTTGCGCCCGGTCGAGGCCGTCGTCGCGATTGCCGGCGGCTTCGTGACCGGCAACCTCCTCCACCCCCAATGCGGCACCTTGCCGATCCGGCTCGCTGTCGACGGATCGGGTGCGATCAGCGGCGATCTCCGTATTCCGGAGGCCGGCGGCTGCACCCTGAGCAAGGCCTCGGCCAGCGGACGCGTCGAGCCGGGCACGCTCTCGCTCGACATTCGCGGCGTCGACGTGACCCTGCGCGGCACGCTCTCCGTGCGGGGCGGTCCCGAGCGGCCTGCCGGGACAACGGCCCCGGCAGACCTGCGCAACAACATCCCCTGAGACGCAGGACATTCTCATTCGTTTGCCGCAGGCGAATGCCCTGCGCCGGCGCGACCTGGCGCGATCACGACACCGCAGCCGCCTTCGCGGCACTTCCAGGGGCGCGGGCGCGGCATCGGTACCACAGCAGGGACGAGCCGACCTGAGTCTGGGCGCAGGTCGAAGGCGCTCATGGTCTCCGCGGCCTCGCAGCGCCGCCGCGACCCGGGAGCGCCCTCCGCCTGCCATCGTGCCCCGATCTCTGTTTGACGCAGGCGAACGGGAGAAGCATCGTCGAAGCGGGGTGAGGGCATCCACGTTCCGGAGGTCGCACGACGCGTAGCAGGCTCGAGCCTGTCGACGCGCCCGACAGGTCGATCTCAGGAGCGTGGGGCAGTCCGATGAAGGTCTCGAGCGCGGGCCGATGGGCCATTCTGGCGATCGTGTCGAGCGCGGTCTTTCTCATCGTCGTCGACATGACGGTGCTGCATACCGCCCTTCCGACGTTGACCCGCGATCTCGGCGCCAGCACCTCCGAGAAGATCTGGATCATCAACACCTATTCGCTCGTGGTGGCGGGGCTTCTGCCCGGCTGCGGCACGCTGGGCGACAAGATCGGGCACAAGCGCATGCTCGTCGCGGGCCTCTGCATCTTCGGGTTGGGCTCGCTGGTGGCGGCCTATTCGCCGTCGCCCGCCGTGCTGATCGGCGCCCGCGCGCTGCTTGCGGTGGGCGCAGCCTCGATGATGCCGGCCACGCTGTCGATCATCCGGCTGACTTTCAGCGACGAGAAGGAATGCGCGCTCGCGATCGGCGTGTGGAGCGCGATCGCCGCCGGCGGCTCGGCCATCGGGCCGCTGATCGGCGGTGTGCTGCTCGAATACTTCTGGTGGGGCTCGGTCTTCCTGGTCAACGTTCCCGTCGTCGTGGTGGCGCTGGTTGCGGCCCTTGCCCTCATTCCGGCCGACGCTGGCACAAGCAAGGCGCCTTGGGATCTGCCGGGGTCGATCCTCATCCTGATCGGGCTCGTGGGTCTTGCCTATGCGATCGAGGGGATCGCCCAGGCGCACGTCCTCCCGGCCGCGGCAGCGGCGGCAGTCGGTGCCGCAGCCCTCGCCCTGTTCGCATGGCGGCAGCGGCGGAGCGCCTCGCCCCTCATCGACTTCAGCCTGTTCCGGGATCGCGGCTTCACGATCGCCGTCCTGTCGGCGCTCGCGTCGGCTTTCTGCATCATCGGCATTGCGCTGGTCCTCAGTCAGCGCCTGCAGCTTGTGCAGGGTCTCTCCCCACTCGACGCGGCGCTGTTCATGCTGCCGAGCTCGGTGATGGCCTTCGTCGGCGGCCCGCTCGCGGGCTGGCTGACCCCGCGCTACGGCACCGACCGTGTGGTAACCTGGGCCCTTCTGGTCGGCGGAACAGGCTTGGCCGGCCTGTTCCTGTCGGCCCATGCCGGCGCGGCGCCCCAGCTCCTCAGCCTGGCGGCATTCGGCCTCGGCGTCGGCGGCTCGATCGCCGCCTCATCGCACGCCATCATGAGCCATGCCTCCGTCGACCGCGCCGGCATGGCCGCCTCGATCGAGGAAGTTTCCATCGAGCTCGGCGGGGCGATCGGCGTCACCGTCCTGGGCAGCATTCTCGTCGGTGTGTATCCGCTGGCCCTCGCCCTGCCCAAGGGACCGGACTTTCCGCCCGCCGTGCGCACCGGGATCGATCAGGCGCTGGCGGCGGCGCAAGCCCTGCCCGCCGACGTCGCGCGCCCCCTCGTCGTGTCCGTGCACCAGGCGTTCGACGTCGCCTATCTCACGGCCCTCGCCATCTCGGCCGTCCTTCTGTTCGTCCTGGCCGTCGTGGGCTGGCGCGCAAGCACGGCCAGCCGCAGAGGTTAGCCGGCCGTTTCGGAGGATGCCGTGACCCTCTCGGCGCTTTCGCGGCGTCGGCGTGACTCTGCGCGGCACGCTCCCCATGCGCGGTGGGCACGCGAAGCCTGCCAGGGGACCTATGGGGGATGGCCCCGGCAGAACCGCGCAACGTCGTTCCCTGACCGACCTCCGGTCTCAGGATTTCGGCGCGATCGACACGACCAGGACCTGGCTGTCGATCGCCGTCAGGGAGTCGCCGGGCTTGACGCGCGGCAGCTGATCGCGGCCCGCCTGGGTCGTGACGCTGTAGGTCCGCACCTCGCCGCCGGCCGGGTTGATCACGGAGATCGTGCCGGCGGCCACGTCGACGCCGGTGACCCACCAGCTCACGACCAGCTGGTCGGCCGACACGCTGGCGCCGCTCTTGCCCATCGACGCGGTGGCGCTGACGTTGATGTCCCGATCGCGCGGCGTCTTGGCGTTGGGCCCGGACAGCACGAACGTCAGGCGATCCTCGAAGCCCACCGAGACGTTCTGGCCGATCCTGGCGGCGTTGAAGTTCGCGAGCGTCGGGCTCACCTTGCGCGTCGCGGTGGCGCCGTTGGCGAAGGTGAAGGTGACGGTGCGCGCGTTGGTGTCGACGGCGGTGATGCGCGCATCGGCGGAGTAGGTCGTCACGGTCGAGATGCCGACAATCGGCTGGCCCTGGGCCAGGGCGCCGCTCGCGCTCAAGAGCGCGCCGGCCGCGATTGCCGTCATCATCTGCCTTCTGCTGATCACGATGTCCCTCCCTTCGGCGGTTCGATCCTCGGACGGCTACTAGCATGCGGTCTGCCCGGCGGGCTATGCCCTGACGGTTACGGGAGAACGACGGCGACATGATTACGGCCTACCTCGCGGCCGACGGATTCACCGACCAGCTGGCCGAGGAGCTGCGGCGGAGCGGCACCTCGGAGACGATGCGTCACGGCCGGCTGATCCTGTGCGAGGGGCCGCCGGTCGCGGCGGCCTGGGCGGCCAATACCTGGCTCGACTGCGTGGAGTTGCCGGCCCCCTCGATCGGCAGCGCGGCGCAGGCGCTGCGCGCCCTCCAGCGCAACTGGGCAATGTACGCGCCGGTGCACCATCGCCGCGCGGCGCTGATCGCCGAGCGCCTGCCGCATGTCTCGGCCAAGCCCGTGGTCTTTCCCGCCGCGGCGCCGGCCGCGCCGCTCGGCTCGTGGACGCTGCTCGCGCCCGACCGCATGCTGGCGGCGACGCGCTGCACCTCGCCCTTCGCCAACGGCGAGGTCACCTTCGTCGAGGACCGGACCGGGCCGCCGAACCGTGCCTACCTGAAGCTGTGGGAGGCCCTGGTCCGCCTCGGCCGTTGGCCCCGGCCGGGCGAGCGCTGCCTCGATCTCGGTGCCTCGCCCGGCGGTTGGACGTGGGCGCTGGCCCGGCTCGACGCCGGCGTGATCGCCGTCGACAAGGCACCGCTCGCGCCACCCGTCGCCGCGATGCCGGGCGTGACGTGGCGCGGCGAGAGCGCCTTCGCGCTCGCGCCCGAGAGCGTCGGCCCGATCGACTGGCTGTTCTCCGATATCGTCTGTTATCCGGCCCGCCTGCTGCGGCTGGTCGAGCGCTGGCGGGCGTCGGGCCTGGTGCGGAGCTTCGTCTGTACCCTCAAGTTCCAGGGCGCCACCGACCACGACACCGCCGCGTCGTTCGCGGCCATCCCGGGGGCGCGGGTGCTGCATCTGCACCACAACAAGCACGAGCTGACGTTCCTGCTGAGCGGATGACCCCGCATGCCGGCCTCCCTGCGCGCAGCGCGGGGAGGTGCCCCCGCTTAGGGTCCGTAACGAAATAAACGCTTCATATTGAGGAGTCGGGAACGCTCGCTCGTGGACGGATGGTGTAGTTCCAATCGGGATGGAAAGAACCGTACCTGATACTGATGGCGGCGAACTCTGGGTCGGAGACCTTAGCCCCTTTCGGGTATCGAGTTGCATCGATGGCAGTTTCAATGGTGAGACGGAGGCAGTCGTGGTGGCAGCGATCAACTGGACGATGACCTTGTGAGTGAGCAAGGGTTTGCCGCGCCAGTTCTGGGTGATGAAGGCGAACATTCGGTGCTCGATGCGGTTCCACTTGCTGGTGCCGGGAGGATGGTGAGCGACAGTGATGGTCAATCCGGTCTGATCGGCGAGCTTCTGCAGCTCGAGCTTCCATAGCCTGACGCGCGCTCCGTTGCTGCCGCCGCAATCTGCGGTGATCAGGAGGCGAGATCTTTGCCGCAGGGCCTCCGCCTCGATTTCGTGGGCTGGCCGATTTCCTCGCTCGCGGCCACCATCTCGTCTCCACACGCTATCATGTCGGCACGGTCCGCAACCACGACAACAGCGCCTGTGGTGAGGAGCTCGTCCGCAAGCAACAGAGGTTCATTCGAAGTGCCCACCGGACCGCTGGTGCCGGGCTTGTGATTGGCCGTCCCTAAACCATGCTATAAGTAGAGATTGCCGTAACCGATCATGAAGCGCCTTCGTGTCCTCGCTGCTCTCCTAGGCTGTCTCGCCGTCCTGGCGAGCGGCTTCGCGAGCGTCGCTGCCGCGACAGTCCCGGCCGGGCCGTCCACGCAACCGCAGAGCACCCTTGGTGAACAGCCCTGCGACCATTGCGACGGGTGCGGCACGGCACCGTGCCCTGCGCCAACGTCAAACTGCCTCCAGACTTCGTCGAACGTCTCTCCGACATTGGCGACCGTGCCGTTCGACTTGCCGGCGATGGATGCCGGCAAGATTCGCTGGTCGCTGCGCACGGCCTCGCTAACCGGGCTGTGCCCGCCCCCCGATCCTATTCCGCCGCGAGCCTGACTCTTCGACCGTCGGCTTGAGCCGCCGCGCGTTGCGCGACGGCATCGCGGAGGAGTGTCATGAAAGTCGTTGCAAAGTCACGGACCGGCATTGCCGGTGCCGCCCGGTTGACAGTCGGCGGCATCGTTGTCGGTCTAACACTGGCCGCCGTCGTCACGGACTGGTCGGATGCCGCCCCGCAACCGTCGGCAAGAAGCCCCAGTGTCGCCCAAGCTCCGGCGGCCGAGGCGAGCGGTCCGTGCAACGGAAAGCCGGCCAAATATTATCGCAATCCCATGGGTGCGCCCGACACTTCGCCGGTGCCGAAGAAGGACTCCATGAACATGGACTATATCCCGGTCTGCGAGGACGAGGCCGGCGAGAACCCGGGGACAGTGAAGGTGAGTCTCGACAAGGTGCAGCGGCTCGGCGTGCGCAGCGAGGTGGCGGCCGAACGCGCGCTTTCGCGCACCGTGCGCGCCTTCGCCACGCTGCAGTTCGACGAACGGCGGCAGTTCGTCGTGGCGCCCAAGTTCAGCGGCTGGATCGAGAAGCTGGCGGTGAATGCCGTCGGCGACGCAGTCAAGCGCGGACAGGTCCTGTTCGAGGTCTACAGCCCGGAGCTGAACGTGCTGCAGCAGGAGTGGCAGCTCGCCGGGCGCAGCAGCTATGCCACCGACAAGCTGCGCAACCTCGACTATCCCGAGGCCGAGCTGGAGAGGCTGCGCCGCGGCGAGCGACCGCGCACGGTTTCCTTCCCATCACCCGTCACCGGCACCGTGGTCGAGAAGACTGCCATGGAAGGGATGCGCTTTCGCGCCGGCGACGCGCTGTTCCGCATTGTCGACACCTCGAACATGTGGGTGATGGCCGAAATCTACGAACAGGACCTCGCCTTCGTGAATGTTGGCGACACCGCGCTGGTCACCGTCAACGCCTGGCCTGGCCAGCCTTTCGAGGGCAATGTGACGTTCATCTATCCCACGATCGGCAAGGAAAGCCGCACAGCGCGGCTCAGGATCGAGGTCGCCAATCCGGACGGCAGGCTGCGCGCCGACATGGCCGCCACGGTCGAGGTCCTGATGCCGCTCGACGGCAGCCGCGTCGCCGTTCCGGAGTCGGCGGTGATCGACAGCGGCCGACGGCAGGTCGTGCTGGTCGAACGCGGCGAAGGCAAGTACGAACCGCGCGCCGTGAAGCTCGGGGCCCGGGTGCCGGGCTTCGTCCAGGTGCTGGAGGGTCTCCAGTCCGGCGAGCGGGTGGTGACGTCCGCCACCTTCCTGATTGACGCCGAGAGCAATCTGCGCGCTGCCCTGGCCGCGTTCGGCGCTGGGGAGAACAAGGGTGACGGCAAATGATCGCCGCCGTCATCCGCTGGTCGGCGCGCAACATCCTGCTGATGCTGATCCTCGCGACGGCGCTGGTGGCCGGCGGCCTGTACGCCGTCGGCCGCCTGTCGCTCGACGCCATCCCCGACCTCTCCGACACCCAGGTCATCGTCTACACTGAAATGTCTGGGCAGGCGCCGCAAGTGGTCGAGGACCAGGTCACCTATCCGCTGACGACGGCCCTGCTCGCCGTGCCGAAGAGCCGGGCGGTGCGCGGCTTCTCTTTCTTCGGCGTGTCGTTCGTCTACGTGATCTTCGAGGACGGCACCGATATCTACTGGGCACGTAGCCGCGTGCTCGAATACTTGAACTCCGGCACCGCCAAGCTGCCGGCCGATATCAAGCCGGCGCTCGGCCCCGACGCCACCGGCGTCGGCTGGGTCTACCAGTACGTCGTGCTGGGCGCCAACCGCAGCCTGGCCGAGCTGCGATCGCTGCAGGACTGGTACGTGCGCTTCGGGCTGGCCAAGGCGCCGGGCGTCGCCGAGGTGGCGAGCGTCGGCGGCTTCGTGCGCCAGTACAATGTCGTGGTCGATCCGGTGAAGCTCAGGAGCTACGGCATCCCGCTGGGTCGCGTCATCGAATCGATACGGGCCTCCAATCGAGAAGTCGGTGGCCGCGTGGTGGAAATGGCCGAGGCCGAGTTCATGGTGCGCGGCCGCGGCTACCTGAAAAATGCCGCCGACCTCGAGCAGATCGTACTCAAGGCCGACGGGCCGACGCCGGTGCTTTTGCGCGACGTCGCGCGAATCGAGCTGGGGCCAGACGAGCGGCGCGGCGTAACCGAGCTCAACGGCGAAGGCGAGGTGGTGGGCGGCATCGCGCTCCAGCGCTTTGGCCAGAACGCACTCGACGTCATCGACAACACCAAGGCCAGGATCAAGGAGATCTCCAGCAGCCTGCCCGAAGGCGTGCGTATCGAGACCGTCTACGACCGCTCGGAACTGATCCATCGCGCCATCGACACTTTGAAAACGACGCTGATCGAGGAAAGCATCGTGGTAGGGGCGGTGTGCATCGTCTTTCTCCTGCACGTCCGATCGGCGCTGGTCGCCATCGTCACGCTGCCGGTCGGCGTGTTGATGGCCTTCATCGCCATGCACGCGCTGGGGCTCGGCTCCAACATCATGAGTCTCGGCGGCATCGCCATCGCCGTCGGCGCCATGATCGACGCTGCGATCGTCATGATCGAGAACGCCCACAAGCACCTGGAACGGCTGAAGCCCGGCCAGTCGCGCACCCAAGCAGTCATCGATGCCGCGGTCGAGGTCGGGCCAGCTCTGTTCTTCAGCCTGCTGATCATCACCGTGTCGTTCCTGCCGATCTTCGCGCTCGAAGACCAGGAAGGCCGCCTGTTCAAGCCGCTGGCTTGGACCAAGAGCCTGGCCATGGCCGCCTCAGCGCTGCTGTCGGTGACGCTGGTGCCGGCGCTGATGGTGTTGTTCGTGCGCGGCCGCATCCTGCCGGAACATCGCAACCCGGTGAACCGTGCCCTGATCTGGCTCTACCGGCCGGTGATCCATCTCGTGCTGCGGGCGCGGCTGCTGACGATCGGATTGGCCGTCGCCGCGCTCGCTGCCACGGCCTGGCCGGCGATGCGACTGGGGGCAGAGTTCATGCCGAGCCTCGACGAAGGCACGCTGTTCTACATGCCGGTCACTCTGCCCGGCCTCTCGGTCACCAAGTCGGCCGAGTTGCTGCAGACCCAGAACAAAATCATCAAGTCGTTTCCGGAAGTCGAATCGGTGTTTGGCAAGGCCGGCCGCGCCGCGACAGCGACCGATCCCGCGCCGCTCGAAATGTTCGAGACGGTAATCAACCTGAAGCCCAGGGCGCAATGGCGATCCGGCATGGACGTCGACAAGCTGATCGCCGAAATGGACCGCGCGCTGCAGTTTCCGGGAATCAGCAATGCCTGGACCATGCCGATCAAGGCGCGCATCGACATGCTGGCAACCGGCATCCGCACTCCGGTCGGAGTCAAGCTGATGGGCCGCGATTACGGTGAGCTGGAGCCGGTCGCCCGCGAGGTCGAGGCGGCGATCCGCACGGTGCCCGGCACGACGTCCGCCTACGCCGAGCGGGTGACCGGTGGCTATTTCCTCGACGTCGTCCCCGACCGTACCAAGCTCGCGCAGTATGGCGTCCTCGTCGAGGACGTACAGCAGGCCGTGGCAAGCGCACTGGGTGGCGAGACGGTGACGACCACGGTCGAGGGCCGCGAGCGCTATTCGGTGAACGTGCGCTATCCGCGCGATTTCCGCTCCGATCCGCGCGCCATCGCGTCCGACATCCTGGTGCCGACCATGAAGGGCGGCATGCTGCCGCTCGGCCAGCTCGCCGAGGTGAAACTGACCCAGGGTCCGACGACGATCCGTACCGAGAACGCCCAGCTCACGGTCTACATCTTCGTCGACTTCCGCGACCGCGATCTCGCAGGCTACGTCGCCGACGCCCGCAAGGCGGTACAGGAGAAGGTCGTCTTCCCCGCGGGGACCTATGCAGTGTGGAGCGGCCAGTTCGAGTATCTCGAGCGCGCGGAGGCCAAGCTCAAGATTGTCGTCCCGGCGACCCTGCTGCTGATCTTCGTATTGCTCTATCTCAATTTCGGCCGCATCGCCGAGACCCTCATCGTCATGCTGTCGCTGCCGTTCGCCCTGGTCGGCGGGCTGTGGCTGGTCTGGTGGATGGGCTTCAATCTGAGCGTCGCCGTCGTGGTGGGTTTCATCGCGCTCGCCGGGGTCGCCGCCGAGACCGGCGTGGTGATGCTGATCTATCTCGATCAGGCGCTCGAGGAGCAGCGCGCGAAGGCCGCCGCCGAAGGTCGCCCGCTCGCCAGGACCGACCTGTTCGCCGCCATCGTCGAGGGCGCCGTCGAGCGAGTGCGGCCCAAGATGATGACGGTGACGGCGATCGTCGCTGGCCTGCTGCCGCTCTTGTGGAACACCGGGACCGGATCGGAAGTGATGCAGCGCATCGCCGTACCGATGATCGGTGGCATGGCGAGCTCGACCGTGCTCACCCTCGTGGTCATCCCGGCAATCTACGCCCTGGTCAAGGGCTGGGCCCTGCGGCCTTTACCGGCCGTCGCCGCGGAGGCGCATCCATAAATGGAGCGCGTAGGACGGCCGATCGGATGCATGTTCGTCACCCAGGAGGCGGCAGGACCAAAATCACGGGTCTTTTCTCGGACGATTACTGCATGATCCATTTCACCGTGGTCGAAAAGGTGTCATCGAAGATGTGACACCGAATCGGTATGCAGAATCGGTCCTCACGGCGACAGGCGTCTGTCTCCCACTCGTACGTGAGCAGATGTCGGCGCTCATCGCAGTCCGACAGCTATCCGCCTGTCGCTCCTCCGGCGCTTCGCGGCAAATAAGCAACGCGAAGCCGACCGATCCGGCCGTCGAGTTCCGCAGCCTCCTTCCAGAGCCATTGGGCGGTTGTCTCCGATGATGGTGCATCCAGCATCACGGCCTCCGATACGACGACGGCGGCGCCGAGCGCTCCGGACAGGCGTTCCAGTCGTTCCGCAATGTTCACGGTGTCGCCGATGACGGTGAATTCATCGTGCGATCCGCTTTGTAGCACACCCCCAATGACCGGCCCCACGTGCAGTCCGATGCCAGCGTCCAGCGCCGGCTTGCCTCTCCGGAGTCGGTCTCCCTTCCATCGAACCAGGGACAAACTCAGGGACAGAGCACACTGTAGAGCCCGAGCTGAATCGTCGGGCGCGGTGTGAGGGTGCCCAAACACGGCCATTACGCCGTCACCGATGAATTTGTCGACCGTCCCATCGTAGGCAAACACAGCTTGTGTGACGAGTTGGCGATACTCCGCCAGCAGCTCGGACACGTTCTCCGGCGGCATCGTCTCGCTAAGGGTCGTAAAGGAGCGCAGATCGACAAACATGATCGCGGCGCGACGGCGGCTGAGATTGAGCGACATGCCTTTCGTCTGCAGCTCGGACAGAACATTCGGCGGGAAGAACCGCGCCAGGTTCCGCCGCCGACGCTCGCTGGTCACCGCCCCCTTCAACAGTACATTGTGGTCCCGGGTCAGCAGGTAGCAGACGAACGCAGAGAATCCGAAAGCTGCCGCAAGAGCGGCCTCGGCCAGAAGAGCCGGCCAGTCATCCCCACGAGGCCTGTCGCCCCACGACTGTCCGGTTACGGTGAACGCCAGGACCGACATCCATCCAGCAATTACCAGACCGGAGAAAAGCGAGACAAGCAATGGCCTGAGGCGAAGCGCAACGTGCGCAAGGAGCAGGAAGGCAATCGCAAGTGCCGGCGCGCTCAAGCTGTGATCGAAGGTCCCGCCGGGCGCGAACAGATGCTCGTGGAACAGAGCGACTACCAATGCTGCATCAATGACGACGAAGAGAGTGGCGACCCAAGTAGGACCGCGCCTCGCCAATGCCAGCCCCAACGCCAGTAGTGTCGCCAAGCCATAGCCGACGACGACCTTTGAGTGGACCAGAATTCCGCTGGCATGCTCGCCAACCATCAGGTTGATCACAAAGATGACAAGAGCGACGAGCCTCACCCAAGCGGATCGCCTTTCACGACGCCACCGGCGCTCCGCGCTCGTGAGGTCCGGTTCGTTGGCAGCAAGACCCAGCATGATGGCCCCGTACGGCGGCGGAAACGCTATCACTTCCTGCTTCTCGCATCGGCATCGATGCGCGCTTGCCTCG
The DNA here is from genome assembly GCA_022844015.1 of Reyranella sp. GTDB lineage: Bacteria > Pseudomonadota > Alphaproteobacteria > Reyranellales > Reyranellaceae > Reyranella. The sequence continues at coordinate 18,020 of JALHMO010000073.1, read as the reverse complement.
CGCGTATCCCGGCGGGCCACGTACTCTTGATGAATGCCAGAGACGCCGCGATCTCGTCGTCGGTCAAGCGCTTCTCGAACGCCGGCATATCGGTCTGGTAGCCGTCCGGATAGGCGTCCGCACCGTACTTCGTAACCCTGAAGAGCATCTCGTCGGGGTGGTGCCACGTATGCCCGGTGGCGTCGTGCGGAGGGGCAGGCAGTCGGCCGTTCGACAATCGCGATTGCCAGTTGGCCTGGCCCTCGAGAGAGGCGCCGTGGCAGCTGGCGCAGGCAGCCGCATAGACGCGCCTGCCCAACTCCACCTGTCTACCGTCTGCCGGGTCGATCCGGGGTGGAGCACTTGCGGTGAAGAAGTAGACGAACACCGCAACAGCTACGACAAGCCCACCAAGAAGAGCGGTCCTGGCACCGGGATTTCTGCCAACGGAAGCTCCTGCCGACCGCTTTCCACGAGCGGTCGGCAGGATGATCGCGCTCTTTCCAGCCCGGATGTTTCTCGACTTGCGCAAGTTCACTGCCCTTCTTCCTGTTCTCGCGGTGAGAGCTGCTGTCGACAATCAGTCTCGACGCAGACGACATGGACGATCCGGCCACTGCGTCGGCACGTCACCTCGTGGCTCGAAACCTTCGGCGACAAGTTGGTCGTCACGATCTTCGCCGGCACGCACTGAAGCCTGAGCAGGATGGCCTGGAGCTCCCGATCGTCGGCCTTCATAGGAGTGGCGACCATCGAGCCGATCGAGAGAACGATGCAGAATAGACACCTCGTCGCCAATCGGCTCATGCCGACCTCCGTGAGCCCCTTGCGTCAGTGGCCCTTGCCGATCTTCGTGACGGTAATGGCACCATTGATGCGATCCGCCTCGAATTCGATCCTGTCGCCGGCCTTGACCTTGTCGAGCATCGACGGATCGGCGACGCGAAAGACCATCGTCATCGAGTCCATGTCGAGATTCTTGATCGGTCCATGCTTGAGAGTGACCTTGCCGGCCGACTTGTCGACCTTCACGACTTCCGCCTTCACCATGTTCCCGTCGGCTAACGCCGGAACAGAGAACAAGACCGCAGCCAGCCCGAATGCGATGGCTTTCCTGAACATTCTTCGCTCCTTCGCTTGAGTTGACTCACTCGACGACGATCGCGCCGACCATGCCGGACTGGTAGTGTCCTGGTATCAGGCAGGCGAACTCGAAAGTGCCCGCCTTTGTGAACTGCCAGACGATCTCGCCTTTCGCCTTGGGCTTCAGTCTCTTGGCGTTGGGGTCGTCGTGCTCCATGTCGGGATTCTTCTCCATCTCCTTCATGTGCTTCTGATTTTCCTCGACCGTCGCGATCACGAACTCGTGGTCGATTTCGCCGCTGTTACGAAGCTGAAAGCGGATCTGCTCGCCTTTGCGCACCCTCAGCTGATCGGGAACGAACAACATCTTCCCATCCGACTCGCGCATCACGACCTGGACGATCCGCGCCGGCTTCTTGGGATCGCCCGGCTTGCCATATGCCGTGTCGTCGGCGTGGGCGTGACCTTCGCCCGGCTTGTGTCCGGGGCCGGCGACGACGGCGCCGGACAGCAGCACCGCGGCGATTGCCCCGGTGAAGAGAACTCGAGCTTTCACGATTGCCTCCTTGGCGGAACTACTTGTGTGACCCGTGCGATGACGGCTTGACTACGCGAACCGGCGTGGCGCCGGGCTTCATCGCAGGTGTGGGAGCAGGCGCGCGGGCCGTCGCGGGCCGTGGTCCCGTCCATTCCCAGGCCACGGTTCCGGGTGGATTCTGATACCAGCCGGGATCCTTGAAGTCGCCGGAGGCCAAGCCTTCGCGAACTTTCACGACCGAGAACATGCCGCCCATCTCGACAGCGCCGAACTGCGCAAAGCCGGTCATCATGGGCAAGGTGTTCTCGGGAAGCTGCATCTCCATCTCGCCCATGTCGGCCATGCCGGCGCTGCCCATCGGCATGTAATCGGGCACCATGCGCCGCATCTGGCGGGCGAACTGCTTCTTGTCGACGCCGATGAAAGTGCGGATGTCGTGTCCCATCGCGTTCATCGTGTGATGCGACTTGTGGCAGTGTATCGCCCAGTCCCCTGGATAGATCGCGTCGAACTCGTAGGCGCGCATGGCGCCCACCGGAATGTCGATCGTGACCTCGGGCCAGCGCGCCTCGGGCCGCACCCAGCCGCCATCGGTGCAGGTCACCTCGAAGTCATAGCCGTGCATGTGGATCGGATGACTGGTCATGGTGAGGTTGCCCACCCTGACCCGCACGCGATCGCCTTTGGCGATCACCAGCGGATCGATGCCGGGGAACACACGGCTGTTCCACGACCACATGTTGAAGTTCAGCATCTCCGCGACCTTGGGCACATAGTTGCCGGGATCGATGTCGTAGGCGTTGAGCAGGAACACGAAGTCGCGGTCGACGCGGTGCAGCTTGGGATCGCGCGGATGGACGACGAAGAAGCCCATCATGCCCATCGCCATCTGCACCATCTCGTCGGCATGCGGATGGTACATGAAGGTTCCGCTCTTCATGAGCTGGTACTCGTAGACGAACGTCTGGCCGGGCTTGATGTGCGGCTGGTTGAGGCCGCCGACGCCGTCCATGCCGCAGGGCAACAGCTGGCCATGCCAGTGGATGGTCGTGTGCTCGGGCAGGCGATTTGTCACGAAGATGCGGACCTTGTCGCCCTCGACCGCCTCGATCGTCGGGCCGGGGCTCTGGCCGTTGTATCCCCACAGCCGGGCGATCATGCCAGGGGCCATTTCGCGCTCGACCGGCTCGGCGACGAGATGGAACTCCTTCCAGTCGCCGTTCTGCCGCCACGGCAAGGTCCAGCCGTTCAAGGTCACGACCGGCTGATAGTCCGGCCCGCTCGTGGGATGAAGCGGCGGCTGCATGGTGTTGGTCGTCGTCGTGGGTGCTTCCGGTATCGACTGTGCCTGGACACGGCCACTGACGGCGGCGGCGCCGAGAAGAGCGAGGCCGGACGCTCCGACGAGATCGCGTCGAGAGATGCTCATGTCGTTCTCCTTCTCTAGAATCCGAGTGGGATGGTTTCGGGGGGCGGGGTGGTGTTGATGACGCCCGACGGCGGGACGGTGCCGCCCACGATCAACGCGGCCTCCAGGTCGGCGACGGCGAGATGGTAGTCGCGCAGCGCATCGAGCGAGGCGATGTTGGCCGCAATCCGCTCGCGCTCCTCGATCAGAACCTCGAAGACGTCGACCAGCATGCCATTGTAGCGAAGCAACACCTCCGCTGAGATCTGGCGCCGCAGCGGCAGGATACGGGACTGGTAGAAGCGCGCGATGTCGTAGGTCGCGCGATAGGTCGTGTAGGCGACGCGAGCCTCGGAACGGGCGTTCACCGAACGCTCGACCAGCCTGTTGACGGCGCGCATGTAGATTTCGCGCGCGGTGACCACTCGCGTCTCGCCGGTGTCGAAGATCGGGATCACGATGCCGAGCTCGAGCCCGTAGCGGTTCTTCGAGCTTTGCTCGCCGGCGTCGTTGGTTTCGACCTCGTTCCGGTAGCCGAGGCCGAGCTCCAGAAATGACAGGTATCGCGTAGCGTTAACGAAGCCCGCAGATTTCGCCAGCGTTACGATCTCGTAACGGAGGATGATCAGGTCGACACGCCGCTTGATTGCCTCGACCTCGACCTCGGCCACGGCATTGGCGGCTGCCGGCAAGGCCGGGAGGCGGGCAGGCAGCTTGTAGATGAGGTCGCTTCCCCAGAGGCCGAGCATGCGGTTCAGGGCCTCGCGAGTGCTGGCCACGCTCAACCTCGCCTGGGCGACATGGGCGCTGAGGTCGGCATAGAAGGCTGTCACGCGCGCCTGGTCGAGCTTGTTGGCCCCTCCGGTCTCGCCGAGCTGCTTCATCAATTGCGCCGAGGCATCGGCGTTCTGGCGGGCCTGCTCCAGCAACGCAAGGCGCTGCTGAGCAGCGATCGCGCGAATGTAGGCCCGGCGCACGTCGACCGTCAGGCTGAGAGTCGTCGCGACCGCCCGATAGCGCGATTCCTCGAACTCACGCTTACCGATCTCGGTCCTCCTCGGCAGAGTGGCGAGAGCGAGCAGGTTGCCGACGAGCTGGAAGCCAACCTCGACGAAGTTAAAGGTGCCGAAGGTGCGGCCGACCGTGATCGCGGGGTTAGGCGGCAGGCTGGTCCGGACGTACTCGGCCTCCGAGATACCGAGATCGTTGTAGGCGGCCTGCAGACCCCGATTGTTGAGAAGCGCGACCTGAACGGCCGAATCCTCCGACAGCGGCTCGGCGAGCAATGCCTGCACGCGCTCGCGCGCGCGGCGCATGTCTTCAGGTGAGGAGAGCTTGACGGCGTCGCGGCCGATTTCCCTGCGAATGGAATCGGTGACGGGCGCCATGCCGCCGTCGTCGGTGAACTTTGCGCATCCGGCGGCCAGCAGGCCAATGACGGCGACCGCGACGGTTCTCGATATGGCAGTCATTGCGACCGCCCGGCGCCAGGGGCAACGCGATCGTTGAGTTCACGCCAGGGTTTCAGACCGACTGGCACGTGTGGTGCCGTTCCCGACATCACCGGCTGGTACGGCGCACCGACAGCCGGCGCTTCGGGGCTGGACGCATCCGTCGACGACAGCTCGGGAAGCGGAGGCGCACTGCAGGCAGTTCCCGCAAGGGCGAGAATCAGGATGGACAGCGATTTCATGGGCGACGATCCGAGCGAGAGTTGACCGGCAGCAAGACAGCGATCTGCGCCGCCGAGTGGCGGTTCGATCGCGACAGTCCGCGCAGGTCAGGTGCTCGGTGGCGTCAGGCCCAAACGGGCTGAATACCGGACACGCGCCTTCGGCGCGGACCGATCAGCCGATTCTGGGCGGTCGTTCGGCTCGGTCGTTCGACCGCCCTACCAACATGTTGGTCAATCCAGCGACGCGAAGACCGGACAGGCTCTGGCTGCCCGGATGGCCGAAGCGTGACGTCGGCAGTGCCGCATGGCACGCCATCGTGCAGCAACTACCTGAGACATCACCATCGGCCCGGTTCTCCGAGCATGGTGCGTCGCTGGCTGCACTATGGGTCAAATTCCCGGGTTCGACTGCCAGGGTCGCCTCATGGAGGGCCGGCGCGACGTCGCCCGACCGATACGCTACATAGCGAACCGTGTAACCGGGTTGTACCGCCATATCCGCGGGGAGTTCCGGTCTGGCATAGTCGTCTGAATGGTGTGCTGAAGACACCATCTGCATCACCGAGTGATGCTCCTGAGCGTGGGCGGCTATGTACCGTTCATGCGCGGCGGCCGCACCTGCCGCCAAAACGAATCCCACTGCAGCGAGCGCCAGTGCTCGCATCAGCAAACGAACGGGATTGGTCCAACGCATTGGGGCAAAATGGCTCTCGCCCTCATGCTTGTCAATCTCACCGTGCTCAAATCCGAGGGAGCTGGGCGTTAGCGTGACGTCGCAGGCGAGCGCGTCCGGATACTGAGTCTCGGCTATGGTACCGACCTTGTACTTGAGGCGAACTTCGCCCGAGTGCGATCTAGACGATCGATCCAGAAGTGGGAATCGGCATGGCTTTGAGAATCAAAACCGAGGAAGCCGACAGGCTGGCGCGGGAGTTGTCCCGCCTCACCGGGGAGACCATGACCGACGCCATCACCAAGGCTCTGCACGAACGGCTCGAGCGGGTGCGTGCCGACCAAGCGGCTAAGGGCGACTATGTTGCCCGTGTTCAAGCTTTCGTGCGCAAGCAGGCGTATTTGTTCGACCGCCGCCCGGTCACCGAGGAGGAGTGGGACGAAGCTTCCGGCGACACGCCCGGGCAGCCAGGCTCGCCGAGATGATGGTGGTGGACAGTTCAGCCATCCTCGCCATCCCGCCCGAGGAGCCGGAAGGGCCGGGCGCTGAGCGCTGATCGCGAGACACCGAGCTCGGCGGCGGCAAGCCGTGCTCTTGGAGACGTCTCGAGGCGCCTTGCCTCAAGCCCTCGATCGCCGAGTTTCGCGCGCTTGCCCCTGCACGTATTCGCGTAGCGCCCGATTGATCCGGGTTTGGTAGCCCTCGCCGGATGTCGTGTGGCCCTTGAACCAGGCAACGACATCGGCATCCAGCCGGAGAGTCAGCTGCTGCTTGACGGGCCGATAGAAGAGACCGCGTTTGGCCGCGGACCAGTCGACGAGTTCCGGGGCGTCTGACGTATCGATGGCATCGTCGGGGAGTGCCGCGAGCGACTTCAGCTCCGCTCGCTGCCGGGGAGTCAACGACTTGGAAGTTCCCTTCTTCATAAGATCACCTTTCGTGTGCGGTGGCCTTGCGGGCGCTGATGCGACCGACCTGTTCGCCATTTTCGAATTCTTTCGGCCAGATGTGAACGACCAGCAACAACACGCACCCGACAAGGTCGGGGGTCTCCTGACCGAATCTCCAGGTGTCGCGCCGAGCGAGCGGTGCGACGCCAATCTGGCGAAGGGCCAGGATGTCGCGTGGCCGCCGCGGCGTGCCGGAGCCGAGGAGGTAGCTCGGCTGACGCGTCGGGTGCGACGCTGCGCAACTGGCCGGCCAGGTGCTCGGAACCGATATGCGTTCGGCTTGCGGAGAGGCTTTGCTATCCTATCTGGCGAGGAATTGACCGATGCGAACGCTGTCGAACGATACCGGCCAAATCAAGCTTCAGGAGCTGATCGAGGCCGTTCGCAGCGAACCGGTAACTGTTCTGGAAAAGGGCGAAGCAGTGGCGGTCGTGCTTTCTCCGTCGGAGTTCGAGCGGTTGGAGGAGCAAGACCGCATTCGTCGAGAAGCCAAGGTGCGCTTGCGCGAGACGATTTCGTCAACTCATCGTGAAGCCGTCGAACGCGGCCTGACGGAGGCCGAGCACGAGCGGCTCATGAGCGATGAGGGTTGAGCGGGTCGTCCTCGATACGAATGTGTTGATCAGCGCGCTTCTTTCCCCCTTCGGTACTTCTCTTGCATGTTTGGACTGGGCGCTCGCAAACGCGATCATCATCGTTTCGAGAGAGTTGCTCGAAGAATTGGAGACGCGGATCGCCCGGCCGAAGTTCCGCTAGTATGTCGACGATAGCCGTTTGGATACAGGTCCCGCTCCTCAGCGCGTCAGCCCGCGGGCGCGCAGGTCGCGCGCGATGTGGTCGACGAAGACGCGCACGCGCGGCGCCAGCAGGCGGTTGGTCGGGTAGACGGCGTAGATGCCGCCCGACGGCGGCTCGTGGTCGGCCAGCACGCGGGTCAGCCGGCCGGCGACCAGCGCATCGGCGACGAGCCATTCCGGCGCCGGCGCGAGACCGAGGCCGGCGAGGGCGGCGGTCCGCAGGGATTCGCCGCTGTTGGTCAGCAGCCGCGGCTGCACCGCAATGGTCTCCTGGCCGAACCGCCAGGTGTCGCGCCAGGCGAGCGGCGCGAAGGCGATCAGGCGATGAGCCAGGATGTCGCGCGGCCGTTGCGGCGTGCCGGCGCCGGCGAGGTAGCTTGGCGAGGCGACGATGACGATGCGCGAGGTGGCGATGCGGCGTACCACCAGGCGCGGCTCGGGCCTCTCGACGATACGGATGGCGAGGTCGAGCTGCTGGTCGACCAAATCGGCGGCGCCCGCCGCCTCGACCAGCTCGATCGAGATCGTCGGCCAGGCGGCCAGGAAGGCGCCGAGGCCCGGCACGATGTAGCGCTCGGCGAACGCGTCGGGCGCGCCGACGCGCAGCTTGCCGGCCGGATGCCTGTGCGCTGCCTGGGCCTCGCTGCGCGCCGCCGCCGCCGCGTCCAGCAGACGGCGGCACTGCGCGTAGTACGCGGCTCCGGCCTCGGTCGGCCGCACCCGGCGCGTCGTGCGCTCGAGCAGGCGCACGCCGAGCCGCTCCTCGAGCGCGCGCACCGTCTCGCTGACCGATGACTTCGCCGTCTGCAACGAGGTTGCCGCGGCGGTGAAGCTGCCGCGCTCGACGACAGCAGCGAAGGCCTCGATGCCGGCGAACGCGTCCATGGCCGATTGTTCGCCAGGGCGAACGATCTGTCCAGAACGACCGTCTGCTCGCGGACCGGGCGGCGGCGTACCTGTCGGCCCGTCGCAACATGGAGGACGACATGACCGAGACTTTGGACGTGATGGGCGCCGCGATGATTGTGCGGCGCGAGGCCGGGATGTTCATCGCCGAGAACCCCATCCCGCCGGGCTACTTCGTGCCGCCGCATCGGCACGACCACGACGAGGAGACCTTGCTGGTGATGGAAGGCGAGCTGACGCTGATCGGGGAGGGCGGGGAAACCACGGTCGGCCCGGGCGCTTGCCGCACGTTCGAGCCCGGCCAGCTGCACGGCTTTCGCAACGATACCGATGGTGCGGTGACGCTGGTCGTCATCGCGAGCCCGGGCGTGCAGCTCGCCGAGATGTTCCGCCACTTCGACCGGGCCGCCCGCAAGGGGCCGCTGACGCCGCCCGACATCATGGCGATCGCCTCCGAGTACGGCGTGCAGTTCGGGTGATCCTGTCGGAAGGACGCGCGCTGCGTTGGGAACGCCCACTGTGGCAGATTGACCTCGCCACCAGCGGGCACTCCCGGCAGTGAGGATCGTGCCCCGAGCCAACCGACGAGGGCATGCTCAATCAAGAGCCCGCGATGGTGGCTGCAGAAGAGAGCCAGTCCGGCTTGCCGGCCTGGCTGCCTGTTCAGCGTCATGATAGCCCGCAGTGAGGTCGCGTGCAGACGTTGGGACGCTCGTTGCCGGGAGGGCCCTCCCAGCAAGGAGGTTCGTGCCGCGCGCGCTTCAAAGGATATCACCGTGATCGCCATGACCGACGCAAGCCGACCCATCGCCGACGCAACGCCATTCCGGTGCGTCACAGCCAAGCCCTTGATTTCAAAGGCCGATGACGCAGAGACGCAAATGACGCAAGATTCCGGGCCGACTTTCCCCGGCCGCTTCAGGAAGGGGGAGGCGACACTGCGGGACAGCGGGCGCCGGATGACTGCGACCGCAAGACGGCGGGTGCGACCGCACCAGGCGTTCCAGACGGCTTCTTGCGGTCGGCGCAACCCCTTGATTCCAAAGGATGCGACCGCAAGCGACCGCACCGACCGCAAGAAAAGACCGTCGATTTACTTTTTCGGCGCGTGGGCGATCACCATCGGCAGGGTGCACCCGGTGACGGGTGTCGAGGGTTCCCTGCTCCGTGCTTGCAATTGCCTGCTCCGGTGCAATCAGGCCCCGAATGGTCCGGACCCATCGACGCGAGTAGCGCGCTCTCGGCGGCACGGCGTCGTGCAATCGATTGCACTGGCGACTCAGTCGAATTTCCGGCGCTCAGTTCTCCTCCCCAGTGAAGCTGGGGCGGTGTCGCCGCCTGCCCTGAGCGAAGCCGAAGGGTCTTACGGCGACGGTGGGGTCATGGGCCCGAGACTCGTGGCTCATGACCCCTCCGTCCGCGATTACGCGGACACCTCCCCAGCTTCGCTAAGCGAAGCTGGGGAGGAGAACCGAAAAGTTGGCGCCCATGAGTGGCGCGTTCCCAGCCATGACTCCCGTCATGCAATGTCTGCTCTCGATCCCTTCCGGCGGGCACCTCCGCTGGGAGGCCGTCTCCAGCTTTCGCGGCGCACGAAATCGGCGACGTGCGTGCGGAAGGCGTCGATGAACGCGCGTGCCACCGGCGGCACGCTGCGCTGGGCGACGGTGAGGGCGGCGAACTCGAAATCGATGCGCGGCTCGAAGGGGCGGGCGACGATGCCGCGCGTGGCGTACTCGGTCGCCGTGAAGGGCTCGCAGAGGGTGACCCCGGCGCCGGCGCCGGCGAGCGAGCAGGAGATCTCCGACAGCGGCGTCTCGATGCGCATGATCCGGGTCACGCCATGCTCGGCGAACACGCGGTCGATGCGAAAGCGCGAGAGCGTCGTATGACCGAGCGAGATGAAGCTCTCGCCTGCGAAGTCGGCGGGGCGGAGCAGGGCCTTGCGCGCCAGGCGATGGGCCTGCGGCAGCACCGCGACCATCGGCGCGACCGGCATGTCCTCCTTCTGGACGGCGGCGTGCTCGAGCGACGCCTCGGCGAAGCCCAGGTCGCACTGGCCGTGCGCGACGGCGGTGACGACGGCGTGCGAGACCAGGCCCGACAGCACGATGTCGAGCTTGGGACGGTCGGCGAGGAAGCGGCCGACGAAGCGGGGCAGGAAGCCGTTGGCCAGCGCGGGCAGGGCGGCAATGCGCAGGAAGCCGGCGCGGCGCGTGCGCAGCTCGGTCGCCATCTCGGCGATGCGGTCGAGCCCGACGAAGGCGCGCTCGACCTCGCCATAGAGCGAAAGCGCCTCGCTGGTCGGGACGAGCCCGGTGCCGCGGCGCTCGAACAGCACCAGCCCGAGACGCTGCTGCAGGTCGCGGATCAGCCGGCTGACCGCGGGTTGCGTGACGTTGATCAGGGCGGCCGCGGCGCCGACGCTGCCGGTCAGCACGACCGCGCGGAACGCCTCGATCTGGCGCGGGTTCAGCGGGCGCATGGCATTACATAATATCCTATTATGAAAGGGCCGGCGAAATCGAATTTGACGCAACCGTGCCGGATCGAAAACATGAAGGCTGCGGTGGCAGGCGTTCGCCGGTCGCGGCGAGGGGCACGGCAGAAGGAGCAGGCAATGGAGCGTTCGGGCTATCTGGCGGCGGTGGCGGGCGTGGCCGCGCTGCTGGCCGCGGCATCGGCTTCCGCGCAGACCAAGTCGCTGGTCGTCGCGGGCTATGGCGGCTCGTGGGAGCAGCAGCTGCGCAAGTCGGTGTTCCCGGCCTTCGAGGCCAAGCACGGCGTCAAGATCGAGTACGTCGCCGGCAACTCGACCGACACCCTGGCCAAGCTGCAGGCCCAGAAGGGCAACCAGGCGATCGACGTCGCCATCGTCGACGACGGGCCGATGTACCAGGCGATCCAGCTCGGCTTCTGCGGCAAGCTCGACGGGCTCGACAAGAGCGAGCTCTACCCGGCCGCCCTGTTCAAGGACGACAAGGCAGTCGCCGTCGGCCAGACCGGCACCGGCTTCATGATCAACACCAAGACCTTCAAGGACAAGGGCTGGGCGACGCCGACCTCGTGGAACGACCTCAAGGACGCCAAGTTCAAGAAGCTGCTGGTGATCCCGCCGATCAACAACACCTACGGGCTCTACACGCTGATGATGTTCGCGCGCCTGAACGGCGGCGGCGAGAAGAACATCGAGCCCGGCTTCAAGGTGATGAAGGCGGACGTCAATCCCAATGTGCTGGTCTACGAGCCGTCGCCCGGCAAGATGACCGAGCTGTTCCAGTCCAACCAGGGGCAGATCGCGGTGTGGGGCACCGGCCGCGTCCAGGCCTTCGCCAACACCGGCTTCCCCGTCGACTTCATCTATCCCAAGGAGGGCGCGCCGATCCTGCTCGCCTCGGCCTGCCCGGTCGCCAAGGCGTCGGCCAACCCGCTCGCCCAGGAGTTCATCAAGGTTCTGATCTCGGAGCCGGTGCAGACCGTGCTGGCCAAGGAGATGGGCAACGGCCCGGTCAACACCAAGGTCGACGTCAACATGCCGGAGCTGCGCATGGCGCCGGTCGGCGAGCGCGCCAAGCTGGTGATCCAGCCCGACTGGGATGCCATCAACGCCCAGCGCGAGGAGTGGACCAAGCGCTGGAACCGCGAGGTCGAGCGCTAGGCTCGTCGACCACGTGCGCCATCCCATCTTCCTGTTCCGCCACGGCGAGACCGTGTGGAACGCCGAGAAGCGCGCCCAGGGCTATCTCGACTCGCCGCTGACCGCGACGGGCCGGGCGCAGGCCCGGGCCATGGGCGAGGCGCTGGCGCGCGAGCTGCGGCAGGGCGGCTATGAACCGTCGAGCGTCATCGTGCGGGCAAGCCCGCTCGGCCGCGTGCGCGAGACCCTGGCCATCGCGGCCGCCGCCGCCGGCCTGGCGCACGACGAGCAGGCCTTCGACCATCGGCTGCGCGAGATGAGCTGGGGCGACTGGGACGGGCTGGTCCTGCCCGAGATCGAGGCGCGCTGGCCGGGCGCCATGGCGGCGCGCCGGCAGGATCACTGGACCTACCAGCCGCCGGGCGGCGAGAGCTATGCCATGGTGGTCGAGCGTGCCCGGCCGCCGCTCGACGAGATCGTGGCGCTGGCGCACGGGCAGCCGGTCGCGGTGTTTGCCCATGGCGGCGTCGGCCGCGTGCTGCGTGGTTTGTTCCTGGGCGCCCCCCAGGCCGAGATCCTGAAGATGGACCAGCCGCAGAACGCTTTCTATCGCCTGCATGGCGGCGCCGCGGCGCGCGTCGACACCTGACCGGCGATGGCGTTCCTCACCCTCGACAGGCTGACCAAGCGCTTCGGCACGCACGCCGCGGTCGACGGCCTGTCGCTCAGTGTGGAGAAGGGGGAATTCGTCTCGCTGCTCGGGCCGTCGGGCTGCGGCAAGACGACGACCTTGCAATTGATCGCCGGGTTCGTCGAGCCGACGTCGGGAGCGATCCACCTCGAAGGGCGCGATCTCCTGGCGGTGAAGCCGGCCAGGCGCGGGCTCGGCATCGTGTTCCAGAGCTATGCCCTGTTCCCGCACATGACCGTCGCCGAGAACGTGGCCTTCGGGCTCGAGATGCAGGGCGTGGCGGCGGCGGAGCGGGTGCGGCGGGTCGGCGAGACGCTGGAGCTGGTCGGGCTCGGCGCGTTCACCGGCCGTTTCCCGCGCCAGATGTCGGGCGGCCAGCAGCAGCGCGTGGCGCTCGCCCGCGCGCTCGTCATCCGGCCGCAGATCCTGCTGCTCGACGAGCCGCTCAGCAATCTCGACGCCAAGCTGCGCGAGGAGATGCAGATCGAGCTGCGCCAGATCCAGCGCAGCCTCGGCACCACCACGATCCTGGTGACGCACGACCAGGCCGAGGCGATGGCGCTGTCGGACCGCCTGGTGGTGATGAACCATGGCCGAGCCGAGCAGGTCGGCGCGCCGCACGAGGCCTACGAACGGCCGGCGACGGCGTTCGTCGCGAGCTTCCTCGGCAAGACCAACCTGGTGAACGGCGCGACGGTGCGGCCGGAGAAGATCGCCTTCGCGGTCGAGGGGCTCGCCGGTACGGTGCGCACCCGCATCTTCCAGGGCAGCCACTGGCTCTACCAGGTCGAGACGGCCGGCGGCCTGGTAACGGTGATCCGCCAGAACACCGGCGAGCCGGTACCGGCCGAGGGCGATGCCGTTCACCTGGCGTGGGCGGCCGCGGCATGAGGGCCACGCCCTACCTGCTCAGCCTGCCGGCGCTGCTGCTGTTCGGCGCGGTGGTGATCGTGCCGCTGGTCATGACCGTGCTGCTGTCGTTCCACGACTGGGGCCAGTACAAGGGCATCGAGCCGGTCTTCGTGCTGAAGAACTGGCACGAGGTTCTGACCGATTCGTACTTCCTGGAGATGTTCTGGCGGACCTTCCGCATCGCCTTCCTGGTCACCCTGCTGACCGCGCTGCTCGGCGCGCCCGAGGCCTACATCCTGAACCGCATGCGGAGCCCGTGGCGCGGCCTGTTCCTGCTGGTGATCCTGGGCCCGCTGCTGATCTCGGTGGTGGCGCGCACCCTGGGCTGGGCGCTGCTGTTCGGCGGCAGCTCGGGCGTGGTCAACAAGACTCTGATCTCGATGGGGCTCATCTCGGCGCCGCTGCCCTTCATGTTCACCGAGACCGGTGTCGTGATCGCGCTCGCCCACGTGCTGATGCCCTACATGGTGCTGGCGGTGTGGGCGGCGCTGCAGCGTCTCGATCCCCAGGTCGAGAACGCCGCGGTGGCGCTGGGGGCGGGGCCGTTCACGGTGCTGCGCCGCATCGTGCTGCCGCAGATCATGCCCGGCATCCTGTCGGGCGCCGTCATCGTCTTCGCCCTGGCGGCGAGCGCCTTCGCCACGCCCGCGATCATCGGCGGCCGGCGGCTCAAGGTCGCCTCCACGCTCGCCTACGACGAGTTCCTGAACACGCTGAACTGGCCGCTCGGCGCGGCGGTCGCCGTGCTGCTCCTGTTCGCCCTGGTCGCCATCGTCATCGGCACCAGCCGCCTCGTCGAGCGCCGCTACGCGCAGGTGTTCTCGTGAGTCGGGACACTCCGGCGCCCTTCATTCTCCTCCCCAGCTTCGCTGGGGAGGTGCCCCGTCATACGGGGCGGAGGGGCATAGGCGTTAAGCCAAAGAGAATCCTCACCCTGAGGAGCGGCCCGCAGGGCCGCGTCTCGAAGGGTGGGCAAGGGAGGGAGCGCTGCGACACCGCTTTTTCAACGATCTGCTGTGTGGCTCATCCTTCGAGACGGCCGCTGCGCGGCCTCCTCAGAGCGCGTGACTTTATCGAACTCTGTCGCCCCCCTCCTGTCATCCTGAGCGCAGCGAAGGATCTCATCGCCAGAAGTTCCAGAGTACACTGGTACCACACGGCGATGAGGTCCTTCGCTCTGCTCAGGACGACAGAAAAGTTCGCGGTAGCGACCTCATCAATTGCCAAAGAACGACTACCGAAAAAGTCACAGGCTCTCAGGATGAGGATTCTTTTTAGTTTAACGCCTATGGGGCGGAGGAGTCATGAGCCACAAAGGGTGGCGAGGCCCATGGCTCATGACCCCTCCGTCGCGTATGACGCGACACCTCCCCAACTGCGTTGGGGAGGAAATGAAAGGCGGCCCGACATGAGCCGCAACGGCCCGCTGGCGCTCGCCTTCCATGCGCTGTTCGTCGCCTTCATGCTGGCGCCGATCCTGGTCGTCTGCATCGTCGCCTTCACGCCGGAAGGCTATCTCTCCTTCCCGACGGACCGCTGGTCGCTGCGCTGGTTCTACGCCATCGGCCGCTATCCCGAGTTCATCTCGGCGTTCTGGCGCAGCCTGTGGCTGGGGGCACTGTCGTCGGCGGTGGCCGTCGTGATCTCGGTGCCGGCGGCGCTCGCCATCGCGCGCCATCGCTTCCCGGGGCGCGAGGCGATGACAGCGCTGTTCATGTCGCCGCTGATGATCCCGCACGTCGTGCTGGGCATCGCCTTCCTGCGCTTCTTCACCCAGATCGGGCTTGGCGGCACGTTCGCCGGCCTGGTGCTGGCGCACATCGTGATCGTGCTGCCGTTCGCGCTCCGCCTGACCCTGGCTTCGGCGGTCGGGATGGATCGCTCGATCGAGCATGCTGCGGTGTCGCTCGGCGCCTCGGACTGGATCGTGCTGAAGCGCGTGACGCTGCCGCTGGTGCTGCCCGGCCTGATCAGCGGCTGGGCGCTCGCCTTCATCAACTCGTTCGACGAGGTGACCATGACGGTGTTCATTGCCGCCCCCTCGACCGTTACCCTGCCGGTGCGCATGTTCCTCTACATCCAGGACAATATCGATCCGCTGGTGACCTCGGTGTCGGCGGTCGTCATCGCCACCACCGTGCTGGCCCTGGTGGTGCTCGACCGCGCCTTCGGGCTGGAGCGCCTGCTGGTCGGGAGGACCGGCGATGGCCGATAGCGGCAGCGGCTACGACGTCGCCGTGGTCGGCGGCGGCCTGGTCGGCGTGGCGACCGCCTGGGGCCTGGCGCGCGAGGGCCGCCGCGTCGTCGTGCTCGACGAGGGTGATCGCGCCGTGCGTGCGAGCCGCGGCAACTTCGCCTTGGTGTGGGTGCAGAGCAAGGGCCTCGGCCTGGCGCCTTACGCCGGCTGGACGATCCGTTCCTCCAATGCCTGGGGTGGCTTCGCGGCGACACTGAAGGAGGAGACCGGGCTCGATGTCAGCTTCCAGCAGCCGGGCGGCTTTCACCTGGCACTGTCGGAGCGCGAGCTCGAGGCGCGTGCCCTCGTGCTGAAGCGCCTGCACAACCAGCCGGGCATCGTCGACTACAAGACCGAGATCCTGGGTCGCGCCGAGGTCGCGAAGATGCTGCCCGACATCGGGCCGGAGGTGGTGGGCGGCAGCTATTGCCCGCTCGACGGCCACGTCAACTCGCTGCGCCTGTTCCGCACCCTGCACACCGCGATGCAGGCGCGCGGCGTCACCTACCTGCCGAGCCATCGCGTCGAAAGCATCGACAAGACAGGCGGCGAGTTCCGGCTCGTCACGGCCAAGGGCGAGGTGCGCGCCAACCGTGTCGCCCTGGCGGCCGGCAACGCCAACATGCGGCTGGCGCCGATGGTCGGGCTCGAGGCGCCGATGAAGCCGGAGCGCGGCCAGATCGTCGTGACGGAGCGGCTGCGACCGTTCCTGAATCACCCCGTGGTCACGCTGCGCCAGACCGACGAGGGCACCGTCATGATCGGTGACTCCAAGGAAGAGAGCATCGACCCGAGCGGCCTGACGCTCGGCGTCAGCGCCACCGAGGCCGAGCGCGCCGTCCGCATGTTCCCCTTGCTGGGCCGCGCGAATGTCGTGCGGACCTGGAGCGCGATCAGGGTCATGACCCATGACGGCTTCCCGATCTACGACGAATCGGAGAGCCATCCCGGAGCCTTCACCGTGTGCTGCCATTCCGGCGTCACTCTGGCAGCCAATCACGCTCTCACCATCGCGCCGATGATCGCCCGCGGCGCGCTCGACAAGTCGCTGGTCGCTCCTTTCAGCGCGCGGAGGTTCGATGTTCAAGAGACTGGCTGAGACGGGGCCTGCGGTGGCGATCACCGTCGACGGCAAGCCGGTGACCGCGCGCGGCGGCGACACGGTTGCGGCGGCGCTGCTGGCCGCCGGCATCGGCCATTGCCGGACCACCCCGGTGACCGGTGCGCCGCGTGCGCCCTACTGCATGATGGGCGTGTGCTTCGAGTGCCTGGTGACGATCGACGGCGTCGGCAGCCGCCAGGCCTGCCTGGTCCCGGTGCACACCGGCATGGCCGTCGAGACCCAGCTCGGCAAGCGCGAGGCGGGGCGATGAAGGCGCAGTCATGGCCGGGAGCGCGCCACTCCGTGGCGCTCATACTTCTTGGGCGACGATGCATGAGCGCCACGGAGTGGCGCGCTCCCGGCGAAGATCATGACCCCTCCGTCCGCGATTATCCTTCGGCTTCGCTCAGGGCAGGCGCGGACACCTCCCCAGCGGCGCTGGGGAGGAGGACAGAGAGGAGCACCCTCCGATGAACGCCGCCGACCTCTTGCCCGTCTACGACCTCATCGTGATCGGCGGCGGGCCGGCGGGGCTTGCCGCCGCGTCGGTCGGCGCGCGCGCCGGGCTCTCGACCCTCCTGCTCGACGAGAACCCCGGCATCGGCGGCCAGATCTACCGCGCCATCACCACGAGCCCGGTCGCCGACCGGTCGATCCTGGGCGACGACTACTGGGTGGGCGAGGCGCTCGCGGCCGAGGCCCGGTCGAGCGGTGCGTCGATCGTCAATGGGGCCATGGTGTGGAGCCTCGATCCGCATCGCATCGTCGGCGTCTCGATCGCCGGCCGGACCCGGCTGATCGAAGGGCGACGGATCATCGTCGCCACCGGTGCCCTCGAGCGGCCGTTCGCGATTCCCGGTTGGACCTTGCCCGGCGTGATGACGGCCGGCGGTGCCCAGACGGCGCTGAAGGCGCACGGCCTGGTCCCGTCGGGCCGCACCGTGCTGGCTGGGACGGGTCCATTGCTGTGGCTGCTGGCGGCGCAGATCCTGCGCGCCGGCGGCCAGATCGCGGCGCTGCTCGACACCTCGCCGCGGCGCAACTGGCTGCTCGCCCTGCCGCACCTGCCCGAGTTCGCGCTGTCGCCGTACTTCGCCAAGGGCCTGAAGCTGTTGCGCGAGGTGAAGGCGCGCGTGCCGGTGCACAGGGTCGACCGGCTCGCGGCGATGGGCGAGGGCAGGCTCGGCGAGGTCGCCTTCAGCCTGGGCGGCGGCGAGGAGCGGCGCCTGCCGGCCGACCTGCTGCTGCTGCACCAGGGCGTCGTGCCGAACGTCAATCTCGCCATGGCGGCCGGCCTCGCGCATCGCTGGAACGAGCGCCAGCTCTGCTTCGAGCCGGTGCTCGATGCGGATTTCGGCGGCTCGGTCGCCGGCATCGCCGTCGCCGGCGACGGCGCGGGAATCGCCGGCGGAACGGCGGCGGCCCAGCGCGGC
>JALHMO010000072.1 GCA_022844015.1 Reyranella sp. | reverse complement strand
CCCCGCCCGCGAAGTCCGCCGCATCGGCCGGCGTGCCGCCGCGGCCGGTCACCGTCCAGCGCACCGTCTCTTCCGACGCCGACGCCTGCGACAGCGTCACCGCGAACGTGAACGGCGTCGTCGCCGCATCGCCTTCCGCCCGGTCGGCCGACAGCGCCGCAAGCGACACCAGCGGGCCGGCCGGCGGCGTCGTGAAGGCGATCGACGTGTCGGTCCCGTCGCCCGCCGGCAGCACCGCGAGCTGCAGGCCCGACGCGATCAGATCGTCCGGCGCGACATCGAGCGTGACCGATGCCTCGGCGAGGCCGTCGCCGGTCACGTCGATCCCGACCACCTTCGAGCCCTTGCCCCACGACACCGCGACATCGCCGAAGGCGACACCCTGCACGACGATCTTCTCGCCCGCCTCGTAGTCGCCGATCGTGTCGCCGTCGAGCTCCGCCACCGTGCCTTCGAAGCTGTCGTCGCCGTCGCCGCCGAACAGGAGGTCCGCACCCAGGCCGCCAGCCAGCCGGTCGGCGCCGCTGGCAAACGCACCGGCCGCCGCCACGGCCGGCGCCGCCGCATCGACCGACACCTGCAGCTCGTAGCTGTCGCCCGGCTGCAGGATCGACGCCCACTGCTCGCCCACGGTCGGATCGCCGGTCTTGGTCGTCACCCGACCGACCGCGATGTAGTGAACGCCGGCCGTCGCCGCCGTGTACTCCACGAACGCATCCCGGGTCGACGTGCTGCCGCCCGCCCCCTGGCTGGTCGCCGAGTCGTTGCCGCTCGCCAGCACGCTCGCATCGCCGGCGACCACGGACAGGAAATTGTTGGCGCCCTTGCCGCGATCGACATCGAGCGTCAGCACGTCGCCGACCTCCAGCCCGACCGCGAAATAGTGCAAGGTGCCGTAGCCCTTGCCCGTGATCGACACGTGCGGAACCGTCGTCGCGTCGAGGATGTCCGGATCAGCCGCAAGGCTCAGCAGGTTCGACAGGTCGATCGCCGAGCCGATGCTGTCGTTGCCGGCGCCGACCTCGAGCGCCAGCTGGCCGGGACCCTGGCCCGGCGACGGCCGGCCGCCGAACAGCAGGTCGGCGCCGCCGCCGCCCCGCAGCCGGTCGTCCCCGGCGAGCCCGATCAGCACGTCGCCCGCCGCGCCTCCGGTCAGCAGGTTGGCCAGGTCATTGGCGGTGAGCACGGCGCCGGCGACGCCCGAGACCGCGGCATTCTCGACCTCGTCGGGCAGGACATAGAACGTCAGCGTCGTGCCGACGCTGTCGGTCCCCTCGCCCGCCAGCTCAACGACGCTGTCCTTCGGATGGTCGACGGCGTAGCTGTCGTCGCCCATGCCGCCACTCATGGTATCGGCGTTGCCGCCGCCGTCGAGAGTGTCGTTTCCCTCGAGGCCCGTGAGCTTGTCGATGTGCGCCCCGCCGTTGAGCGCATCGGCCTCGGAAGTGCCGAAGAGATCGAGGCCGCCGATGATGTCGAGCAGCACCGTCACCACGTCGTCGCCGGGCGCCGCCGTCAGGAACGAGCCGCCCGTGCTGCTCGATATCGACGCGAGGGCCCCTGTGTCGGTCACCTTCGCGCCGGTGAAGATCGTGTAGATCTCGACAGTTGCGACGGTGGTATCCGGCACGACCGGATCGTCGCGCGGCTCGAACTCCGGCAAGGGCTCGCCGTCGTCCGGCATGAGGCCCGCAGTGCTCGACGCGCTGCCGGGCAGGGAGAGCTCGAACGTGGCCAGCGCGCCGCCGGCCCCGGTCACCAGGGAGTCTTTCGTCACCGACACACCGATCTTGTCGGCGAGGGATTTCACCAGCGGTGCCAGGTTTCCATCGCTTGCCGGGGCGTCCGTGAACAAGACAATGCGACGCACGTCGGCGCCGACGCGCCAGTCCCCCAACGGGCCGTTGAGAGCCGTGAACAATCCCTCGAAGGGGGTCTCTGCTACATCTGACCCGCCGCCACCCACGGCAAGGCTGTTGATGGCTGCCAGGGCCGCCGACCTTCTGGCGGCGAACTTGTCGTGATCGGTGAACGGCAGGATCACCTGCGTCGGATCGCCGTGCAGCCAGTCCTTGAAGCTGACCACGCCGATCCGGGCATCGGTCTTGCCGTCGGCGAACAGAGGGTCGATCAAGCTGGCCGCCTGCGCCTGCACGCTGGCGATCGACGTCGCCATGCTGCCGGTCGTGTCGACGACGAAGGCGAGATCGGTCTGGAAGGTCAGCCCGTCCGCCTTCAGGTCGAAGGTCTGCCCGCCGAACTGCACCTTCTCCATGTTCGGCAGCAGATCGGTGCCTTCGTTCGCGTCGCCACGCACGTGGCGCGCTGACCACGTGCCGCCAAGACTGCGGCGAATGTCGTAGTCGACCGGGTTGCCGAAGAGCACGGCCGTGTCCGTTCCAGAACCCCCGTTCAGCTCGTCGTCGCCACCCGCGCCCACCAGGAAGTCGTCTCCCGGGCCGGATTGAAGGCTGTTCTTGGAGGGACCACCGATCAGCAAGTCGCTGGTCTTCCCGGTGACCATCAGCCCCTTGTTGGAGCTGATGGCACCCGTGATCGCCGCACCATTGGTGTACTCGTACCCGATCCGGTAAAGGCTGTTCGTCTTGCCCGCGCTGATGTCATGCGACTGCGCAACATAGGAAATCTGGTGCGGCAGGCCGAGCTCGCCCCACATCACGTTCGTGAACCTGACGTTGTCGCCCATGAAGTCGCCGGCAGCGAGATTGTAGTTGTCCGTCCTCGACGACACGGCATGACTGAGCTCGTGCAGCAGGCCACCGAGCTGGGAATGCTCCACGGCTCGGCCGTGATCGTCGATGTAGGCGAAATCCTCGACGCGGGCGGGGTCGATCTCGAGCACGCCGCTGTTGCTCACGGCTCTGTAGGCGCCCGGTACCCGCGTGATGTCGATCGTGTGCCCATCCGTCGCGAGCCAGCCGTCGATCATCCCTCGCGCGGTCGCCGAGCCGACGTAAGCGGTCTCCAGATCGGCCAGGATGGAATCTTCCTCGGACGCGCTGAAGCCATTGAGCTTCAGCTTCGTCGTGACGAAGGCGAATGTCATGAGATTTCCCCAACTTTCGGGCTCGTGATGCCTGATACGGCCAACACTGTGCTGTGCCGGAAAATGCCCACTCGACGAACGCGGTTCTGAAGTGCCGAACGGCAGGTCCCGACGGGCGCTCGCAAGGACAGCTCATCGCACGGACCGTCGACCCGACTCGCAAGGCGTTTCCCACGAAGCCCTGCACGCCCCGCGCATATTTGGACGTCTGAGATTCAGGATGTCAAATCGACGGGCCGATCTGGCCGCCACCGCCAGCCCGCAACATCGTCCGCCCGTCGTATTGTCCGCTTGGTCGCAGGCCGATCGACGGGCCGGGTCGCCCCGCTCACCGGACCCCAATCGCGGATCGACTGGACCCACGCCTTCGCCCTCCGTAGGCTGCCGACCTGATGCCGACAGCTCGCCTGCTACCGCTGTTCTTCGCCTGTTTCGCCTCGATCGGGTACGAGATCGCGTTGACTAGGTTCTTCGCGCTGTCGAGCTGGTCGGAATACGGCTACTGGGTGATCTCGCTCGCCATGCTGGGGCTGGCGGCGAGCGGCACGGTGGCGGCGCTGGCGGCGCGCCCGCTGCTTCGGCTCGGCCAGACAGTACTGGTGCTCCTGCCGGTGCTGGCAATGGTGGCGGCCACGACCGGCTGGCACTGGACGACCGTGGTGCCGTTCAATCCGCTCGAGCTGCAGAACCGCCAGCTGTGGAGCGGCCAGTTCGCCAACATCGCCCAGTACTATGCCGCCCTCTTCCCCTTCTTCTTCCTGATCGGCCTCTACGTCTCGCTGGTCTTCGTCGTCAACGCCCGGCAGATCGGTCGCGTCTATGCCGCCGACCTGGCCGGCGCCGGGCTGGGCGCGGTGGCCGTGCTGGCGCTGATGTTCGTGGCACCGCCGTTCGATCTCGTCGCCTGCCTGCTCCCGGCGCTGGCGCTCGCTGCCGCGCTCGAGGCGTGGGTGCACCCGGCCCGTCGCCGCTGGAGCCTCATCACGCTCGCGGTCTTCGTGCCCTGTGCAGCGAGCCTCGTGCTGGCCAACCAGGCGCGGGTCAACGAATTCAAGGACATCTTCGCGCCGCTCAACACCCGCGGCAGCCACGTGGTGGCCGAGATCCGCTCGCCCAAGGGCAGCTACCTGCTGGTCGACAGCTTCGTCGAGCGGCACGAGACCGATCTCTCGAACAATGCCGGCATGCTCGGCGTCAAGGGGCTGCCACGCGCCTTCGGCCTTTATCACGACGGCAACCGCATCGCCGCCCTGCCGCGCGAGGGCGAGCCCGACACCGCCTATTTCGGCGCGACGCTCGATTCGCTGCCCTACCGGCTGCGGCCCGGTGCGCGCGCCCTGCTGCTCGGCACAGCCGGCGGCTTCCGCCTGCACGAGGCGCGCGGCGCCGGCACCTCGTCCATCGAGATCGTGGAGCCCGACTCGGTGCTGCGCAACGCGCTGCTCGCAGGCCTCGGCCCGGTCGAGCCGATCAGTGGCGCAATGAGACGGCGGGTGCTCGACACCGGCCCGCTGGCGCTGGCTGGGCTGGAGCGCGACGGCGTCTTCGACGTGATCGACGTCACCCGCGAGTTCCTCGCCCAGTCCGACACCAACCGCGCTGTCTTGTCGGCGGAGACGCTGGCAGCGCTGCTGCGCATGCTGACACCGAACGGCATCCTCTCCTTCACCGTCTCGATCCGCGAGTTCCCGGTCTACGCCGTACAGGCCATGGTGGCCACGCACGCCGCGCTGCGCCAGGCCGGGATCGCGCAACCGGCACGCCACGTCGCGATCTATCGCTCGGCCTTCAACGTAAGGTTGCTGCTGTCGCCCACCCCGTTCGAGCCGGAGACCCTCGACGTTATCGCCCGCTTCTGCGACGAGCGCTCGTTCGACCTGGTCCATCTCGGCGGACGCGATCTGGCGGGCGTGCGCGTCTACAACAGCCTGTCCCTGGTGAGCTTCACGCCGCCGGAAGGCCCGGTGGCGGGTCCAGTCGAGGGGACGATCGCCTTCGGCGCGCCGGCCAGTGGGCCGAAGACGGCCGCCGCCGACGACGCCGACCCGCTGCGCCAGGAGGCCGCGGCCGCCCTGGCCGGTCTCGGCTCGCCATTCCACGGCTTCTTCCGGCTCCGCCCGCCAACCCTCGACCGGCCCTTCTTCACCGGAGTCCTGCCCCTCGACCGGCTGGGCACCATCCTGGAGCGTGTCGAGCTGGTGCCGCGCGAGGAGCTCGCCTGGCTGGTCAACCTCGCCGTCCTGGTGCAGGCAGTGGCGCTCGGCCTCGCCGTGGCGGCACTGCCGCTGTTCGCCCGCGGCACCTTCCGCGAGGTCAGGGGACGGCAATTCGCCGCCGTGCTGTGCTACTTCGCCGGTCTCGGCGTGGGCTTCCTGACGCTCGAGATCTTCCTGATCGAGAAGGCTGCGCACTACCTGCAGGACCGTACCTTCGCTTTCGGCTTCGTGCTCGCCGCCATGCTGGTCTCGGCCGGCGCCGGCAGCTGGCTCGCCCAGCGCCAGGTGGCGCGACCGCAGCGCGCCGTGACCCTAGCCGTGCTGGTCGCGCTAGCGTGGATCGTGCTCGCCGTCGCCGGGCTCGACAGCCTGCTGGCCGAGACGGCGGGCTGGCCGCTCGTCCTGCGCTTCCTCGCGTTGCTGACGGTGATCGCGCCGCTCGGGCTGGTGCTCGGCATGCCGATGGCGCTCGGGCTCAGCCAGTTCGAGGGCCGCGCGGTGACCCTGCTGCCGTGGGCCTGGGCGATCAACGGCGCCGGCTCGGTGATCGCCACGCCGCTCGCCAACCTCGTCATGATCGAGCTGGGCTACACCGTGCTGCTGGGCCTCGCCTTCGCCCTCTACGTCGTCGTCGCCTGCAGCCTGCCCGGACGCGGCGAGATTCGTCCCGCTCTCGCCTTCCCCGGCGCAGTGCAATAAGGCACCCTGCGCGTGGGGAGAGTGCGAGCAGGGGCAATCCAATGAAAGTGCATCGTCGCGCCATGATGGCGCAGCTGCTGGCGGCACCCGCGATCGCCCGCGTGGGGCCGGCCTGGGCCAGCCCCCTGCCGTGGACGTTCGATGCCTTCTCGGCCGCCATGAAGGCCTCCGGACGGCGCCAGGTGATCACCGCCGAGCAGTGGCGTGCGACGGTGGCCCGCAAGCCGCGCATGCTGTCCACCATCCACAGCGTCCTGTCGCACCATTTCACGCAAGCTGATCCGGGCGTCATGCGCGCCTTCACCGAGGTGCCGCGCGAGTATTATCACTACAACTACGACGAGAAGGCCGACTTCGCGGCCGTAGCCTACGAGGAGGAGTCCAAGCCGTGGCGCATCGGCCTCGGCTCGGCGCTGTCGGACTATCGCGGGCAGGCCTACATGACGCAGCTCTGCCGGCCCAAATCCGGCGAGAGGGCGCTCGAGATCGGCACCGGATCGGGCTTCCAGGTCTCGATCCTCTCGCGCATCGTCGACAAGGCCTACTCGATCGAGATCGTCGAGCCGCTCGGCAATGCCGTGGCGCCGATCTTCAAGCCGCTCGGCTACGACAACATCGAGACCCGCGTCGGCGACGGATATTACGGCTGGCCCGAGGTCGAGGGCGGCTTCGACATCGTGATCGTCACGTGCGTGGCCCAGCACGTGCCGCCGCCGCTGCTCGAGCAGCTCAAGCCGGGCGGCCGCATGGTTATCCCGATGGGCCAGCCCTTCAAGCGCGAGCAGTTCCTCTACGTCTTCACCAAGGACGACGACGGCAAGGTCTCCTCGCGCAAGGACCTCGGCGTGTACTTCATCCCGATGACCGGCGCGATGCAGGCCAAGAAGTAGACGACAGGGCGAGGTCAGCGGGACAGTAGGCTGAAAGGTCGCCCGACGGCTTCAGGAGGCTGGGGCGCGCTTCTCGAACTCGACGACCGCCGCCCGCTGACGCGGCAGGGCCCCCGGGTAGGACTCCTGGAGGAACGCGATCAGCTTCTCGCGCACCTCGCAGCGCAGGTCCCAGGCTTCGCCCGAGTTGCGGGCGCTCATCAGGGCGCGCAGCTGGATCGCGCGCTCGTTGCTGTCCACCACCTGCAAGTTCACCACCTGCCCGTCCCACAGCCTGGCCTCGCGCACGATCTCCTCGAGGCGGGCGCGCACGCGCGCCACCGGGACCGTGTAGTCGACCCACAGCAGCACCGTGCCTATCAGGTCGGTCGACTGGCGCGTCCAGTTCTGGAAGGGCCTCTCCAGGAAGTAAGAGAGCGGCACGAGCAGGCGACGCCAGTCCCAGATCTTGACGACGACGTAGGTTCCCGTGATCTCCTCGACCCAGCCCCATTCGTTCTCGACCAGCAGGGCATCGCCGATGCGGATCGGCTGGGTGATCGCGATCTGTATGCCGGCGAAGAGATTGCTCAGCAATGGCCGCGCCGCCAGGCCGACGACGAGACCGGCGGCGCCTGCCGAGGCGATCAGGCTGACGCCATACTCCTTCACCGAGTCGAATGTCATGAGAGCCCCGGCGACAGTCACGATGGTCGCCAGGGTGACGGCAGCGCGGCGCAGGATGCGTATCTGGGTCACGTGCTTGCGACCGAGCGGGTCGCCGGCGAGGTCGACGGGCACGCGCCGCAGATAGAGCTCGGACGCCTGCGTGATGGCGACGCAGGCCGCCCAACCGAGCAACACGATGGCGGCGATCAGCAGGCCGTGTGCGACGACGCCGCGCGTCTCCCGGTCGAGCGGCACCAGCGGCAACACCATCGAGACCGCGACGACGACGAGTCCCAGGCGAATGAGGCGAGCGGTGGCACCGATGAGCGACTGGAGGAACACGTGACCTGCCGGCAGCCACCGCAGCAGCAGGCGCAGGACGGCCCCATGAATTAGCATGGCGGCGAGCGCCGCAAGCGACAGGGTCGCCACGGCGGCCAGCCAGTCGGGCACCCAGTCGAGGGCCAGGGCAAGCGCGTCGAGCGCGGAGTCGAGGGTCATGCGAACAGAGGCCTCAAATCGCTGTCATTACTGCCGCCTCAACGCCTGTCGCACGGCGCGGGTTGCCCCAACCCTGATCATGCAAAGCCGTTTGCCCTCTGCAGTCGCCGCGTCATCAACGAAAAGCCCCGCGGCTTTCGCCACGGGGCTTCGATTCGTCGATTGTGCCGGCGCAAGCGCCGCTGGCGCGACGCTCGAAGTGCCGATGCAGGCTAGCGCCCGGCGTGCAAGGCCAACCGGGGCTTCCTGGCCTCGATGTTCACGGAGCCGGATCCGGCTCCATGGAAATCCAGGATCAGTCGACCCGCTTGAGGTTGTCGGCCGACAGCTTGCCGCTGCGCCGATCCGAGACCAGCTCGAACTCGATCTTCTGACCTTCGACCAGATGGCCCAGCCCGGCGCGCTCGACGGCGCTGATGTGAACGAAAGCGTCCTTGCCGCCATCGTCGGGCTGGATGAAGCCGAAGCCCTTGGTCGTGTTAAACCACTTCACGGTTCCCGTCGTCATGGGAATCCCCTTTCACTACATAGTCATGCTTGCCAGCACCCGATGGGGCAGGCCGTCGAATTCGCAATTGTTTCAGGATCAGGGTCGGAGGTAGGCGCACCAAAGGGCGCAACCAGATCGTCAGTCCATCTATCGACAACCGTGATATGGCCTCTTTCGGCTGCCTTTGCAAGAGAGCCATTGCGCTCGGCACGGGCAAAGCCCATGTTGTCGTCTTCGCGGCCCCACAAAGGACATTCGATGATTCCCAAAGGGGAGAGCGCGTGCTCGGATGTCGAGCTGCGACCGGTGGACGCCGCATTCGCGCAATCCGTTCGAGCAAGAGGCGTGCTGCCCTCCACCTCGTTCGAGCCTTTCCTTGCCAGTTGCACCGCGACGCATCGCGTCCTCTCGATTGGCGCCAAGGCGAGCCCCTGATGCGCCATCTCGGCGTGCTTCGCGGCGGCGGCGTGCTCGAGTGCAAGGGTGAATCGCTCGGCCGGGCCGAATACGAGCTGGATGGGTACCTCGTTCGACAGGGCGAGATCGTCGCGTCCGGCGAGGTTCACATGGAGCCCGTGCTGCTCGCCGAGGCGTTCGGGCGCAACGGCCTCGTCCTGCGAACCGACGACGGCCTCATCCTGTCGATCCGCTTCAGCGGCAAGCGCTTGTCGCCTGCCAGCACCGTCGCGCACGCCGATGTGCGCGACGGGCTTCCCGAGGAGACTGCATGGCGGCGGCATGGCCGCTCCGGAGATTAAGCTCCTCGCCGCGACGGCTGTTTGCACGGTGCACGCTGGCGAAAGTCCTCGATCATGCAGGCGGCATTGCCTCGATTGGGCATTGGACGGCTGGCCGTCGAAAGCGTACAGCTTGTTCACTATCGTACGATGCTCCAGGCAGCGAATGGCAGATCGAGGCGCGTGCTCCCGCCCCCGAGGTGAGAGGTACGCCGAGAGACGCTGGAAAGCTTGGGTCGCTCCGCACGTTCTCTGTCCGACGCTTCCCGGTCTGCCTGTCGTGCCATGCGCAGCGCTCCGTGCCGCACCCTGAGTCGCCCTCCAACGAGGAACATCCCATGGAAGCACTCATCGAGAAGCGGGCGCGCCTGCGTGTCGAACTGCAGCAGGCATACGGAGCGTGGATGAAGACGGCAGAGCTCGCGGAGGGTCCTCGTACGCCACGCGATTCCGTCGTCATCCCGGGTTGTCCCGATGCTCGCGAGATCCGGCGGCTCGAGTATCTCGCCGCCAAGGAACGACTGACCCGTGCCTATGCGGAACAGTGACGGGCCGACAGATTGTTCCCATCTCGCCGCATGCCCAGACCGAGATGCGCGACCCGCCATGTTCCTTGGCGTGGCGCAATATGGGGTCAGGCTGAAATCGGGTCGCACGGCAACCATGGGCTCCTCGTTTGCCGATGCGCGTCACAGCACTTTGGAACCGCCATCGCTTCACCCAAACGCATGGAGACACGATGCTCGAGCAACCTCAGACGAAGCACAGCCTCCTGAAGCAGGCGGACGGGCTGCGGGACCTGGCACGCCGTGCGCGGCGACTTTCCGAAAGCATGCAATTCGAATCCGATCAACGCCGCCTGCTTCGCCATTGCGAGGAGCTGCACGACAGCGCGGCGCGTCTCGAGCAGGTTGCGGCCGAGACGAAAATATAGCTGCCAAAAACCCGAGGCCATCGCGCAAGCCATTCTTCGCACCATCGGCAGCACCGCTGCCCGAAGCGTGGCGACATCGAGGACCTGCTGCTGTCGACGCTGCATCAGCATGGGTTCGTCACCGCCCTTTCAAGCGCAAGCATGCATCGGAGCAGGCACCATGAACCTGAAGCTCGCGACCGCCCTTGCCTGGGCCGCGCTCTGTGCGGCTGTACTGTTGTTTGCGCTGCACCTCTTCAGCGACAACAATCTCGAGCTCGGGCAGGCGCGCAGCGCGACCTCTCGCTTCATCCCCATTCCCGGCTGATCACGACCATCTCGAAAGCCGGCCGTTCGACGCGCCGATGCCATCGTCCGAAGTCAATGCCGTGTGGACGCGTCCCCTTGCAGCGTGTACGAATGATCACCATCGCCCACCCAGCCCGGCTTGCGATGGCTGAGAGATGCGTGCGCTCCCGCCAAAGCGCGGAGGTGCTCGACCGAAGGCCGGCGAGACCGCCCTTCTTGGTTCCGCGTTTCCTGGTCTAATCGATCGTCGGCGTCGCGATCCCGCGCACGCCCGGCTGACGGCCGCAGGAGCGGCCGGAAAGGGCTTCCTCATGAACCTTCCCAAGGACACCAAACCGATTCTATGGGGCGCGGTGATCGGCGCCGCGCTTTGCATCGGGCTCGGCTTCACCTGGGGCGGCTGGGTGACCGGCGGCACGGCGCGCAAGGACGCGAGCGTCGCCGCGCACAACGCCACGGTCGTGGCGCTGGCGCCGTACTGTGCCGAGCGCTTCCGCGCCCAGAGCGATTCCGCCACTCGGCTGGCCGAGCTCGCCAAGGCTAGCACGTGGGAACGCAGCACCGTCGTCGAGAAGGGCGGCTTCGCGATGATGCCCGGCTCGACGAGCAGCGATTCCGACCTGGCGCGTGCCTGCGTCGAGCTCCTGATGGCGCCGGCCACGCCGAAGGCCTGACCGAGCCGTCGGCATCGAGCGACCGTGCATCGGCCAACCGCCACCAACGGCGCGGCGCATGCGCGCCAGAGGCACTGCCGGCGCGCCTCCTCGGGCGGCCGGCAGCCAAGGGACAGATCGCGATGACCGACGACGTGATCGACCTCGACAAGCGCCGCGGCATGGCCTCACAGGCGGCCACCGACTCGCGCCGCCTGCTCGCCGATGTCGAGGCCAACGAGCAGATCCTGCGAATGCAACGGGACGCATTGGAGGCCCAGCTGTTCGCGACACAAGCGGCCACCTGGCAGGATGCCGCCGTGAAGGCGCGCTTCGTCCTCGGCCTCTACGCCGCCACGCTGGGCAAGGGCGACACACGGCACCGCGCGCTGGTCGACGCGGTGCTTGCCGATCTCGAGCGCCTCGAGCGCGCACCCTGAGGCGATTGAGGCAGCGATGAAGCAGGCTCTGTTTCGCTGTCTGTCCGTCGTCATCGGGGCCATCCTCGCCCTGGCAGCCGTCGAGGTCGCGGCAATCGGTTGGCTGTATATCGAGGACGGCCGCTACACGCCGCCGGCAGCGTTGTTCGAGCGCACGCAGAACACCTACGTGCGCGACCTGACCAGGGGCACGGGCTGCCGCTTCATCGACGTGCTCTATCCGCACCCCTACCTTGCGTTCGTCCATCACGCCAACCCGCCGTGCGGCTTCTCCTGGGTCAACAGCGCAGGCCTGTTCGGTCCCGAGTTCCCCGCAACCAGATCGAACGATCACTATGTCGTCATCCTGACCGGCGGCTCGGTCGCTTCCTACCTGGGCGGCAACATGGAGCCTCCCTATCCCCGCTATCTCAGCGAGGAGCTGAACAACAACTTCGTCAGCCCCAATGGCAAGCCTTGGCTGGTGCTGAACGGCGCCGCAGGTGCCTGGAAGGAGCCGCAGTCGTTCATCGTCTTCGCGCTCAATGCCGGCTCGGTCGATGCCGTGGTCAACGTCAGCGGCTTCAACGAGCACTATTACTTCCATCACAAGATGCAGCAGCGCCTCGAGGCGCCCGCGTCGAACTTCCTCGCAGCCAACCCGTTTGCCGCCGACGAGAACTTCGGCGACGCAGCCATCGGCTGGGTGATGGGGCGCCTGGCGGGAGCGCTGGCGCTCGATCCGGTACTGGGCCGCTCGCATGCGGCCTACGTCCTGATCCGCGCCATCGAGGCGGCTGCGAAACACCGCGACGGGGTCCGGTCCGGCAAGCAGACGACGGTGCTTGGCCTGTTCGACCTACCCGCCGACATTCAGGCCAATCCCGAACGCCACTTCGCCGTCCAGCTCGGCCTCTATCAGAAGTATTTCCGAGCGACCGCGGCTGTGGCGCGCGACAATGGCGTGAAGTCGGCATTCTTCCTGCAGCCGGTGCCTGCCTGGGGCAAGACCTTGACCGAGGAGGAGCGGCGCGTGGCCGGCGATCTCTCCTACCGCGACACCTACCGGCGGATCGTCGCCGGCATGATGACGCTTGGCGAGGCGGGCCTGTCCATCCACGACCTGGGCAGCGTCTTCGAGAGCCAGAACGCCTCAATCTACAGCGACCACGTCCACTATGTCGCGAGCGCCGATGGCCGCAGCCTCGGCAACCGGCTGATGGCCGCGCGCGTCGGCGAGCTGCTCGCCGCGAGCTGGGGCCTGCAGCGCAAGCCGTCCGAGCGGGCCGCCTGTTGCCAGGCCGACGCGCAGACGGGCGGCAGGTAGAGGGGAGGCCTCATGACCCTGCGTCCCGAATTCACTCTCGGCCATTCGCCCTACAACGCTTTTCTCTTCGCCGAGGTCGGCGACGAGCAGGTCGGGGTGCCGCTCACCGTCCTCACCGCCTTGACGCGGCTCGGCGTCGACCCGTGGCAGGAAGCCGCCCGGCTCTCCGATCTACCGAGGGACGCCGCGGCACGGGCCCTCGCCGCGACGATCGCGAGGCTGCCCGAGGGCAACTGGAAGGCGACCGACGCCGAGGCGATCGCCGCCCGCCTCGTAAGCTGGCTGCCGGAGCACAGCGCCAGGCCGATCCCTCCAGTAGCACCGGCAGGCAGCAGAGGCGGAACGAACATGGGACCGGGATTGTCGAAAGCGCTGGCATGGGGCGTGCTCGTCGCTGCCCTGCTGTTCTTCGCGGTGAACCATTTCACCAGCAACAATCTCGAATCCGGCAAGCGGCCGGGCGAGACGACACAGCGCTAGACGCGCCTGGCGCTATTGGCCCGCGAGTATGGTCAAGGCGTCGAGAGTGAGCGGCACCCCATCATTCTCCCGGATCCGCAAGTCTGTCGCTCGCCAAAGGCGGCGGAGCGTTATCTCCGCAATGGCCGACTTGGCAGACGCGCACACGACCTGACTGCGACTCCCGTTCGGTTTGCTCCACGATATCTCAAATGCCATTGACTGCCAGCCCATGGCGCGTCCAGACGAAGACGGTGATGGACAGGATGACGACCCCAGCCATGGCGATGCAGGCCAAGCCGGGCGCCTTCAGGAAGAAGCTCACTGCAGCACCCGCAGCAGGCCATAGGCGGCAACGAGCAACAGCAGAAATACCGAGAAGCCTGCAGGCGGAAGAAGCGACGAATTCATCGGTGCACCTCGAACGCTCGTCTGGCGGGAGCACGCGACTCTCTCGGCCATCGCAGGCCGTCGATTGGTGGGCGATGGTGGCAGACGATACACCGTGCACGGAGGTACGTCGAGGAACCGTCGGCTCAGGCTCCCTTTCGGAGCGTCTCGGACGCGACGGATGCCCGACGGACAGCCGGCCGACGTGCGGGACGCGAGGGCGGCCGTACCGGATCAGCGGCGCGTCGGCAGCGCCGGGTCGAGCCAGTCGATGGTTTCCACCGCGCCCCACACCGTCGCGCCGGTCACCACGAGCGAACCCAATGCGGCGACCAGGGCGACCAGCAGCGCGATCCCGTCCTCCTCGAGATAGGCGAGCGCCAGCAGCATGATGACCAGCGCCGGCACGACCTGCGTGAACGGCACTGGCGAGACCAGCGTCGCGCCGACCAGGAGCATCACGATGCCGGTCAGGCGCTTGGTGGCCTGGAACGGCGTCGGCCAACGTGGGCGGATCAGCCGCTCGACCCAGCGCAGGCGGGGCAGGACCAGGTCGATCAGGCGAGCCAACCTGTCGACGCCGACCTCGCGGCGGGCAATGCGGCGCGGCAGCACGGCGGCGTCGTGCCCGAGGATCATCTGGATGGCGGGCCAGGCGATCAGGACGCCGATGACCGTCGACGCCCCCGGCAGCAGGGCGATCACGGCCATCACGAACAAGGTCAGCCCGAACGAGCGCTCGCCAAGCTGCTCGAGCAGCCAGCCGACCGAGACGCGCGGGCCGGGCGCCTGGTCGAGCATCGCCGAGAGGTGATCCGACGTCGGAACCGGGATTGGCGGGTCGTGTCGGTCTCGAGCCAATCACGCATCTCCGTTGCAGCCGCCTGGCGGGACGAACGGTCCGCACAACCACAGTCTGGAACCGCGACATGGCGGCGGCAAGCCTGCCCGTTGCGCCGGCGCCGGGACGCCACCCGGCGGTCGGGACGACGGGAACTCGCCCCGTCAGCTCGAGGAGCCGCGCCGCGCCTGCCTGCCGGGCCTGGACCGTGCCCCCGGAAGTCTGGCCTCGTTAGCTCTGGTCTTCTCCGGCGCCACGTCCCTCGGCTCCTGGCGCAGCGCGGCGTCGATGAGCGCGTCGACCATCCAGCGGGCGATCAGCTCGACCTCGCGATCGTCGCATCCCCAGATGTCCTTCAGAACGACATAGGATTCGATGCCGTAGATGATCGACAGCGCCTTCAGGAGCTGATCGTAGCGCCGGCGCCCCAGCTTCTGGAGCAGAGGCGACGCCGCGCGCTGCAGCAGGCCGCGCCGGAAGCCGCGGCGATACTGCGGTTCCTCGAGCAGGCCGACGCGCTCGAGCGATTCGTGCTCGAGAGAGAGCTGCAGGGCGGCGCGCATGTGCGGCTCGAATTCCTTGAAGCGCGGGAAGGTCCGGTTGAACAGCTCGCGCACGCGCTGCCGGCCGTCGCGCGCCGTCGGCTCGAAGCCGCGCACGGGACCCAGGCTCTCGGCAACGACGGCGGCGATGACGGTGCTGCGATTGGGAAAGTAACGATAGGCCGTCGCACGCGAAACACCCGCGGTCAGCGCAACCTCGGCGACCGAGGGCGTGCGGCCCCGCCGGACGAGCTGCATGGCGGCGTCGAGCAGCTTGCGCTGCGTGCGTGCCTTTGTGTCCTCGCCCTCGGGTGGCATGGTCTGGGTGTCTCGCCTGCGTGTGGGCATCGCTTTCCTTGACAGTCCGGGACCCCGATTCTAGCCTCGACGCAATACGTGAGACGCGCGTCTCATGCTTACGCTCGAGAGGCGCGGCTCATCAACTAGCAAACAGGCACCGGGCTTGGCCATCGCCGGCATCGGTGCGGGTGGAAACGTTGAAGATCGCCGCATTTTGGTGGGCGGGACGGCGGCATGTCGGACGGCTCAGCGCCGATGAACGCGATGTGACGCCTCTCGCGCTCGGAGACCGCGCCCATGCCGTGGGCGCGTTGGCGCTCGTCGAGGCGATGGCGGAAGGGGCGCCGATGCCCAAGCCGTCCGGCGCCGCCCTGCCCCTGTCCGCCGTCGAGCTCGACGCGCCGATCCCGGTGCCGCGGCGCAACATCTTCTGCGTCGGCCTCAACTATCGCGCGCATGCCGCGGAGTTCGCGGCGAGCGGCGTCGGAGGCCCGCGGCCGCCGCAGCAGGCCGTGCCGGAGGTTCCAGTCATCTTCTCCAAGGTGCCGGAGAGCGTGATCGCTCCCGAGGCGGCGATCCGCATTCCCGGCGGCCTCAGCGAGTCGATCGACTACGAGGCCGAGCTCGCCGTCGTCATCGGCAAGGCCGGCCGGGCGATCCCGCCGTCGCGTGCCCTGGACCATGTATGGGGCTACACCATCCTGAACGACGTGACGGCGCGAGACCTGCAGCGCCGCCATCAGCAGTGGCTGATCGGCAAGTCGCTCGACACCTTCGCGCCGATGGGGCCGTGGCTCGCCTGCACCAACGAGCTCGACGGCGCCCGCACGCGTGTGCGTTGCTGGGTCAACGACGAGCTGCGCCAGGACGCGCCGACCGAGGACCTGATCTTCGACATCCCGACCCTGATCTCGACCCTCTCGGCCGGCATCACGCTCCATCCCGGCGACATCATCGCCACCGGGACGCCCGCGGGGGTCGGTATCGGCTTCGACCCGCCCAGGTTCTTGCGCCGCGGCGATCGCGTGCGCATCCACATCGACGGTATCGGGACGCTCAGCAACCCCGTCCAGTAGGTCCCCGCCCAACAGGTCTCGACATGCCCAACGTGCTGTTCACCAATGTGCGTATCCTCGACGGCTCCGGCGGGCCTGCCTATACCGGCGAGGTCATGGTGCAGGGCAATCGCATCGCCCGGCTGGCGCGCGGCAGCCGGACCCTGCCGCCGACCGGCATCACGGTGGTGGATGGCGCGGGCGCGACGCTGATGCCGGGCATGGTCGAGGCGCACACCCATTTCTCTTGGAACGACCAGCCGGGCCTCGGCGAGATCCAGCGCATGCCGACCGAGGAGCACATCCTGTGGTGCGCGCACATCGCCCGGCGCTATCTCGACATGGGTTTTACGTCCTGCATGGGCGCGGCGACGGCCAAGCCGCGCCTCGACGTGGTGATCCGCAACTCGATCGAATCGGGGTTGATCCCAGGCCCACGCTATCTCGCGGCCAGCCAGGAGATCACCGTTCCGGGCGGGCTCGGCGACGAGACCCTGCCGCACCTGCCGTTCCCCGAGTTCAGCTTCGGCGCGATCGTCAGCGGGCCGGAGGAGATGCGCCGCACCGTGCGCCTGTTCCTGAAGTACGGCGTCGATACCATCAAGCTCAACCTGTCGGGCGAGTACATCGCCGGCATCCCGGCAGAGTTGTCGCCGATGTCGGACGCCGAGATCGCCATGGCGGTCAGGGAGGCGCGCCGGCGCGGCAAGCGGGTCGCCGCCCATGCGCGCTCGGCCGAATCGGTCAAGCAATGCGTGCGACACGGCATCGAGATCATCTTCCACGCGAGCTTCGCCGACGAGGAGGCGCTCGACATGCTGGAGGCGGCCAAGGATCGCCATTTCGTGGCGCCCGGCATCGCCTGGCTGGTCAACACCGCCTTCCATGCGGCCGAATGGGGCATCACGCCCGAGGTTGCCAAGGGCATGGGCTATCACCGCGAGCTCGAGATCGCCTGCGAGACCCTGAAGAAGATGCATCGGCGCGGCCTCCGCATCCTGCCGGGCGGCGACTACGGCTTCGCCTGGATCAAGCACGGCACCAACGCGAAGGACCTCGAATACTTCGTCAAGTATCTCGGCTTCACGCCGATGGAGGCACTGGTCGCGGCAACCCGATTCGGTGGCGAGATCATGATGCGCGGCCGCGAGCTCGGCCAGATCCGGGAGGGCTATCTCGCCGACCTGCTGCTGGTCGACGGCGATCCGGTCGCCGACATCGCCCTTCTGCAGGATTCCAAGCGGCTGCTGGCGGTGATGAAGGATGGCCGGTTCCACAAGGAGCCGGAGTTGGCCGGGCATGGCGCGCGGCGCCTGTCGGTGGCCTGAGATGGCCACGCAGTTCGTCGACCGCATCGCCGTCGAGAGCGACGGAACGGGCGACGACGTGCTGCTGATCCATGGCCTGGGCGGCACCTCCAACGTCTGGGTGCCCCTGATGCCGGTGCTGGCGCGCCATCGCACGGTGCGGCCCGACCTGCCCGGCTCCGGGCGCTCGTCGCGCGTCGAAGGACCATTGTCGATCGATCGCTTCGTGCAGGCGATGCTGCGCGTGTGCTCCGCCCTGCATGTCGAGCGCGCCCATGTCGTCGCCCATTCGATGGGCACCATCGTGGCGTTCCATCTCGCCACCGTCGCGCCCCGGCTGGTGCGCAGCCTCGCCCTGTTTGGCCCGCTGCTGGCGCCGCCCGATACCGCCCGCGCGGGATTGCGGGCGCGCGGCGAGAAGGCGCGCAGCGAGGGCGAGATCGGCATGCAGGTGATCGCCGACACGATCGTGCAGTCGGCGACCTCGACCGACACCCGGCAGCGCCAGCCGGCGGCGATCGCCATGGTGCGCGAATCGCTGATGCGCCAGAGTCCCGACGGCTACGCCCGCTCGTGCGAGGCGCTGGCGGCGGCGCAGCCGGCCGACCTGGCAAAGATCGCCTGCCCGGCCCTGATGGTGACGGGCGACGAGGATTCGATCGCGCCGCCCCAGGCCGTACGCCTGATCGGCGAGCGAATCTCCGGCGCGCGTGTAGAGATCCTGCCGCGCTGCGGCCATTGGACGACGATCGAGAAGCCCGGCGAGTGCACCGAGGCGCTGCGGCGCTTCCATGCCCGTGGCTTGTGAGGGAGGCAGTCATGGCGAACATGCTCTTCACCAACGTGCGAATCCTCGACGGATCGGGGGCGCCGCCGTTTGCCGGCGACGTGCTGGTCCAGGGCAACCGCATCCTGCGGGTCGGGCGCGGCAGCCGGTCGATCCCGGCCGTCGGCGCTACGGTGATCGACGGCGCCGGCGCCACCCTGATGCCGGGCATGGTCGAGGCGCACACGCACTTCTCGTGGAACGACTCGGCGACCCTGGACGGCATCCAACGCATGCCGCTCGAGGAGCATGTGCTGTGGTCGGCCGACGTGGCGCGGCGCTACCTCGAGGCCGGTTTCACGTCGTGCGTCGGCGCCGCCTGCGCCAAGCCGCGGCTCGACGTGGTGACGCGCAACGCCATCAACCAGGGCTTGATTCCCGGACCGCGCTACCTGGCGGCCAGCCAGGAGATCACCGTCGCCGGCGGCCTCGGCGACGAGATGCTGCCTCACCTGATGTTTCCCGAGTTCAGCTTCGGCGTCGTGGTGAGCGGCCCCGAGGAGATGCGCAAGGTGGTGCGCATGTTCCTGAAGTATGGCGTCGACACCATCAAGCTCAACCTGTCGGGCGACAACTTCGCGGCCAACGCGCCGGCCGACACGACCTGGATGAGCGACGAGGAGGTCGCCGTCGCCGCGTCGGAGACCAAGAAGCGCGGCAAGCGCCTGTCGGCGCACGCCCGGTCCTGCGAATCGATCAAGCAGGCCATGCGGCACGGCATCGACATCATCTACCACGCGAGCTTCACCGACGAGGAGTCGCTCGATCTTCTCGAGGCGCGCAAGGACAGGATCTTCGTGGCGCCCGGCATCGGCATCCTGTTCGCCATGATGGATCATGCCGCCCCCTGGGGCATCGACCGCAAGAGGGCGATCGAGATGGGCTACGAGATCGAGATCGCCGCGGCGGTCGAGTCGCTGAAGAAGATGCACAAGCGCGGCATCCGCGTGCTGCCGGGCGGCGACTACGGCTTCGCCTTCACGCCGCATTGCGACAACGCACGCGACCTGGAGTACTTCGTGAAGCACCTGGGCTTCACGCCGATGGAGGCCATCGTCTCGACCACCAAGCTCGGCGCCGAGATCATGATGCAGGGCGGCGAGCTCGGCCAGATCAAGGACGGCTACCTCGCCGACATCCTGCTGGTCGACGGCGATCCGCTGAGCAACCTCGCCATCCTGCGCGACCAGAGGAAGATCCTCGCCGTGATGAAGGACGGCACGTTCTACAAGAAGCCCGAGATCGCCTCCGCCCGCACGCGCTGGGCGGCTTCGGTGGCGTGATGGGAGTGACAACGGCGCCCTTCATTCTCCTCCCTAGCGAAGCTGGGGAGGTGTCGGCGTCCTACGCCGACGGAGGGGTCATGAGTCACGGATCAAGAGGGTCCCATCCGCTCATCATCATGAACGGGCGGGCCACCCGCAGTGTGGTAGCTCATGACCCCTCCGTCGCCGTAAGACGGCGACACCTCCCCTTCGTAAGACGAAGGGGAGGAAAATGAGCTTCGCACGCCGCTGGTTCTGGGCCTGGCTGTTCGGCCTGCCGGTGCTGGCGCTCACAATCTGGGGCATCGCCGACAACCAACGGCTCTTTCTGGTTACGGCGCTGAACGGGCTCACCCTGGCGGCGCTCTATTTCCTCGTGGCCAGCGGATTTACCCTGGTGTTCGGCCTCTTGCGCAACGTCAACTTGGCACACGGCTCTCTCTATCTGCTGGGCGCCTATGTCGGCTGGGTGGCGGGCGAGTATTTAGGCTCGTGGTTCCTCGCGGTGGCCGCGGGCTTCCTTTTCGCGGCGCTGATGGGTCTCTTGCTGCAGATCGGCGTGTTCCGCTTCATGCATGGCCAGGATCTGCGCCAGACCATGGCGACCATCGCGCTGTCGATCATCGCCGCCGACGTGGCGCTGTGGGTCTGGGGCGGCGAGATCTACCAGTTCGACCCGCCGCGCTGGATCATCGGCGCGACCGCGCTGCCGATCGTCGGCAAGTTCCCGACCTATCGCCTGGTGCTGCTGGCCATGGCGATCGTGATCGGCCTCGCCCTGTGGTGGTTCCTGGCGCGCACCCGGGTCGGCATGATGATCCGCGCCGGGGTAGACGACCGCGCCATGCTGTCGGCCTCGGGCATCGACGTGCAGATGGTGTTCGCCATCACCTTCGCCATCGGCGCCGGCCTGGCCGGCTTCGCCGGGGTGGTCGGCGGCACGGCGCTGTCGATCGCGCCGGGCGAGGACACGCGCTACCTGCTGGCGTCACTGGTCGTGGTCATCGTCGGCGGCATGGGCAGCGTCGCCGGCGCGGCGCTGGGCGCGGTGCTGGTCGGGGTCGCCGAGCAGTTCGGCCTCGCCTACGCGCCGACCTACGGCATCGTCTTCTCGTTCGTCATCATGGCGCTGGTGCTGGCCTTTCGCCCGCAGGGCATCCTGGGGAGGCGGGCATGAGTGCCGCCCACTGGCGCAAGGCCATGAACTTCACCGACGCCGGCCGGAGCTGGTCGGGCGGGCGCGCCATCGCGCCGCCGCGCCAAACGACGCGCACGGCGGCCGGCTCCGCCACGACGTCGAGGGGCTGGCTGCAGTCGTGGCGCCAAATCGGCGCGCGTCACGTCGCCGTGCTGCTGGCCGTGCTGGTCTATCCCTGGATCGTCCCGCCCTTCTTCACCTATCAGATCGGCGGCCAGGCGCTGGTCCTGGGGCTGATCGCGCTCTCCCTCACCTTCCTGGCCGGCTATGGCGGCATGCTGTCGCTCGCCCAGATGACCGTGGCCGGCATCGCGGGCTACATCGTCGCCATCCTGGGCGCGAGCGGCACGCCGGAGATCAGCCTGGGCTGGCCGTGGTGGCTGGTGGTGGTGCTGGCAATCGCCGGCGGTACGCTCGCCGCCACCCTGATCGGCTGGCTGTCGGTGCGCACCGAGGGCATCTACACCATCATGATCACGCTGGCCGTCGGCATGGCGTTCTTCTACCTGGCGCAGCAGAACTATGCGATCTTCAACGGCTTCCAGGGCTTCCAGAAAGTGGTGCCGCCGGTCGTGCTGGGCGTCGACTGGCGCCAGCCGATGCCGTTCTATTACCTTGCGCTGTTTTGGGCACTCGCCGGCTACCTGTTCGTAAAGTACCTGATCCGCGCGCCCTTCGGCATCGCCCTGCAGGGCGTGCGCGACAACGCGCGGCGCATGAGCGCCCTCGGCTTCAGCCCGGTGGCGCATCGCGTCGCCGCCTATGCCGTGGCCGGCTTCATCGCCTCGATCGGTGGCGTGCTGCTGGTCTGGTACAATGGCCTGATCACGCCGGGCTCGGTCGGCACCTCGTGGATGATCAACATCCTGA
Source organism: Reyranella sp. (assembly GCA_022844015.1). Lineage (GTDB taxonomy): Bacteria > Pseudomonadota > Alphaproteobacteria > Reyranellales > Reyranellaceae > Reyranella. The sequence continues at coordinate 12,053 of JALHMO010000072.1, read as the reverse complement.
TCGTCGCCGTGCTGGGCGGCATGCGCCACCCGGTCGGGCCGTTCATCGGCGCCGTGGTGTTCGTGCTGCTGCAGAATTTCGCCATCGACCTGATCGACCGCGAGCGTTTCAACCTGGTGATCGGCCTGGTGTTCCTGGTGATCGTGCTGTTCTCTCCGGACGGCCTGCTCGGCTGGTGGGACAAGCTCAGGGAATGGGCATCGCGCCGGATGGCGCAATCCCGCACCAATCCGGTGCGTGGCAATGGGTGGCGTTCTATTGGCGTCGCACAAGTGCGGCCGGCCGGCCGCCGATAAAAGAGGAGGAAAGCCTATGAATGAGCGTAGAGGAATGCTGATTGGCCTGCTGTCGACCGCGGCGCTGGGCGTGGTGTTCGCAGGCGGCGCGCAGGCGCAGGAGACGGTGAAGATCGGCCTCCTGGCCACCCTCGAGGGACCGTTCGCGGCCGGCGGCCAGGACGGCATGCGCGGCGCCGAGCTCGCCGTCAAGGAACGCGGCGGCATGGTGGCCGGCAAGAAGATCGAGATCATCAAGGCCTCGTCCGACGCCAAGCCCGACGTGGCGGTCAACGCCACTCGCAAGCTGGTCGAGCAGGACAAGGTGCAGATCATGGTCGGCCCGCTGTCCGGCTCGGAAGGCATCGCGGTGAAGGACTATTCGAAGTCCCAGCCCGGAATCACCTTCATCAACGGCTCGTCGGGCGCGCAGGCCACGACGCTGGTCAATCCGTCGCCCAACTTCTTCCGCTTCAACACGGAAGGCGCGCAGTGGATGGTCGGGCTCGGCGACTACGTGCTGAACGACAAGAAGTACAAGAAGATGGCGCTGATCGCCGAGGACTACGCCTTCCCCTACTCGCAGGTGCAGGGCTTCATGGCCGGCTACTGCAAGGCGGGCGGCAAGGTCACGCACAAGGCGTGGGTGCCGCTCGGCGGCAAGGACTATTCCTCGGTGATCGCCAAGCTGCCGACCGACGTCGACGCGCTCTTGGTCGTGCTGGGTGGCGCGGATGCCGTGAACTTCCTGACCCAGTACGAGCAGAACGGCGGCGACAAGCCGATGGTCGGCGGCTCGATCACGGTCGACCAGACCGTGCTCAACTTCAAGGGCAAGCGCCGCGAATCGCTGCTCGGCACGCCGGCCGCCGGGCCTATGGCCGACAGCATCGACACGCCGGCGTGGAAGAAATTCGTGGCCGACTACAAGGCCAACTTCAAGGACGGCTTCCCGAGCCCGTCGCTGTTCGCCTTCGTCTACTACATCAACATGAAGGCGGCGCTCGACGGCCTCGAGGCGGTCAAGGGCGACCTCTCGGGCGGCCAGGAGAAGTACCGCGAGGCGCTCAAGAACCTGAAGCTGCAGACGCCGGTCGGCGAGATCACGCTCGACGAGAACCGTCAGGCGATCGGCCCGACCTTCATCACCGAGGTGGCCAAGGGCGCCGACGGCACCTTCTACAACAAGGTCGTGAAGACCAATGCCAGCGTCAACCAGCGTCTCAACCTGCCCAAGGAGGAGTTCGACAAGATGGGCCTCGGCTCGCGCGACGTCCCGAGCTGCCCGTAGTTCATCAGAGAGTCCTCCCCAGCTTCGCTGGGGAGGTGTCGCCGCCATGCGGCGACGGAGGGGTCATGGGCTCGAGACTCGTGGCTCATAACCCCTCCGTCCGCGAAGACGCGGACACCTCCCCAGAGAGCTGGGGAGGAGGATGAAGTGACATGACCATCGTCACCTCCGACCTTCCCGCGTCCACCCCGCTCGCCACCGGCGACGCGCTCGAGCTGGTGGGCGTCACGCGTGCCTTCGGGGCGTTGCGCGCCATCGAGGATGTGTCGTTCACGGTGGCCGCGGGCGAGCGGCGGGCGGTGATCGGGGCCAACGGGGCCGGCAAGACGACGCTCTTCAACGTCATCACCGGCGACTTCCCGGCGAGCGCGGGCCGCGTCCACTTCTTCGGCGAGGACATCACCGAGGTGCCGGCCTACGACCGCATCCGTATGGGGCTGCGGCGCACCTACCAGTCGTCGCTGCTGTTCCGCGACCTCACGGTCTGGGACAATCTCTTCCTCGCCGTCCGCGGCGTGGCGCGTGGCCGCTTCGACTTCCGCCGGCCGCGTGCGTCGCACCCCTCGCGCGTCGCGACCGACGAGCTGCTGGAGCGCGTGCGTCTTCAGCCGGTGGCGCAGCGCCCTGTGTCGAGCCTGTCGCACGGCCAGCAGCGCCAGCTCGAGATCGGCATGGCGCTGGCCGGCGCGCCGCGGCTGATCCTGTTCGACGAGCCGGCGGCCGGCCTGTCGCCCGGCGAGCGGCGCGAGCTGGTGGCCCTGCTCGGCGCCCTGCCCGATCACATGGGCTTCATCCTGATCGAGCACGACCTCGACATCGCGCTGCGCGTCGTCGAGCAGGTCACGGTCATGCACAACGGCCGCGTCCTGAAGCACGGCACGCCGCACCAAATCGAGAACGACGGCGAGGTAGCCGCCATCTACATGGGCGGAGGCCGGCACGCATGAGCTGGTTCACCCGCCGTCGTGCCGAAGGCGGAGCGGGACCGCTGCTTCGGGTCGATCGGCTCAACGTTCATTACGGCCGCGCCCATGCGGTGCAGGACGTCTCCTTTACGCTCGAGCGCGGCATCCTGGCCGTGGTCGGACGCAACGGCATGGGCAAGACGACGCTGTGCAACGCCATCACCGGCCTGGTGGCGGCATCGGGCAGCATCAAGCTCTCCGGAACCGAGCTGGTCGGCCGGCCGCCCCATGCGATCACCCAGCTCGGCATCGGCTACGTGCCGCAGGGGCGCCGCGTCTGGCCCTCGCTCAGCGTCGACGAGCATCTGCGGCTGGCCGAGCGCAGCGCCCATCGCGGCGTTTGGACCATCGAGCGCATCTACGACCTCTTCCCGCGGCTCGCCGAGCGGCGTGGCAACGGCGGCTTCCAGCTGTCGGGCGGCGAGCAGCAGATGCTGGCGATCGGCCGGGCGCTGCTGTTCAACCCGCGCCTGCTGGTGATGGACGAGCCCACCGAGGGGCTGGCGCCGGTGATCGTCGAGCAGGTCGCCGAGACCCTGAAGTCGCTCGGTGACGACACGCTGTCGGTGCTGCTGGTCGAGCAGAATCTCGGAGTCGCGATCGACGTCGCCGACAACGTCGCGGTCATGGTCAACGGCCGCATCGCCCGTACCTTGCCGAGCGCCGAGCTGGCCGCCGACCGCGACCTGCAGCAGCGCCTGCTCGGCGTGGCGACCGCCGGCGACGAGCCGGGCGAGGAAGCGGTTGCCGGGGATCGGGCGGCCGGGCCAGCCGAGACGCGCATCCTCACCATACGCCGCGCCTCCGACGATGCCGCCGCGGCCACCGCCCCTGCTCCACCGGCCTCGGCCGAGGACCGTGCGGTGCGCGGCTTCACACGCTGGAACGCGACGGACAGCTCGGTCGGCCCGCGCGACCAGATCGTCAGCGCTCGTGCCGAACCCGTCGCCGCGCCACCCTCGCTCGAGGTCGCGGCGGCGTCGCTCGCCCGCACCATTCGCGATTCGCGCGTGGTCGAGCTGCCGGTGGCGACGACCTTCGAGCGCGCCGCCTACGTCGCCGGCACGTTCGACACCAAGGGCCGCGAGCTCGCCTTCCTGCGCAATTGCCTGGAGAAGCTCGGCCTGCGCACGGTGACGGTCGATCTCGCGACGTCGGGCGTGCCGTCGCCGGCCTCGGTGCCGCCGCGCGAGGTGGCGCGCCATCATCCAGGCGGCGAGCGCGCCGTGTTCACGGGCGACCGCGGCTCGGCCGTGACGGCGATGGCGCTGGCCTTCGAGCGCTTCGTGCTGTCGCGCCGCGACCTCGGCGGGTTGATCTCGGCCGGCGGCTCGGGTGGCACGGCGCTGGCGACGCGGGCCATGCGGGCGCTGCCCGTCGGCCTGCCTAAGGTGATGGTGTCGACCGTCGCCTCGGGTGACGTGAAGCCCTATGTCGGCCCATCCGACATCTGCATGATGTACTCGGTCACCGACGTGTCGGGCATCAACAGCGTCTCCGAGCGCGTGCTGTCGAACGCCGCGCATGCGCTCGCCGGCATGATTACGCACGCCGGGCGCCGGCCCTCGAGCGCCACCACCAAGCCCGCCATCGGCCTTTCGATGTTCGGCGTGACGACGCCCTGCGTGCAGGGCATCACGCGGCAGCTCGAGGAGCGCTACGACTGCCTGGTGTTCCATGCGACCGGCACCGGCGGCCAGTCGATGGAGAAGCTGGTCGAATCGGGCCTGCTGGCGGGCGTGATCGACGCCACGACGACGGAGATCGCCGACGAGATCGGCGGCGGCGTGCTGTCGGCCGGACCGGGGCGCCTCGACGCCGTGATCGCCAGCCGCCTGCCCTATGTCGGCTCGTGCGGCGCGCTCGACATGATCAATTTCTGGGCCACCGACACGGTGCCGGCACGATACCGTGACCGCAGGCTGCACGCCCACAACGCCAACGTCACCCTGATGCGCACCACGGCCGACGAATGCCGGCGCATCGGCCAGTTCCTGGTCGACAAGCTCAATCGCATGCAGGGGCCGGTGCGCTTCCTGATCCCGCAGGGCGGCGTCTCGCTGCTCGACGCGCCGGGCCAGCCGTTCTGGGATCCCGACGCCGACAAGGCGCTGTTCGACGTGCTCACGGCCGGCTTCCGCGGCGGCTCCGACCGGCGCCTGATCGTGCTGCCGCACAACATAAACGACCAGGCCTTCATCGATGCCGTGGTCCAGAACTTCAAGGAAATCGCCGGCACGCGGCCCACGCGCGCGGCGGCATCACGGTAGGACCATGGCCCGCATCTCCCGCAAGGACATTCTCGACCGGCTGCGCGGCATGATCGCCCGCGGCGAACCCATCGTCGGCGGCGGCGCCGGCACCGGGCTCTCGGCCAAGTGCGAAGAGGCGGGCGGCATCGACCTGATCGTGATCTACAATTCCGGCCGCTATCGGATGGCAGGGCGCGGGTCCCTGGCCGGCCTGCTGGCCTACGGCAACGCCAACGACGTGGTGCTCGAGATGGCGCGCGAGGTGCTGCCGGTGGTCAGGCACACGCCGGTGCTGGCCGGCGTCAACGGCACCGATCCGTTCCTCGTGCTCGACGATTTCCTGCGTCGGCTGGGCGCGCTCGGCTTCTCCGGCGTGCAGAACTTTCCCACGGTCGGCATCATCGACGGCCAGTTCCGCCAGAACCTCGAGGAGACCGGCATGGGCTATGCCCACGAGGTCGAGATGATCCGCGCCGCCCACCAGCACGATCTCCTGACCACGCCCTACGTGTTCAACGAGCGCGAAGCCACGGCGATGGCCGAGGCCGGTGCCGACATCGTGGTCTGCCACATGGGCTTGACGGCCGGCGGCAGCATCGGCGCCGCGACCGGCCTCGCGCTCGCCGACTGCGTGCCGCTGATCAAGGCGTGGACGGCGGCGGCGCGACGCGTGACCCCGGACATCATCGTGCTGTGCCACGGCGGGCCGATCGCCACGCCCGAGGATGCGCGCTTCATCCTGACGCAGTGCCCGGACTGCAACGGCTTCTACGGCGCCTCGAGCATGGAGCGCCTGCCGACCGAGCAGGCGCTGGTCGAGACGACTCGTCGGTTCAAGAAGATCAAGAGATAGGCGGGAGGATCCCATGAGCGGAGCCCAATTCGGCACTTTTGTCCTGGCACTGGTCGTCATCGCCATCGTCGTGGCGATCGTCGTCTGGCTGTTCAACTGGCTTTACCTGCGATCGTCCAAGGAGCGCGCGTTCGTGCGCACCGGCCTGGCCGGGCAGAAGGTGGTGATGAACGGCGGCGCCTTCGTGCTGCCGATCGTGCACGAGGTCATCCCGGTCAACATGAACACGCTCCGCCTCGAGGTGGCGCGCGGCCGCGACAAGGCGCTGATCACCCGTGACCGCATGCGCGTCGACGTGGTGAGCGAGTTCTACGTGCGCGTTCAGGCGACCGACGACGCCATCGCCGCGGCCGCCCAGACGCTCGGCCAGCGCACCATGCAGCCCGACGCGCTGCGCGAGCTGATCGAGGGCAAGTTCGTCGACGCCCTTCGCACCGTCGCGGCCGAGATGACCATGGAGGAGATGCACGAGCGGCGCGGCGACTACGTCAAGCGGGTGCGCAGCGTCGTCGCCGAGGACTTGCTGCAGAACGGGCTCGAGCTCGAGACCGTGTCACTCACCCAGCTCGACCAGACTGCCATGGAGTTCTTCAATCCATCCAATGCCTTCGACGCCGAGGGCCTGACCCGGCTCACCGAGCAGATCGAGCGACGCAAGAAGATCCGGAACGACATCGAGCAGGACACGATGATCGAGATCCGCAACAAGAATCTCGACACCGAGCGGCAGGCGCTCGAGATCGACCGTGCGCTCGAGCATGCGCGGCTCGCCCAGGAGCAGGATATCGAGACCCAGCGCGCCGCCCAGCGCGCCCACGTGACGCGCGAGCGGGCCGATCGCGATCAGGAGGCCGAGCGGTCCCAGATCCTGTCGCGCCAGGCGATCGAGCAGGCACGCATTGCCTCGGAACGCGCGCTGGAGGAGCAGCGCATCGCCAAGGAACGCGAGGTCGAGGAGCTCGAGATCGAGCGCCGCAGGGCGATCGAGACGGCCGAGCAGCAGCGCGCGGTCGCCGTGGCCGAGCAGTCGCGGGCCCAGTCGGAGGCCCAGGCGGCGGCCGACAAGGCGCGCGCACTGGCCGTGACCGAAGAAGAGAAGGTGTTCACGGCGCGCGAAACCGAGATGGCGCAGCGGCGCAAGAGCGTCGAGCTGATCACGGCGCAGCAGGAGGCCGAGCGCGAGGCGCTGCGCCTCACCGTCGCCGCCGAGGCCGAGAAGAGCGCCGCCGCCGACCGCGGCGCCGCGGTGCGCGCCGAGGCCGAGGCGGAGGCCGACGCCGAACGGATCCGCGCCGTTGCCTCGCGCATCCGCCTCGAGGTCGAGGCCGACGGCACGCGGATGATGAACGAGGCGCAGAACCTGCTGTCGGCCGATGCCCGCCTGTCGGCCATGCGCCTGAAGCTGATCGACAAGCTCGACGCCATCATCCGCGAATCGGTGAAGCCGATGGAGCGTATCGAGGGCATCAAGATCCTGCATGTCGAAGGCTTCGGTGGCGGTGGTGGCGGCGGCAACCGCAGCGACCATGCGGGCGATGCCGGCGTCGGCCTGGCCGACAGCGTCGTGAACTCGGCGCTGCGCTTCCGCGCCCAGGCGCCGCTGATCGACCAGCTGCTGCGCGAGATCGGCGTCGCCGGCGGCGATGTCGGCCAAGTGGCGCAGGGCCTGCTCGACCGCACGAAAGGCTCGAGCGGACCGCCGGTCCCGGCCAACCCGCCGGGCGAATAGCGACAGATGATCAAGGTCTACACCTCGAGCGTCATCGAGGCGCCGGCCGATGCGGTGTGGGCGCGCATCCGCGACTTCAACGGCCTGCCGTCGTGGACGCCGTTCGTGGCGGAGTCGCGCATCGAGGGTAACCAGCCGGCCGACCGCATCGGCTGCGTGCGCAATTTCCGGCTCAAGGACGGCGGCATGATCCGCGAGCAGCTTCTCACGCTGTCGGACTACGACTACCAGTGCTCCTACTCGATCCTGGAAAGCCCGCTCGGCGTCGACAACTACATCGCCACGCTGAAGCTGACGCCGGTGACCGACGGCAACCGCACCTTCGCCGAATGGTGGGCCGAGTTCGACTGCGCCCCCGACCGCGAGGCTGAGCTGTCGCGCGCCATCGGCCAGGGCGTCTTCCAGGCCGGCTTCGATTCGCTGAAGACGCTGGTGCGGCGTTGAGCGGATCACCTTCCGCTCTTCACGCTCCTCCCCAGCTTCGCTGGGGAGGTGTCCGCGTCATCGCGGACGGAGGGGTCATGAGCCACGAGTCTCGGGCTCATGACCCCTCCGTCGCCGTAAGACGGCGACACCTCCCCAGCGTAGCTGGGGAGGTGTATGAGGATCGCGCAAGGACACGGCCGCCGGTGCCATGATCCGCGTCACCCGGTCCGCCATCGTCGATGCGCCGATCGAGCGTGTGTGGGCGGTGCTGCGCGACTTCAACAGCCACACCGCCTGGCATCCCGTGGTGGCCGAGTCGGCGATCGAGAACGACGAGCCGTCGGACCAGGTGGGCTGCGTGCGTTCCTTCACGCTGAAAGACGGCAACCACATCCGCGAGCAGCTTCTCGCCCTGTCGGATGCCGAGCACGTCTCGACCTACTGCATCCTCGACGCCACCCTGCCGATGCGCCGCTACGTCGCCACCGTGCAGCTGAAGCGCGTCACCGACGGCGACCGCACCTTCTGGCACTGGCAATCGACCTTCGACGCGCCGCGCGGCCGCGAGCAGGAGTTCGCCGACCTGGTCGGCAAGGGCGTCTACGAAGGCGGCTTCGACGGCCTGCGCGCCTTCCTGCGCCGACGGCCCGGAACCCCCGTGACGCCCGGCGCAACCAACGCGCCGGCGTTGCGCGCGACGGCCGGCGATGCCCTCTCCACCCAAGGCATAGTCGTGAGCCGCTTCGGCGGCCCGGAGACCCTCGAGACCCGCACGCTCGCGGTACCGCCGCCGGGCCGCGGCGAGGTTCGCATCCGCCATGCCGCCATCGGCGTCAACTACATCGACGTCTATGTGCGTACGGGCGAGTACCCTTTCATCGAGCCGCCTGCGCCGCCCGGCATGGAAGCGGCCGGCGAGGTCCTGGACCTCGGCGACGGTGTCACGCATCTGCTTCCCGGCGATCGCGTGGCCTACGCCTGCGCCCCTCCGGGCGCCTATGTCGGCGTGCGCACCCTGCCCGCGCGGCACGTCGTCGTGCTGCCCGACGACATCGACGCGGAGAGCGCGGCGGCGCTGATGCTGAAGGGCATGACCGCGGAGTATCTCCTGCATCGTTCGCACGCCGTGCGCACCGGCGAGACTCTCCTGGTGCACGCCGCCGCGGGCGGCGTCGGCCTGCTGCTCTGCCAATGGGCGAAGGCGCTGGGGGCCCGGGTGATCGGCACCGTCTCTACCGAGGACAAGGCGCGCGCTGCCCGTGCCGCCGGCTGCGATGCCGTCATCGTCGGCCGTGACGCCGCCTTCGCCACGGCCGTTCACGACGCGACCGCCGGCCGCGGTGCCGACGTGATCTACGACGGCCTGGGCCGTGCCGCCGCGCGCGAGAATCTCGCCGCACTGGCGATGTGCGGCCATTGGATCTGCTACGGCCACGCCACGGGGGCGATCGAGCAGCTGTCGCTCCGCGAGATCGGCGAGAAATCCGCCACCGTCTCGAGCCCGGTGCTTTTCCACTACACCGACGACCCGGCGACGCTCCGCGAGATGGCGAGCCGGACCTTCGACGCCCTGCGCCGCGGCCTCATCCGCCTCGATATCCGCCACCGCTACCCGCTCGCCGCCGCCGCCCAGGCGCACCGCGACCTCGAAAGCCGCCGAACGATCGGGCCGCTGGTCCTGCTGCCGTAAGGCGGCGCCCTCGCAGCTGCTCAATTTCTCCGTCACCCCGAGCGAAGCCGCCACAGGGCGGCGCAGTCGAGAGACCCTTCTTGCCAATACTGCAGGAAGAAAGGTCCCTCCACTTCGCTCGCTACGCTCGGCTCCGGTCGGGACGACGGGTTCTTTCCATGTGAGAGTGTGCAGCCGAAGCCAGCGTAACGCTCAGCGCGGCCCCGTCCCCCGCGAGCGTAGCAGAGCCTCGAGCTCGGCGGCGACCTTGTCAGCGACGACGGCCTCGCCCTTCTGGGTCCAGTGGCCGTCCATCTTGCGATAGGTGCCCGGGATGCCCTCGAGCGTCGGTCGCAGGTTCACGAAGCGCATGTCGGTCTTTCCGATCTTCTCGGCCAGCCGGGCGGCCCACATGTCGCAGATGATGTTCCAGCTGTAGGCGCGCGGCCATGGCTTCCAGAACTCGACGTAGTCGGGGTCGACGCTGCCCATCGGAATGAGGAAGACCACCATCGGGACGCCGCGCGCGCGCAGCAGTCGGTGCGCCGCCTCGATCCACGAGAAAGTCGCATCGACCTGGCCGGTACCCATCAGGCGGACCGCGTCGGCCTCGTTCTTGGCCACCTCCCAGTCGCCGGTCTCCCAGCTCAGCAGCGTGCCGAACATCCAGTCCAGCAGGTATTCCTGCTCGGGGCCCTGCTGCGGCAGCGCGACGTCGATGAAGCGGTTGTCGCCGCGCGAGAAGATTTCGCTGAGCTTCGCCTCCGGCACGTTCGGATAGTGATAGCTCTTGACGTAGGAGACGACCCGCTTCACCCGCTCCGCCGGCGGCGCCGTGACCGCCTCGAACAGAACGGTCTCGGCATTGGCCGGCGCCCGGGCCTGCGAGCGGAAGAAATCCGCCATGCCGAGGCGGTTGACCAGCAGCCAGCTGGTGCGCGGAAACGCCATGCCGACCAGCCCGCCGCCCGGCGATTCGTCGACCAGGCGCGGCACGATCGAGTAGCCGTCGCCGGGCTGCACGAAGTCGTTGCCGGCGTAGATGAACAGCAGCACGGCATCGGGCTGCAGCGCGAGCGCGACATCGCGGATGCGGTAGTAGTAGCTGCGCGTGTCGGTCGCGCCCACGCCCAGGCTGACCGCCTCGATCTGGTCCTTGGCGGGGACGCGCTGCTGGACCGCCGCCGGCAGGGACAGCGGCGTGAATCGCGATTCGACGAAGCTGTCGCCCACCAGGAGCGCACGGTATGCGCCCGGCGGCTTGGCGATCGTGCGCTCGCCATCGCGCAGACCCCAGGAATTGTCGGCCTCGGCGAGCCAGGGCTGGTTGCGGAAGGGCGCGGCCAGCGTCAGCTGCGGCGTCGGTTGCCGGGGGTTAAGCGCCCGGGCCGGCCACGGCGGGACGAAATAGGATGACAGGACCTCGACCCCGGCCAGGGTCACGGCCAGCAGAATCGCGCCAAACCCCACGCTGAACGCGACGCGCTTGCCTTTGCTCACGCCATCTTCCCCAAGAGATCCAGAACGCTCGTTCATAGAGGGACGATTTTCCCTCGGCAAGCCGCCGAGGCTTGCCTTACCTGTCCTAGGATGCGTCCGGCTGACGCTCGAACTGCATCGCCCACAGCAGGAACTCGGGCGCGATCTCGCCGTCCCCGGAGACGACAGTCGATCTGAAGTCGCCGTCGCGGTCGCGGCACACGAGCAGGCTGCCAGGGCCGCCCAGCGGGCACTTGCAGCTCGCGATCGCGATGCCGTTCGCGCCGACCTCGACCTTGCTCTCGAAGCCGCCGATCACGACGCTGCCGTGGCCCGCCATGACGATGCCGAACGAGCCGCCGTAGAGCGCCGCGGCGGCCGCGCCGGCCGTGATCATGCCGAAGCGGCTGCCGAGGCCGACCGCGACACCGCCGTCGCCGGCGTCGGCCGTGCCGTAGCGCTTGTCGTCGCACACGGCGACGCCGCCAGTGCCGACGCGCGCCTTGCCGCCGCCGGTAATGGCGATGCCGCTGTCGCCGGCCTGAGCCTCCTCCCACGATCGCGACAGGCCGCCGGCGCCCGCCATTGCCGGGGCGCCGGCTTCGGAGATTGCCCAGCCATCGTCCATGGCAATGACGATGTCGGCGGCATCAGAGACGAAGATGTCGCCCGGCGGCGACGCTTCTGGATCGGGCAGCGCATCACTGGCGCTCGCCTCGGGAACGGACGAGCCCTCGCCTTCCGGCGCCATGTACGCGCTCTCGAGATGGAATGTCCCGTCCGCCCAGATATAGGGCACGTCGGGTTGCAGCCCGCCGGGGCCGGCCCGGGCCACGGCGAAGCGCGGCGCCGCGCCGGCAGCCTCGAAATAGCGCACGACGATCAGCGCGCCCTCGCCCAGCCTGACGCGGATCCGGCTGCCGGTGGCGTCGCGCACCACCGCGACGGCGTGCCGGCCGAGCGCGATCCGCCCAACCCGGTCGAGGCCGACCGCGATGCCGCCCTGCCCGACCGCGAGCTCGTTCGCTGCAGCGAGGGCGACGGCAACCCCCGATTCGCCAGCCACCAGCCAGCCGCCCGCCTGGCGCCCGACCGCCAGGCCGGACGCGATCGC
>JALHMO010000071.1 GCA_022844015.1 Reyranella sp. | reverse complement strand
CCGTCCTCGTCGCGCAGCTCGGCGGCGACCTCGGCCATGCGGGCGAAGGTGATGGCCTCGTTGGCCAGCTCGACGACGCCCAGGCCGATGGCCCGGTCGCCGGCCATGCGCTCGCCGACGCCCATCTGGCCGACATAGCGCAGGTGGCGCGGAATGGACTTGCGCAGGATGGAGATAACGCCGAAGCGCTGACCGAGAGTGAGGGCGGTCAGGATGCCGCACTCGGCGATGCCCAGCACCGGCTTGGTGGTGAGCTCGCGCGCCGCATGCAGGCCGGGATCGGAGTAGCAGGCGATGACGAAGGCCGAGCAGTCGTTGTCGCGCTTCTTCACCATCTCACCGATCGGCGTCACCACCTGCTCGACATGCGCCTGGCTTTCGATGCCGGGCGGGCCTTCCTTCAGGGTGACGCATTCGATCGCGGGGCCACCCGCCAGGCGCAGCGGTTCCATCGCGGCATCGATGCCCCGCGTGACGGCTTCGGTGGAGTTCGGGTTGATGACGAGGATGCGGTCTGACATGGCTGCCAAGATGGCCTGTAAATTGCCATTCAGCAACGCGTGTTCTACGGTCGAGCCACGGGGATTTACTGGAAGGAAGGGACTTCAGATGCTGAAACGTCGTCTGGCGGCCGTCGCGCTCGCGACGCTCATCGGAGCAACGCCGCTCCTCGCGCAGGACAAGCAGCCGCCGCTGCGCACCGGGGTCGACGGTACGTTCGCACCGCACGCCATGCCCAAGCTGGGCGGCGGCACCGAGGGGTTCCAGATCGACGTCTTCACCGAGGTGGCGCGCCGCATGAAGCGCGAGATCGTGATCGATTCGGTGAGCTTCTCGACCTTGATTCCCGGCATGCAGGCCGGCCGTTACGACTTCATCGCCGCGCCGACGACCGTCACCAAGGAGCGGGCGGAGAACATGCTGTTCACGGCGGGCTACCTGTGGACCGCTTATCAGTTCGGCATCAAGAAGGGCTCGGCCCCGATCAAGAGCTGGGAAGATCTCAAGGGCAAGTCGGTCTCCGTGAACAAGGGTACGCCGTACGAGAAGCTCGCCAAGGAGATGGGCGAGAAGCACGGCTTCGCCGTCCAGGTCTACGACACCCAGCCTGATGCCACCCAGGCCGTGCTCTCGGGTCGCGCCTACGCCACGCTGGGCGGCAACACCACCATCGTGTTTGCCGCCTCGAAGAACCCGCAGTTCGTCGCCGACCTCGAGCTCAAGGACACGCGCGCACACTGGGCCGCCCCCGTGCCGAAGAGCAATCCCAAGCTTCGTGCCGAGCTGCAGGATGCGCTCGACTGCATGAAGAAGGACGGCACCATGGCCAAGCTCTACGAGAAGTGGTTCAACAAGAAGCCGGAGGCCGACGACCTCGCCGTCGTCATCACGCCGGGCTACGGCGTGCCGGGCATGCCGGGCTACGACCCGACGCCGCACGAGCTGAAATGTGGCTGAACCGATCGTCGACGCGCGTGACGTCCACAAGCATTTCGGCGCCCTTCATGTCCTGAAGGGTGTCGATCTCGCGGTGGCTGAGCGCGAGCTGGTGTTCGTCATCGGGCCGTCGGGCTCGGGCAAGTCGACCTTGCTGCGCTGCCTGAACCGGCTGGAGGAACCGTCCTCCGGCTCGGTCGTGGTCGACGGCATCGACATGCTCGACCCGCGGACCGACATCAACCATGCCCGCCGGCGAATCGGCATGGTGTTCCAGTCGTTCAATCTCTATCCGCACATGACGGCACTGGGCAACGTGACGCTGGCGCTGCGCAAGGTCGTGGGCAAGTCGCGCGCCGACGCCGATGAGCTGGGGCTCGCGGCGCTGAAGCGCGTCGGCCTGGCCGACCGCGCCGGCCACACGCCGGGCCAGCTCTCGGGCGGCCAGCAGCAGCGCGTCGCGATCGCCCGCGCCATCGCGCTCGAGCCGCGGGTCATGCTGTTCGACGAGCCGACCTCGGCGCTCGATCCGGAGCTGGTGGGCTCGGTGCTCGAGGTCATGCGCGACCTGCGCCAGAGCGGCATGACGATGATCGTGGTCAGCCACGAGATGGGCTTCGCCCGCAACGCCGCCGACCGCGTGGTGTTCATGGATCACGGCCTGATCGTCGAGCAGGGACCGCCCGCCGCCATCTTCGAGAACCCGACCCAGGAGCGCACCCGCGCCTTCATCGGCCAGATCCAGCGGCACTGACGTGGAAGAGGCAATGCGCACGCCTCACCCTGAGGAGCGGTCCGTCCTTCGACGCGCTCCCCTCCTCACCCTGAGGAGCCGCGCGGAGCGCGGCGTCTCGAAGGGCGAGGAGGGGAGCTTGCCCAGGATGAGCGGCGCGCGTCTCGATTCGCGCGAAGCAGCCTTAGCCCTTTGGTGGGCGACATCACGTCTGTTGCCATCCTTCGAGACGCGGCCTGCGGCCGCTCCTCAGGATGAGGTCGTCCTGGTTGCTGCCTTCGCTCCGGCTCTTGGTAGGGTGACCTGTCCTCGAGGTGAGGTACCTTCGCAATGACCACCTGGGACCGCTTCGTCGAGACCTTCTTCAATGCGAAGGTGATGCTGAAGTACTATCCCGACATCCTGTCGGGCATGGTCGTCACCATCGAGCTCGCCGTGCTGATCGTGGTGAGCGGCCTGCTCGCCGGCCTGGCGCTGGCGCTGCTGCGGGCGCTCGCCATCCGGCCGCTCAACTGGCTGATCATCTTCGTCGTCGACCTGTTCCGCTCGCTGCCGCCGCTGGTCATCATCGTCCTGATCTATTTCGGCCTGCCGGCCGCCGGCCTCTCGCCCTCCGGTTTCGTGTCGACCTGGATGTCGCTCGCCTTCGTGCTGATGGCCTTCTCCGAGGAGATCTTCTGGGCCGGCATCACCTCGATCCCGCGCGGCCAGTGGGAGGCGTCGCGCTCGACCGGGCTTTCCTTCTGGCAGACCCTGATCAACGTCGTCCTGCCGCAGGCGCTGCGCCTCACCATCCCGCCGCTCACCAACCGCACCATCGCCATCACCAAGGGCACGGCGCTGGGCACGGTCGTGGCGGTCACCGAGATCCTGGGGCAGGCGAGCTCGGCGATGTCCAACTCCTACAATCCGTCGCCGCTGATGATGGGCGCGGCCGCCTACATCGTCCTGTTCCTGCCGGTGGTGGTCGCGGCGCGCTGGATCGAGACGAAGTTCGCGTGGAAGCGATGATCGAGACCTTCCTCAATCCCGAGATCATTGCCGCGATCTGGCCGATCGTGCTGGCCGGCCTGTGGAACACCGTCCTGCTGTCGCTGATCGTGGTGCCGCTCGGCCTGCTGGGCGGATTGATGCTGGCGCTGCTCGCCACAATCCATCATCCGCTGGTGCGCTGGCCGCTGATGGCCTGGGTCGATTTCTTCCGCGCCTTCCCGCCGCTGGTGCTTCTGGTCCTGCTGTTCGCCGGCCTGCCGTTCGCCGGCCTCGAGCTGGGCGGTTTCGCCTGCGTCGCCATCGCCTTCTTCCTCAACACCGGCGCCTACTACGGCGAGATCCTTCGCGCCGGCATCGAGTCGGTGCCGACCGGTCAGGTCGAGGCAGGGCGCTCGACGGGCCTCAGCCGCCTGCAGGCAATGACCCATATCGTGCTGCCCCAGGCGGTACGCAATGTCCTGCCCGATCTGCTGTCCAACACCCTCGAGGTGGTGAAGCTCACCTCGCTCGGCAGCGTCGTGGCGGTCCCCGAGCTCCTGTTCCAGGCGCGCCAGGCGCAGAGCGTCACCTACAGCCCGACGCCGATCGTTCTGGCGGCCATCGTCTACTTTCTGCTGCTCTGGCCCCTGGTCCGCCTGCTGAGCCGCCTGGAGAACCGTGCGCTCGCTGGGCGACGCTGACGGATCATCGGGCACTCGCGCGAGCGAAGCGCGATATGCAAGGATAGGCGTCAACGACGCGATCCGGCTCCCCGCCGAGTATCGCGATATGGGAGGAGCGTCCATGAGCCTGTTTGGCCGATTCGTTGCTGCGTTCGCGATTGCCGCCTTCTTCACCTCGCCGCTGGCCGCCCAGACCAGCTGGCCCGACAAGCCCGTCAAGCTGGTGGTCGGCTTCACGGCGGGCAGCGCCACCGACGTCAGCGGCCGCATGTTCGCTCACAAGTTCTCCGAGATGTGGGGGCAGCCGGTGGTGGTCGAGAACGTGCCGGGCAACTCCGGAGCCATCGGCACCGACCGCGTGGCGAAAGCCTCCCCCGACGGCTACACGCTGCTGTGGTCCGGCAA
The DNA here is from genome assembly GCA_022844015.1 of Reyranella sp. Lineage (GTDB taxonomy): Bacteria > Pseudomonadota > Alphaproteobacteria > Reyranellales > Reyranellaceae > Reyranella. The sequence goes on along the minus strand of JALHMO010000071.1, from coordinate 29,758 downwards.
TGCCGCCATCACCATCCTGCCCAGCCTGCAGAAGCTGCCCTTCGACCCTCTGAAGGATCTGGCGCCGATCACCACCACCTTGATCACCTCGAGCATCCTGTTCGTGAACAACGACTTGGCCGTGAAGTCGCTGGCCGAGCTGATCGCCTATGCCAAGGCGAACCCCGGCAAGCTGAGCTACGGCTCTCCCGGCGTCGGCACGCCGCAGCATGTCGCCACCGAGTTGCTGAGCAACCTCGCCGGCATCAAGATGGAGCACATTCCCTATCGCGGCGCCAACCTCACCGATGTCATGAGCGGCGTCGTGCCGGTCGGCATCCAGAACGCGGGCGCCGCCATGCCGTTCGTCAATGACGGCCGGGTGCGCGGCATCGCTCTCACGGCCCAGAAGCGGGCGGCGGGCGCGCCGAACCTGCCGACGGTGGCCGAGCAGGGCTTCCCGGGCTTCGAGGCAGTGTCGTGGTTCGCCCTGATGGCGCCGGCCGGCACGCCCAAGCCGATCCTCGACAAGGTGCGCGCCGATGCGCTCAAGGTGCTGGCCGATCCCGACATCCAGAAGAAGTTCCTGGCGATCGGCCTCGAGGTCGTCGGCAGCACTGCCGAGGAGACCCGCGCCGCCATCGCGGCCGACATCCCGAAGTGGGAGAAGGTGATCAAGGACGCCAACATCAAGGTCGGCAACTGAGCATGGTCGACTTCACGCGCCTTGCCAGAGCGCTCGACGGCAACCCGGCCCTGCAAAGGCGGGCCAGGCTCGCCAACCTGTCGCTGGCCGTGAGGAGCGGCGAGGAGGTGGTCGGCGTGCGGATTGGCGATCGGATCGCCGTGAGCCCGGACGGAGCGTCGATCGCGGTCTTCAGCCTCGCCGCCAGCCCTGGCGTGTGGACCGAGTTCGCCAGGCCCACCCCGCCGGTCGGCTTCCAGAGCCTGGTCGCCATGCAGCGCGTCGGGCACATGACCGTCGATGGCGACATGTTGGCGTGGGGACGCAACCTCCTGTTCCTCGAGCAGGTGTTCGCCGCGCTGCGGCCGGAAGCGCTTCCCGCAACCGTGGCACCCGCCGGTGCGCCGGTCATAGAGGACATCGTCGGTCGCTACATGCGGCTCGACCTTCGTGGCAGGCCGCACCGGCTCTACTTCGAGGAGGCAGGGCAGGGAATCCCTCTGTTGTGCCTGCATACCGCTGGCTCCGACGGCCGGCAGTATCGCGCCCTGCTCAACGACGCCGACATCACGCGGCGCTACCGCGTCATCGCCTTCGACCTGCCGTGGCATGGCAAGTCATCGCCGCCGCCCGGCTTCGAGCGCGAAGCTTACCAACTCACCACCGACGCTTATGTCGACATCGTCATGGCGCTGTCGCGCGCGCTGGGCCTCGATCGTCCGGTGGTCATGGGCTGCTCGATCGGCGGTCGTGCGGTCCTTCATCTGGCGTTGCGCCACGGAGAGCATTTCCGGGCGGCGATCGGCCTGCAGTCGGCAACCCACGCCGATGCCGGCGCCGACACCCGGCTGCGCGATCTCGGATTCATGTTCAGGCCCGACGTGCACGGCCAGGAGGCCGCCGCAGGCTCGGTCGCCTGCCTCATATCGCCGACCGCGCCGGTGGCCGATCGATGGGAGACGCTGTGGCACTACATGCAAGGCGGCCCGTCGGTCTTCCTCGGCGACATTCACTACTATTTCGTCGACGGTGATCTGCGCAATGCGGCACTCGAGTCGCTCGATACCCGGAAGTGCCCCTTGTACCTGTTGACCGGCGAGTACGACCTTTCGGCCACTCCCGAGCTCACCGCCGAGGTCGCCCGCCTCACCAGGGCACGACATTTCGAGGTGATGCGCGGCATGGGGCACTTTCCCATGTCGGAGAGCCCGGCCGAGTTCCGCCGCTATCTCCTGCCGATCCTCGATCGCATCGCAGCCGAGGCGCCAGGATAGTCGACGTCTAGCGCTCCTCGACCATGCGACCGTCGGGATAGATGATGACCCGGCTCGGCACGCCGTCGCGCCGCGTGTCGGCCTTCCACGAGCCGTTGATCTGCGGGGTGATCCGCTGCACGCGGTAGCCCTGCGACTGGATCCGGTCGCTCGACAGCGACTCGGTGTTGGGATAGCGGTTGCCGTAGGACGCCGATGGTGCCGGCGCCGGGCTCGACGGGGCCGGCATCGTGGGCGGCGGCGGCAGCGCACCCGGCAGCATCGTGTCGGGAATGCGCCCGCCGTTGCCGGCCGAGCCGGGCACCAACTGCGCCATCGCCGGGCTGCTGAGCAGGGCCAGCGCGATCAAGGCAACGGGAAGAGGGCTTCGCATGTCGCTGATATGGGCCGCCGGCGCGAATGCCACAAGGGACCGCGGCCGTCCTCCGAGCCTTCCTCCCCGGAACGTGAAGCGTGGTGGTCTTCGTTTTCCTCCCGAGGCGCGACGGAGGTGTCATTGCCGGGAGCTCGCCAAATCGCAGGCGCAAACTCAACTTCTCGGTTCTCCTCCCCAGCGACGCTGGGGAGGAGTGGGATGGAGGTCGCTCATTGGGTCCTCTCCGCCCGCGTAAGCGGGGGGAGAGGAAGGGGCCCCGCGCTTGGCGCGGGGGAGGAGAGGTGGGTGAATGCCCCAGCACCGAGCCGAGCGAGCGCGTGCTCGAAGAGCGCGAAGCCATATGGACCGAGGTAACTCAGCTCCTGGGAGGCGCCCCATGACCCACCTCTCCTAGCCTCTCCCCCCGCTACGCGGGCGGAGAGGAACATGAGGCTTCGCATCTTCTCCGCCCGCGTCAGCGGGAGAAAAATGCGCTGTGCCCGCTCCGTAGCAGCGACGCCGGGGAGGAGAACCGAGCAGTTAGCGCCTGTGTGTGCGTCACCCATTGAGAAAGACCGGCAATGCCGGGCAGGCGAACGAACGCCGGAGCCTGTATACTGGCCGCGATGTCCGGCAGGTCCATTCTCAATGCGATCGCTCTCGGCTGCTGGCTGTTCGCCTCGGTCGTGGCGTTCATGATCGTGGCCTACACGAGCTTTTTCGGCGTCGGCGTGATCGGCCTCATGATCTGGTTCGTGAGCACGCGCGTCGATCTCGAGCAGGACAGTCCCGTCGGCGGCCCCGCGGTGTCAGCGAGCTTCCTCGCCCATCAGGTCAGGGTCCGGGCCGAGATGTCCCGGGCGGAGCGGGCGGCGCTGCGCGGGCAGCGATTGCTGGAAGCGCGCTCGGCACGCTTCTTCAAGTATCTCGGCATGGCCTTGACCGTGGGCGGCTTCGCCGGGTTCTGGTTCTTCCAGCTGTAGGCCTCGGCACCCTCGGGGGGCTACTTCCTCCCGATGCAGTCGGCATAGGTCACTGTCCGGCTGGCGCCTTCCTCGACGAAGGCCGTGTCGCCCTTGCTCCAGAAGACGAACGACTCGCCGACGTTGGCATAGCGGATGCCGGAGCCCGACAACGTTTGCGGCAAGGTGAGCTTGTTGCCGTCGGCCAGGGTCAGGACGACATGGCCGCCGGGAAGCGGCGCGCCATCGGGCGCGGTGCGCGTGGGGCCGGTGAAATATTCTGCCGTCAGGCTGCGCCCGTGGGCGCAGGCGTAGGTCACAGTGCTGACGGGCGGCGCCGGCTGCGCCCACGCCGTGGCGAGGAACAGGAACGGCAATGCCGCGGTGCCGGTCGTCGTTCGAAGCACGGGAATTCTCCTCGCGTCTGGACAGGGGTCCTCGCATTGCTATGAAGCTTGGCTGTCGACATCAAGCCTGCGAGTCCTGCGTTCATGAGCCTCGAATCCGTCCGCGCCTTCCTCGCCCTGCATGCGCCCGACATCTCGATCGTCGAGCTCGGCGGCAGCACCGCCACCGTGGCACTTGCAGCGGCCGGGCTGGGAGTCGCCCCGGCGCAGATCGCCAAGACGCTGTCGCTCAGGGTCAAGGATCGCAACCTGCTTCTGGTTACCGGCGGCGAGGCGCGTCTCGATAACAAGAAGGCCAAGGCGGTGCTCGGCGGCAAGCCGAGGATGCTGACGCCGGACGAGGTGACGGCGATAACCGGCCATCCGGTGGGTGGCGTCTGCCCGTTCGGCCTCGCGACGCCGTTGCCGGTTTATTGCGACATCTCGCTCGAGGCTTTCGACGACGTCTATCCGGCGGCGGGCTCGATCAGCAGCGCCCTGCGCATCAGCCCGGCGCGCATGGCCGAGCTGGTCGGGGCGCAGTGGGTCGACGTCTGCGGCTGACTCAGGCGCTGTTGCGCTTGCCCCAGCGCTCCAGGTAGTCGACGCAGAACGCCAGGTCCGTGACGTCGACATAGCGCCGGCCGATGTCGCGCAGGTTGTCGCGGTGCGGGCCTTCCTCGATGTCGCCGACGCAATCCTCCGGCACCAGCGTGCGGAAGCGATGGCTGAAGCTGTCGAGCGCCGTGCCGCGGATGCAGCCCGACGTGTTGCAGCCCGTCACGATCATGGTGTCGACCCGCTCCTTCATGAAGTAGTTGGCGACGCCGGTCTCGAAGAAGATCGACGGGCCCTTCTTGGTCACCTTGAGATCGTAGGATGGCTCGTAGATGCGCGGATCGAGCGCCGTGCTCGGGTGATCGTGCAGGAAGGTCTGCTTGACCGCCGTGATCTTCCAGTACGGCATCTCGCGCTCGTTCATGTAGGCGGTGTTGCACACCGCGACCGGGACGCCGACCCGGCGGGCGACCTGGAGTAGCCTCGACGTGTTCTCGACGGCGCGCAGGACAAGCGGGGCGCCACCCAGCGGGTATTGCGGATCGGTGAAGCCGAGCTGGAAATCGACCACGACGATCCCGGGCTTCTCGCCGGTGCCCACCGAGATCTCGCCATAGCTGCGTCGCGCGTAGTCGTCGTCGGTCATGTCACTCCTCCTGGCCAGAACCGTGGCCTCGCGGGCTCAGCCGAGCAACGAGTGGAAACGCCGCGTGATCGGCACCACGACCACGCTGGCGCCGGGACGCTTCAGGGCTTCGGTGACGGCGGCGGTGACCTCGTCCGCCGTCGGCGCCAGCACTGTGGGAGCGCCATAGCCCCTGGCCAGCGACACGAGGTCGATGCCGGGAATGTCGAGGCCCGGGACGTTGGGCGTTCTCTCGAGCTCGGCGAAGGATTTCAGGATGGCGTACTCGTCGTTCTGGAACACGACGTACACCGCCTTCACCTGCTGGCGAACGGCGCTGTACAGGCTCTGCACCGAGTACTGGAACGAGCCGTCGCCCATCAGCACCACGACCGGCCGGTTGCGGCCGCTGTCGCGCTCCGCCAGGGCCAGCCCGACGGCCGCCGGCATGCCCCATCCGAGGCCGCCCGAGGCGAAGGTGTAGAAGCTGTCGGGCCGGTCGATGCGGAAGATGTCCTGCATCTCGGGTACGTTGGAAGGCGATTCCTCGACCAGCACGAAGTCGGCCGGACAGGCCCGGCGCACCGCGGTCATGGCGGCAGCGGCCGAGAGCGGCAGGGTCGCGAGATCTGCCGGTCCGGTGGCCGGCCGCAGCGCCGGTGCGGCGGCTGACGGCACGCGGCTGCGGATCGACGGCAGGAGCGCTTCGAGGAACAGGCGGCTGTCGCTCAGCAGGCTGTCGCCGACCGGCGCCTTGGCCGACATCTCGGGGTCGTCGGTCACTTGCAGCAGCGCCGCGTTCGCCGGCAGGTAGCGGCCGGCGACGAACGGGTAGTAGCGAAACACCGGTGCGCCGACCACGACGACCAGGTCGTGTCCCGCCAGTCTCTCGCCCAGCGGGCCGATGCCGGCCGGCAGGGTGCCGGCATGGAGCGGATGGGTCTCCGGGAAGGGCGTGCGCTCGGCGAAGGGCGCGGTCCACACCGGCGCTGCGAGGCGCTCGGCGAGGGCGATGCCTGCCTGCCAGGCCTGGCTGCGGGCGATGTCGGAACCGTAGACCAGGACCGGGCGGGCACTGGCGTCGATGCGGCGGGCGAACTCGGCGAGGCGCTCGGGATCCGGCCCGACGCGGGTGGCCACGCTGCGCGGCGCGAGGCTCTCCAGCAAGGACGCGGGCATCTCCTTGTCCCAGTCGTCGAGCGGCAACGACAGGAACACCGGGCCCGCGGGCGGCTGCAGCGCCGCGGCGTAGGCCCGCAGGAAGGCGCCCGGCACGTCCTGGGCGCGGGCCGGCTCGTAGCTCCATTTCACCCACGGGCGCGGCATGTGGACGGCGTCGACATTGGTCAGCAGCGGCTCCAGCAGCACCATGTCCCGCGTCTGCTGACCGGCCGTGACGATCAGCGGCGTCTTGTTCTGGTAAGCGGTCAGGACGCAGCCCATGGCATTGCCCAGCCCGGCGCCGGTATGGATGTTGACGATGACCGGCTTGCGCAGGCCCTGGGACAGTCCGTCGGCGATGCCGACGACGCTCGCTTCCTGGAGCGCCAGCACGTACCGGAAGTCGTCGGGAAAGTCCTTGAGGAAGGTCTCCTCGGTCGATCCCGGATTGCCGACGATGGTTGTCAGCCCGAGCTGCCGCAGCAGCCCATAGGTCACGTCCTTGACGGTGCGCATGACAACTCCGGTTGCCGGGTCAGTGACATTCTCTATAGCCCGGCGACCGCTCCAGGCAACAGGAAGGCCCGCCCCGTCGGGGACGGGGCGGGCCTCCATGGGCGTCAAAACTACAAAGGAACCTCACCCGGAGGAGGCCGCGAAGCGGCCGTCTCGATTAGGGCGAAGTATCCTTCGCCCCTTGGGGGGACAACAGTGAAGTGTGCTGCGACAGCACTTTTCCAACGATCCTCTGTGCGGCCCATCCTTCGAGACGCGGCTTGCGGCCGCTTCTCAGGATGAGGATTCCTTCTACTTCAACGCCTGGCTAGGGCGGACCCTTGGGCGTGCAGCCGCGCGGCGTCAACGCGCCTCGCTCACATTGCCCTGGTTGTCGAGGACGACCGACACGGGCGCGTTCTGGGCATTGCGCGCCCTCGCATGCCAGGTGCCGTCGGCGGCGCGGCTGACGCCCCGCACGCCGGTGTAGCCGCCTTTCTCGATCTGGGTGCGCGCGACCGCGGTGGCGACCGTGACGGTCGGCTCGCTGCGCGGGCCCAGAGCGTCGTCCTGCAGCGGCGGGCGCGACGGCATCCCGGCGCCGCCGTAGGGCGAGGGAGGCCAGGCCGTCTGGGCGTTGGCGGCGGCGGTCGAGGCGACGATCAGCAGGGAGGCGAGGAGGGGACGATTCATCATTTGGCTACTCCTTGTACAGGCGTCCTTGTCGGACACCCGTGATCCTGAGCAGCAATGAGGCCGCTCTGTGACGGCGGCCTGCGCCGATCTGTCCCGCTGCATCAACCGTGCTGCAATCGGCGCTCTACGCTGCCGTGACGCCGAACAGCGAATCGTGCAGCCACAGGATGGCGAAGTAGGCGATCGTGCCGATCGCCACGACGATGGCGTCGTTGCGGCCCCAGCTTGTGACCGGCGGCGCGCCGGGGTAGCCCCGGCGCGTGTCGGCGATGCGGTCGTAGACGGCCCACGCGAGAAGGCTGCCGAACAGCACCATCGAGCCGAGGTCGCCGTTGACCAGAAGGTGGGACAGCGCCCACGCCTTGACCCCGACCAGCATGGGATGGCGCAGGATCGACTTGATCCGGCTCGCCGGCGCGTAGGCCGCGGCCAGGGCGACGAGGGCGAACCACAGTAGGGCGAGCGAGATCGGGTGAAACAGCGCCCAGGGGGGATGCCAGACCTGGATGTAGCCGGCGCCGCGGTAGAGGCTGAAACCCCAGACGATCAGCAGCAGGCCGGCCAAGGCCACTACCGAGTAGAGGCCCTTGTAGGGCCCTTCGCCGATACGCCCGATGATCGCTGCCCGTGTCGGGCGGAGCGTGGTGACGGTGTGGATGCCGATGAACAGCACCAGGCCGAGGATCAGGATACCCATGGCTGACCCTAGCACACCCGGCACGCCGCGCTCAGTGTGGCGCAGGATACACACCTCGCGAGATACTCGCTCATATGCATGGCCGACCGGCATTAATATCCAATCCGGTTCGGGCAGGTGTGTTAATGTACGTTTACCTCATATCGCCACATGCGGGGATTGGGGATATGGATGCGTTTTCTTGGCGTCTCTTTGACCTTGGCGTTCCTGCTGGCAGGCGGTGTGGCACTCGCCCAGGCATTGCCTTCCTCGTCGGTCCGTCAGGACTGTCCGCCGAGTGAGCCCGATTCCATTCAAATCAGCTGGAACGAGCCGTGCGAGGCAGGCACGTGGCTGCTCGACACCGATCTCGGCTGCCGGATGTGGGATTGGCACCCGGCGCCCGAGGACAAGGCCGAGTGGTCGGGCGCCTGCCGGGCGGGCCAGCCCGAGGGGCGCGGCACGGCGCAGTGGTACGAGCATGGCCGGCCGATCGATCGCTTCGTCGGGACCTACCGCAACGGCAAGCGGCTCGGCGAGGGTCACTACGTCTGGAACGAAGGCGTGCGCTACGACGGCGGCTATGCCAACGATGTGCCGAACGGCAAGGGCGTGTTCAAGCTCGACGGCGATACCTTCGCGGGCGACTGGAAGGCGGGCTGCTTCGCCCGCGAGGACGGGCGGGTCGTGGCGATCGGCGTGCCGCGGGCGTCCTGCCAGCCGGGCAGCACGCCGGACACCAAGAAGAACATAGCCGAGCGCTAGCCGATCCCTGCCAGCCAGTAGGCGAGGATGCCGATCACGCCGGAGGCCACGATCGGATACGCCGGGTTCACCTTGGTCTTCAGCAGCAGCAGGAACACCACTGCGGCGATCGCCGCATGCAGGGCGTCGACGACGGCGCCCTTGGCCATGATGACGGCGCCCGCCAGCACGAGGCCGACCGATACCGAGCCCAGCCCGGTCTGGATGGCCGGCCGCCAGCGCCAGGTCTGCATGTGGGTCCACAGCCGGCCGATCCCCCAGGTGAGCACGCCGGTCGGCAGGAAGAAGGCGACCAGCGCCACCGCGGCGCCGGGCAGGCCGGCGACGACGGTGCCGATCGAGGCCACCATCATCATGTTGGGCCCGGGCGCCAGCTGGCCGAGGCTGTAGTAGTGCAGGAGCTGGGGAAAGGTCACCCAGTGATGGACGTCGACCGTGAGCGTCTTGAGCTCGGGGAAGGCCGCCATGCCGCCGCCGACCGTCAGCAGCGATAGGTAGGCGAAGACGCCCGCGAGGTCGCCGAGCTGCTTCATTTGGGCGTCCGGTCGCGCGGGCGGTGCCACCAGATGGCGACGATGCCAGCCACGATCAGGGCATAGGGCACCTGCACGCCGAAGCCCGCCACCGCCGCCGCCGTCGCCAGCACGAAGAGGTAGTCGGCCAGCGACTTCAGGACCTTGGCGCCGAGCTGGACCATCACCACGACGATCAGCCCGAGCGCCCCGGCGGCGATGCCGTGCAGGAAGGCCTTGGACCACGGGTCGTCGCCGCCAATCCCGTAGGCATAGGCCGCGCCGATCATCAGCGTGGCGCCGGGCAGGCACATGCCCAGCGTGGCCACGATGGTGCCCCAGCCGCCGCGCAGCCGGTCGCCGACCAGGATCGACATGTTGGTGGCGTTGAGCCCCGGCAGGGTCTGGCTGATCGACAGGAGCTCGACGAAGGTGACGTCGTCGACCCAGCGGTTGCGCACCACCAGGCCGGTCCGCAGATAGCCGACGACGCCGCCGCCCAGGCTGGTGGCGCCCATCACGAAGAACACCCAGAACAGCCTGGCCAGGGAGACGGTGGGGGGCGGAGCGGTGGGGGCAGGGTCGCTCATTCGTGGGCCTGCGGCGGGTTGCCCTTCAGGCGATAGACGGCGCCGGTCTTGGTGGTGGTGAGCGCCAGCCAGTCGGCGCAGACCTGCTGGAGCTCGAGGAAGAAGCGCTCGCAGGCGTGCAGCGCCTTGTGGCCGATGCCGTCGGGGCCGTCGAAGCGCAGCTGAAAGGCGAACTCGCCGACGAAGGAGTGATGGTCGCCGCGCGACCGCCACAGCCCGAGGTTGGCCGTCGCCGCCGTCCGGTGCCCGAAATCGAGCAGGCAGATGTCCTGCATCAGCTCCTCGACGATGGTCTGATTGACCAGCGACACGTCGTCCGAGCCCTCGCACGGGATGGCCGCCAGCGGCGGGAAGATCGTCGCCAGCTCGTGCAGCGACATGTGGCCGAGCGAGGCCATGACGATGCGCTCGGCCTGCGGCGCCTGGCTCAGCCCGAACTCGACATTGTGCGAGATCAGCCGCCGCATGCCGTCGATGCGGTCGCGCAGCGGCACGACCTCGAGCTTGAACTTGATCCTGTACTTGCCGTCGATGGTCGGCCGGACGTCGAGTTCCTGGGCCGCCTTCATGTGGGGCGAGCGGAACTTGAAGACGATCTCCGGATCGCCGATCGGGAAGCCGTCCTCGTAGGCGATGCGGCGGCGGACGATGAAGCCGTTGTTGTAGAGGTGGAAGCCGCCGGTATCGAGGAACAGCACCTCGCGCACCTCGGGCCGCTGCTCGGATCTCGGTGTGCTGTCGTACGCGACGCCGGTCGCCTCGGCGGCACGCCGCACCAGGTGGGCGAATTCCTTGAACACGCGTGACGTGGTGATCCGGTCGGGCTTGAGGATCAGCTTGCACTGCAGATAGCACAGCTCGTCGCGCCGCTTGCCGTCCGCATAGGTGCCGGGATAGCGCTCCTCCAGCCAGCCCTGCAGCGTCGTTTCCTTGTCGGCGACAGCCATCCCTGCTCCCTGCGATACGCTAGCGTGCGACGTTCGCGATGTCACTGCGGCGCCGCGCCGTCGACCTTGCCGAAGGCCTCGACCCGGCCCGCGTCGTAGCAGACGTAGTAGCGGTCAGAGACCGACCACGGCACGCGGCTCCAGAAATCCTTGAGCATGGTGTAGTAGGCGCACTCCTTGCCGGGGGAGTGGGCGACGGTCTGCGGCGGGCCGATCGTCGACTGGACCTCCTGGCGGCTCATGCCGGGCCGGATCTGGTCGAGCGACCTCGCAGGCGCGGCGCAGCCGCCGGCAATCGCCGTCGCCGACAGCACGAGGGACATGACGAGAGAGACGCGCTTCATCGGACCACTCCTGGCAGACGGTCAACGGGCCAGCGACAGGCCGGGCCAGCAATTAATGTCGGGCTGGCCTGAACAATTGTCGGGCAGCCCGGTGTCTGGCGGAAGCCCGGCCGATGCGCTACCTCGGCTCCATGCAAGATCAAACGCGCTTCCAGCCGCCCGGCCTCGCGGCCTCGCTGAGCGGACCGGTCGCCCGCGACCTCTCCGAGACGCCGATCTCGGAGGTGGCGTCGTCGGTGTTCGGCCAGCCCGACATCGTGCCGCTGTGGTTCGGCGAGGGCGACCTCGTGACGCCCGACTTCGTGCGCGACGCCGCGGCCAGGGGCCTGCAGGCGGGCGAGACCTTCTACACCTGGCAGCGCGGCATCCCGGAGCTGCGGGCCGCGCTCTCGGCCTACACGCAGCGCCTGTACGGCATCGATTGCCCGGCCGATCGCATCACCGTCACCACGGGCGGCATGCAGGCGATCGTGCTGTGCTGCCAGCTTCTGGCCGACCCCGGCGACAACATCGTGATCGTGTCGCCGATCTGGCCGAACATCACGTCCGCCGCCAGGCTGGTGCGCGCCGAGCCACGCTACGCCCCGCTCGACCGAACGGCGGACGGCCGCTGGACGCTCGACCTGCAGAAGCTGTTCGACGCCGTCGACGAGCGGACGCGGGCGATCTTCGTCAACTCGCCGGGCAACCCGACGGGCTGGACGATGACGTCGGAGGAGCAGCGCGCGGTGCTCGACTTCGCCCGCCGCCGCGGCCTGTGGGTGATGGCCGACGAGGTCTACGCCCGGCTGATCTACAGCCGCCCGGTGGCGCCGTCCTTCCTCGAGCAGGCGCGACCGGACGATCCGCTGCTCGTGCTCAACTCGTTCTCCAAGCCGTGGGCGATGACCGGCTGGCGCGTCGGCTGGCTCACCCACCCGGCGGGCCTCGGCGAGCAGTTCGCCAAGCTGGTGCAGATCAACACGTCGGGCGTGCCGCACTTCCTGCAGCGCGGCGCGGTCGCCGCGCTCGAGAAGGGCGACGGCTTCATCGCCGCGATGCTGGAGCGCTGCCGGGCCGGCAACGAGCTGGTGTTCCAGCGCCTCTCGGCGCAGCCCCGCGTCACCATCGCGCGGCCCGAGGCGGCGTTCTATGCCTTCTTCTCGGTCGAGGGCGTGAGCGACACGATGAAGTTCTGCCTTTCCCTGGCCAAGGACCACAAGGTCGGCCTGGCGCCGGGCGAGGCGTTCGGTCCGGGCGGCGAGGGCCACGTGCGCCTCTGCTTCGCGGCCGGCGCCGATCGCCTCAGCAAGGGCCTCGACCGCATCGAGGCGGCCCTCGCGGCGCTGTAACGAGTGTCCTCCCCAGCTTCGCTGCAGCGAAGCTGGGGAGGACTCCGCGCTACCCGTCGCCTGCCTCGCGGAAGGGCGCTCATTCCCCTCCCCACGAAGTGGGGAGGTGTCCGCGTCATCGCGGACGGAGGGGTCATGAGCCACAAATGATAGCAGTGCCATGGCTCATGACCCCTCCGTCGCGTATGACGCGACACCTCCCCGGCGGAGCCGGGGAGGAGTATGAGAGTTAGCGTGTCCACAACCCTCTCCATCGAAGTCCGTCACCTGCGCAAGGAGTACGGCGAGATCGTCGCGGTCGACGACCTGACCTTCGCCGTCCCGCGCGGCGCGGTGCTCGGCCTGCTGGGCGGCAACGGCGCGGGCAAGACGACGACGATCGCCATGCTGCTGGGCCTGCTCGAGCCGACCGCGGGCGAGATCTCCGTGCTCGGCATCGACGTGCGCCGCCGGCGTTACGCCGCCCTGCCGCGCATGAATTTCTCGTCGCCCTATGTCGATCTTCCGCACCGCCTGACGGTGCGCCAGAACCTGCTGTTCTATGGCCGGCTCTACGGCGTGCGGAAGCTTTCGCGGCGGATCGACGAGATCGCCGAGCACATGCAGGTGGCAGCCTTCCTCGACCGCCAGGCGGGCAAGCTGTCGGCCGGCCAGAAGACCCGGGTGGCGCTCGCCAAGGCGCTGATCAACAAGCCCGACGTGCTGCTGCTCGACGAGCCGACGGCCTCGCTCGATCCCGACACCGCCGACTGGGTGCGCGGCTATCTCGAAAGCTATCAGCACGAGACCGGGGCCACGATCCTGCTTGCCTCGCACAACATGGGCGAGGTCGAGCGCCTGTGCGACGACGTCATCCTGCTGCAGGCCGGCCGCGTGTTCGAGCGCGGCAGCCCGCGCGAGCTGATCGAGCGCTTCGGCCGCGATGACATGGAGGAGGTGTTCCTCGACATGGCGCGCGGGCGCGGCCGCGGCCTCGACTCGCTCGACCGGAAGGAGCCGGTGTCGTGATCGGCTCGGCGGAGCGCATCTGGGCGCTGGTCATGCGCCACATCCACCTGTGGCGCAGCTCGGTGATGCGGCTGGTCGATTCGATCTACTGGCCGGCCGTGCAGATGGTGATGTGGGGCTTCATGACCCAGTACCTGCTGCCGCAGGCCTCGTTCGTGGCCCAGGCGGCGGGCGTGCTGCTGTCGGGCCTGCTGCTGTGGGAGGTCGTGGTGCGCGGCAACCTCTCGCTGTCGATCGCCTTCCTGGAGGAAATCTGGTCGCGCAATCTCGGCCACCTGTTCGTCAGCCCGATCCGGTCCTGGGAGCTGGCGACCGGCATCATCGTCGCCGCCCTGCTGCGCACCCTGCTGGGGCTGATCCCGGTGTCCCTGATGGCCTGGGCGTTCTTCGGCTACTCGATCTATTCGCTCGGCCTGCCGCTGATCGCCTTCTTCGCCATCCTGCAGATGTTCTCGTGGTCGATCGGGCTCGCCATGTCGGGGCTGGTGATGCGGGTCGGCCAGAGCGCCGAAAGCTTCGCCTGGGCGGCGGTGTTCATCCTCATGCCGGTGAGCGGCGTCTACTACCCGATCTCGGTCCTGCCGCAATGGCTGCAGGTGATCGCCTACGGCCTGCCGACCGCCTACGTCTTCGAGGGCATGCGCGCCATCATGGCCGAGCAGACCGTGCACTGGGATCTGCTGGGCGTCGCCTTCGCCCTGTCGGTGGCCTATCTCGTGATCGGCTTCCAGGTCTTCCAGTGGTTCTTCCGCCTGTCGCGGCGCGCCGGCAGCCTGCTGGGCCAGGGCGAGTGAGGCTGGTGGAGCGGCGAGAACGTGTTCTTGCTCGCTCGAAGCAGCAAGGAATGACCTCACCCTGAGGAGCGGCTGCAGGCCGCGAAGGGTCGGCCAGAGTACGTCTGTTACCCACCTTTCGAGACGCCGCGCGGCGCGCGGCTCCTCAAGGTGAGGTGTTCTTTGGTGCTGCGACCTGAGATAATCTTGCTCTACGGCGCCTTCAGCACGGCCGTGCAGGCGGCGGGCAGCTTCGGCCGGTAGGGCTGCTGCGGCGTGCCGGGCGGCGGCAGGGTGACCGGCGGACGGGTGAACCAGAGATCGAGCTGCTCGCCGCAGCCGTCGTCCTCGTAGTAGCCGGCCTGGGGCTGGCACTGCGGGTTGCCCGGCGGGCAGTGGAGCCTGACGTGGAAGTGCGCGTCGTGGCCGACCCAGACGACCAGCTTGCGCAGCCAGGCGCGATTGCCGCCGACGGCCTGGCAGAGCCGCTGCTTGATCCACTTGTTGACGAAGATGCGATCGAGATGCGGCATGCCGGCGGCGAGCCGCAGCAGGGTGACGTGCTGCTGCGTGAGGACGCTGTCGTCGATGCCGCCGTCGTCCGCCCGCACCAGCGAGCGCAGGCGCGGGTTCTCGCGCTCCGCCGGCGCCCGCCGCGCCCCGGGCTGGCGCTCGAACCAGATGTCGGCATCGAGCCCGGTCTGATGGCTGGCATGGCCCGACGGTGCCGGGCCACCGCGCGGCTGGCCGATGTCGCCGATGTAGAGCGGCGCCTGGCCGTCCGCCCGCACCTTCTCCGACAGCGTCCTGATGAAGTCGATGGTGACCGGCTGTCCCCAGTAGCGATTGCGGCTGACCCGGATCGCCTCGTAGCCCGGGCCGTCGAGCGGCAGGGCCTGGGCTCCCTGCAGGCAGCCTGCCGTGTAGAAGCCGATCGATTGCGGCGGCCCGGCCGTCGGCGTGGCGACGTTGGCCCACTCCTGCGCCGACGCGGTGACGCCGGCGAAGGTGACGAAGAGCGCGGCCAGGAAAGACTTCATCCCCGGGAGCCTACACTCATACTGTCCTCCCTGCGCGCAGCGCGGGGAGGTGCCCCCGAAGGGGGCGGAGGGGTCGAGAGCAACACACGCGTTGCCAGAACGCTCATCATAGTGACGACGCTGATCGGTGACTGACGCCGAGACCCTTGGCTCATGACCCCTCCGCCCCCTTCGGGGGCACCTCCCCGCGCTTCGCGCAGGGAGGACAACCTGATCCGTGAACTCGGAAACGCAGGACGGGGGAGGGAGCGTATCCATGAATTTCGCTGCCGGCGATGCTAAGAAGGCGGCCATGGCGGCCTACACCTCGCTCGATGTGACGCGCTGCGGCCCAGTGACCCGGCTGACGTTGAGCCGTCCGGCGCGGCGCAATGCGCTGACGCACGCCATGATGCTCGAGCTGGAGCAGGCCTTCGCCGCGGTGCGCGACGACGCCGAGTGCCGGGTGCTGGTGCTGCGCGGCGCCGGCGGGCATTTCTGCGCCGGCGGCGACCTCGATGCCATGGCCGACATGCCGCCGCGGCCGGCCAATGGCGCGGACGATCCGCTGGTCCCGGCCTACCGCCAGTTCGGCGATGCGCTGCTCGCGCTCAACACCCTGCCGCAGGCCACGGTCTCGATCGTCGAGGGCTCGGCGGTGGGTGGCGGGTTCGGCATGGCGTGCTGCTCGGACGTCGTGATCCTGCATGCCAGCGCGCGCTTCGGCGTGCCCGAGCCCAAGGTCGGGTTCATCCCGTCGCAGATCATCCCGTTCCTGGTGCGCCGGCTGGGCGAGGGCGTGGTCCGCGACCTTGCGGTGACGGGCCGGGTGATCGACGCGGCCGAGGCCCACAGGTTGGGGATCGGTCGCCATCTCTGCGCCACGGCCGCCGAGATCGACAGCACGCTCGACGCCGTGATCGAGGACATCCTGCGGCTCGAGCCGCAGGCGCTGGCGACCGTCAAGGACCTGGTGCTGGCCTGCGCCGCCCGGGACGACCACGCCGTGCTCGACGATGCGGCCGAACGGCTGGTCGGCCTGCTGCGCCGGCCGCAGGCCTCGCTCGGCATCAAGGCTTTCATGGCCAAGACAGCGCCGCCCTGGGTGAAAGGATAGAGAGACATGAGGAACTATCGTCACATCGAGGTTCGGCCGATCGCCGGCGCGCTGGGCGCGGAGATCCACGGCGTCGACATGGCGCGCGAGCTCGACGACGAGGTCGTGGGGGAGGTGCGGCAAGCCTTCCTCGACCACCTGGTGATCTTCCTGCGCGGCCAGAAGGTGACGCCGCAGCAGCAGCTCGGCTTCGCCCGCCGCTTCGGCGAGCCGATCGAGTACCCGCAGCTCAAGGGCCTGCCCGAATCGCCGATGATCACGCCGGTGGTCAAGCTCGAGCACGAGCGCAACAATTTCGGCGGCATCTGGCATTCCGACACGACCTATCTGCCGATCCCGCCGATGGGCAGCATGCTGCTGGCGCGCGAGGTGCCGCCCTATGGCGGCGACACGATGTTCGCCAACCAGTACCTCGCCTACGAGGCGCTGTCGGACGGCCTGAAGCAGACGCTCGACGGCCTGATCGGCGTCAGCTCTTCGGTCAAGGCCGACGTGACCCGGACCCGCGAGGATCGCCTGAAGGCCGCCGGCGTCGAGCACAAGGCGCTGAGCGCCGAGCACCCGATCGTGCGCACCCATCCCGAGACCGGGCGCAAGGCGCTCTATACGTCCGACGCCCACACCGCGCACATCAAGGGCTGGACCGAGAAGGAGAGCCTGCCGCTCCTGAAGTTCCTGTGGGAGCACCAGACGCGGCCGGAGTTCACCTGCCGCTTCCACTGGGAGGTCGGCTCGCTGGCCTTCTGGGACAATCGCTGCGCCATGCACAACCCGATCAACGACTATCACGGCCATCGCCGGGTGATGCACCGCATCACGATTGCCGGCGACAAGCCGCGCTAGGCGGCGGCGGCCCGGATGGACGCCGCCACGACGATCGACTTCTATCTCGGCCTCGGCAGCCGGTACTCCTACCTGGCCGCCACCCAGGTCGCGCGCATCGAGCGCGAGCTCGGCTGCCGGTTCATCTGGAAGCCGATCGCCAGCGGCACCTTGCTGGACCGCCGCGGCAGCAACCCGTTCCGCCAGCAGCCGGTGTCCGGCCAGTACGACGGGGCGTGGCGCGCCTACGACGCGAAATGCTGGGCGGCCCACTACGGCGTGCCCTTCGAGGAGCCGAAGCCGTTTCGCGTCGACCCGGCCTTGCCGGCGCTCGCCTGCCTGGCGGCCGGTGCCCAGGGTGCCCTGGTCGCGTGCTGCCGGCAGCTCATGATGATGATCTTCGTCGAACGACGCGAGATCGACGATGCCGCCATCGGCGAGCTTCCCGCGCTCCTGGGGATCGACGCGAAGGCCTTTGCCGATACCCTCGAGGCACCGCAGGCCAAAGTCGCTCACGAGGCCCTGATCGAGGAGGCGCGCGCCCGCGGCGTGTTCGGCGTGCCGACCTTCGCGGTCGACGATCGCCTGTTCTGGGGCAACGATCGGCTCGTGCTGCTCGAGGCGGCGCTCGCCGGAACGCCCATGCCGTCCGGCGGGCGGCCGGCCTGACGCCGGGTCGGCCGCGCGCGCGGAGCGGGCCTGCGCGGCTGAAGCGGCCCCTGGACGCGTCGCGTCGGGGGCGCCGGAGCCGCACCATCGCCGGCGGAGA
This sequence comes from Reyranella sp., assembly GCA_022844015.1. Taxonomy (GTDB): domain Bacteria; phylum Pseudomonadota; class Alphaproteobacteria; order Reyranellales; family Reyranellaceae; genus Reyranella. The sequence goes on along the minus strand of JALHMO010000071.1, from coordinate 11,909 downwards.
CACGGACACGCCGTCCAGCAGAATGGAACGACCCCCCAGTTCTTGCGGTCGGTGCGGTCGTTGCGGTCGCAGCCTTTGGAATCAAGGAGTTGGACCGGCCGCAAGCGACCGTTCGGCCCGCCTGTTGCGGTCGCAGCCGTCGTCTTGCGGTCGCAGTCATCGGATGCCCGCTCCGTCCCGGTCTCGGCTCTCCTTCCCGGAGCGGCCGCGAAAAGACAGCGTGAAATCTTGCGTCATTTGCGTCACAGCGTCATTGGCCTTCGAAATCAATGACTTGGCAGTGACGCAAAGGAATGGCTGTTCGTCATGAGTGGGTTCGCTTGCGCCGGCCATGGCGATCGGGTCGGTGTTCTTCGAATTGTGGGGATCTGGCCCTGCTGTCATGAGATTACATGCGCGGGTAGACCGAGAAGCCGGGTTGGCTCTCTTTTGCAGCCACCATCGATTCTTCCTCATGCGCATGCCCCGCCTGGGGCAGGAGCAGGCGAGCGCGGCGCGGCGAGGCTCGCGGCCGTGATCTTCGGGAACAGCGGCGGCGGCACGGAGAGCGTGCGGCCGGCGGGCAGGGCGGCGATCGCCGTCGGTCCGTCGCTGATCCAGGTCGGTGGATCGGCGTCCTCGCCGAGACAGCGCAGCACGAGGCTGGCGGCCCGGGGAATGAACGGCCAGGCCACAGTCGCCGACAGGCGCACGAGATTGAGCGCCGTCCGGGTGAGGACGGCGGCGCGGTCGCGATCGTGCTTCAGGACGGACCATGGCGCGGCCTCGGCGACGTAGGCGTTGGCGGTTTTCCACACCGACCGTACGGAGGCGGCGGCCTTGCGCAACGCCAGCCCGTCGTGATGGCGGCAAAGCGCAGCCAGTTCCAGATCCAGCCGCTCAACCAGCGCTTGCTCGGCGGGACCGGGTTGCCCGCCTGCCGGGACGGTGCCGCCGAACGCCGAGGCGGCGAAGCTGAGGCAGCGGTTGACCAGGTTGCCGAAGGTATCGGCGAGGTCCTTGTTCACCCCGTCGACGAAGCGCTCGACGGTGAAGTCGCTGTCGGAGCCTTCCGGCGCGTTCGCCGCGAGCCACCACCGCCAAGTGTCGGCGGGCAGCAGGTCGAGGGCGGCATCGGTGAAGATGCCGCGCCGGCGGCTGGTCGAGAACTTGCCGCCTTCGTAGGTCAGCCAGTTGAAGCCCTTGATGACGTCGGGGAGTTTCAGGGGCAGCCCTGATCCCAGGAGCGTCGCTTCCGCATATCTCCCGATACCAACGGTAGCATTGCCAATCGTTTCTAGTCGGCGCAAGCTAGCGCTTGCATAAGCCACTACAGGTGCAATCGATTGCGCTTTTGTGAGTGGACGTCCGATGCTGCGAGAAGCGTCGCCGCTGGTGCACAACGTCCAAGTCGGCACGCGTCACAACCCGGCCAAGGGGGAATTCGACATGATCAGGACGATGTTTGCGTTATTCATCGCCGCGGCGCTGACCTGCAGTCCGGTGCGCGCGCAGACCTCGGCGCCATTCCCAATACCCTGACCAATGGCACGCTGGCCGACGCCACCCAGGTCATGAGCAACTTCACTCACCTCCTCAACTGTATCAACGCGCTCGTCCTGAGCGGCGGTTCGGCAGTGCGCCAGGTCGTGACCTCGGGGCCGGTGACCACCGGCGGTGTTCCGAGCTTCCTGCCGGCGACGTCGGTATCGCTTTCCGTGACATCCGTCGGCCTGACCGGCACTACGCCGCTGACAGTGACGGCCGCCAACGGCAACGATCCGGCCACCGGCAAGCAGAGGGACTTCGTCGGGTTCAGCGCCAGCAACCTCGCTTGGAGCGGGCTGGTCGCGAACACCACGAACTACCTTTACGTAACCGTCGCTGCCAACGGCACGCTGACCACCGCCTCGACCATCCGCGAGCCGGTCTACCAGGCCGGTGGCACGCCCTCGATCCAGAGCGGCCAGTTCACCTTCAACATCGGCGAGATGAAGGGCTATCTCGGCAACGGCTCGCTGGCGCCGCAAGCCAACGTCGTCTTCGTCGGCGAGGCGGCGACCAGCCCGACCACGGTCACCAGCACCATTCCATATGCCTACAACGGCGTGTTCGAAGGCTTGCTCGCGTGGCCCCTGGTGGCCGGCAACTGGGTGGCCTCGAACCACAATATCGGGATCAAGCCGACCTTCTACGACTTCATCGTCGTGAACGTCACGCCCGAGCACGGGTACATCGTCGGCGACACGCTGCACGCCGCCAGCCTGATCGGGAACTACGGCACCTTCACCCTGCCGCTGGCGCTGACCGCCAACCGCGGCGGCCTGACCTTCTTCGCCACCTCGCCCACGCCCTATGTCACCTCGAACAAGGGCTCCGCCGTCAGCGTCACCCTGACCCTCGCCAACTGGCAGTACAAGTTCGTCGCCCGTCGCGGCTGGTGAGGCCGGCCGTCAACCTCGCATCCGGGAGATCGACGCCATGCCGAAGTCAGGTCTGCGCAGGGCCCTCGTGATCGCCGCGCTGCTCGGGGCCGCCGCCGCTGGCGGGTGGGCCTCGACGGGCGCGTTCGCCGTGAACGGTTCCGTCGTCTACACCTACGACGCGCTCGGCCGCATCGCCACGGCGAGCTACGATACCGGCGTCTGCATCGCCTACACCTACGACCCCAACGGCAACCGGACCTCGCAGAAGATCCTGGTGACCAGCGCCAGCAGCACCGGCGTGTGGGGCTGCTTCAACTGGAACAATGCACGCTGGGGGAACACATGAAGGCGGTCCGGTCGTCCGCCGCCTTGGGGGTGCTGATCCTGCTCGCCGGCTTTGAAGCGGCTGCGCAGCCGGCCGACAGCCCGCATCCGCCGCCGGTCCCGCCGGCTCAGGGCGCCCCATCGCCCAATGGTTTGCTGCCAGCCGCCCCGGTGAGCCCGCCGGGTATCCACCGACTGGAGATCAAGCCGGACACGCCGGCCGAGCGCGCCGCCTTCCTGGCGCGGCGCCGGGCCACAATGGAGCGGCAGAAGATCGAGACCGTTGCGCCGCTGCCGGCGCAGCGCATCACGCCATCGCCGGGACCGGAACCCACCCCGCAGAAAAGATAGGAGCCTGCCGTGATGGCTTCGCTTCGCAGATCGACGATCGTGCTCCGGATCGCGCTCGCCGCCTGCCTCGCGTTGGCGATGCTGGGTGGTGGCGCGTCGGCCGGCAGCCCTCCGCTGATTGCCCAGCCCGGCGTCACCGCCCCAGCCTCGATCCCCGAGCTCGCGCGTGCCCTCAAATACGACGCCAAGCTGATTTTCGAGTACGTCTACACGAACATCGAATACAGCCCGACCTGGGGGGTCAAGAAGGGCGCGCTGGGCACCCTGCTCGACGGCAGCGGCAACGATTTCGACCAGTCGGCGCTGCTGGTGGCCCTGCTGCGCGCCTCGGGTTACACGGCGAGCTACGCTTTCGGCACGATCAACATCAACGCCGAGCGGGCCGTTGCCTTCTATGGCGTCGAGATCGGCAACTCCTGTCCTCTGAACTCGCTGCTTGCTGCCGGCGGCTTCGATGGCTTCTCCTTCGATCCAGACTGCGCGTCGAAGCCGTTCGAGGCCAAGGATGTTCCCCATGTCTGGGTCCAGGCGACGGGCGGGTCGCTCGGCTCGACGACCTATGCTCTCGATCCCAGCTACAAGACCTACAGCACGGCTGCCGGCTACGGCAATCTCGGGTCGATCGTGGGTTACAACCAATCGACCTTCCTGACGGCGGCGAAGTCGGGCGCGACGATCAACGGCAACACCTCGATCCAGAACCTGAACAGCGCCAACATCGCCAGCTCGCTCACGACCTATGCCAACAACCTGGTCGGCTACATTCGCTCGCGCAGCCAGCCGCCGACGACCCGCGATGTCATCGGCGGCAGTTATATTAGCCCGCTGCCGCAGGATTTCGCCTTCCCCACGAGGCCGCCCTACGAGCCAGAAGGAGAAACACCGGAAGTCTGGACCGGCGACATCCCGAACGAGTACCGCACGACCCTTCGGCTGCAGATCGGCGGAATAGACAAGACCTACTTTGCGGACTCGATCTACGGCCACCGGCTTTCCATCGTCTACGACGGAAGCCGGCAGCCGGTGCTCTACCGGGACGGCCTGGCGCAAGCGACGGGCGCGATCGACGCCACAACGATCTCGTTTTCCGTCTCCTTTCCATTCTGCTTGAAGGCTGCAGGGCCGCAGGGGGATTGCGAGACCGGCTACACACACATCTACTCTTCCGAGAACGTCCTGAAGGCGATCTCCACCTACACCTATGCCATCGTGGCCGGCTGGGATTTCACGGGGCGCGGCATGGTCGAGTTTCACCGCCGGCAGCTCCAGGCCAACCGGGCGGAGGGCCACGCGGAGAGCTCGGAGGCGGTGCTCGGCGAAGCCCTCAACATGATCGGCTATTCATGGCTGGCGCAGGCCTCGGCGTCGACCGCGATCACCGACCGGATGGCCGGCACCAAGTTCGTCACGCATAGCGCCGTCGGCATCGCCGGGCAGGTAGGTGGGCCTTATGTCGATGTTCCGGGGTCGTTTGTCGCGGGAACGAGCCTGAAGGTCGACGTTCCGAACGAGAGGGTCGAGAAGGCCTTTTTCACCGACGGCGGCAACGGCAGCGCATTCGAATGGGGCACGCTCGAGCAGAATTTCGCGCAGGACGGGGTCGGCGCCGTCTCGACCGTCAACCTGCTCGACATCGCCAATACACAAGGCGAGGTCATCTACAACGCCGACTCGACGAACTGGACGACGGTCGTGAAGCCACAGCTCGTAAACTACACGGTGAGCGACCTCAGCTCGATCGAGAGCTACATCAACCTGGGCTATCGCTTCGTCCTGCCTCGAAACGGGAATTTCACCGTGGGCGCCTGGTTCGGAAGCGGGTACATTCGGATCGCGCCTCCGACCGACGGCATCCGCCTGCTCGGCTACATCATTTCCTCCAATCTCAAGGGAGGCTACACGACCGAGGATCTCGTCCCCGAGGAGACGGTACGGGATGTAAGCGTCAACAGCCCGTACATCTTCCCGTTACCGCAGTTCTACAGCTACGACCCGTTCGACTTGTCGTCCGGTGCGTTCCACTACGATCGCGAGGACCTGTCGCTGGGTTCGGCCGACTTCCCTGTCGGCCTGGCGTTCCGCCGCTCGTACAACTCCAACAATCTCTACACCAAGGGCCCGCTCGGCCCGGGCTGGTCGCACAGTCGATCACCGCGCTCGCCAACAGCGACGGCCTGAAGGGGCTGGGCCAGGACTCGCCGATCGACGGCGCGGCGGCGATCGCGGCGATCTACATCGCCCAGGACCTGTTCAGCGACCCCGCCAAGCCGTTCGACAAGGTGCTGGTCGCCACGCTGGTGCAGCGCTGGATGATGGACCGGCTGATCGACAACACGGTCAACGTGACCATGGGCTCGCAGGCCGAGCAGTTCGTCAAGCTGGCCGACGGCAGCTACCATCCGCAGCCCGGCTCGTCGAGCCGGCTCAGCCTCGTCGGCAACGCCTACACCTTGAAGTACAAGGACGCCACAACGCTAACCTTCGACGCCAACGGCAACCTCTCGACCTGGGTCGCGCCGTCGGGCGTCACCGCCTCCATCGGCTACGACGCCTCCGACCCGCCGCTGCCGATCGCGGTGAGCAACGGGCTCGGCCGCACCCTCACGCTGGGCTACAACGACGCAAAGCAGCTCGTCTCGGCCGCCGACAATACCGGGCGCAGCGTCACTTACGCCTATGACGGCAGCGGCAACCTCGCCTCGGTGGTCGACGTGCTGGGCTTCACCACGACCTTCGCCTACACGGTGGCGGGCGGGTCGGCGCCGGGCGGCCTGCTGAGCGAGATCTTCTATCCGAGCCGCCCCGGCAACGCCTTTGTCACCAACCGCTACGACACGCTCGGCCGGGTGGCGGCGCAGACCAACGCCAACGGCGCCACCTGGAGCTACTTCTTCGCCGGCTACCGCAGCGAGGAGGTCGATCCCCTCGGCACCCGGCACGTGCTGTACTACAATCCGCGCGGCAAGGCGCAGTTCGACATCCAGGACTATGACGGCCTCAGCCTGACGACGAAGATGCTGTATGACGGGCTCGACCGACTCTCGACCACGACGATGCCTGAGGGCGACGCCACGTCCGTCGTCTACGACAAAAGCGTCAACCCGTGGGCCAACAACATCTCGAACATGACGCGCATCGCCAAGGACCTCTCGGCGACCACCACGACCAAATACGTCTACGATCCGACCGTCAACAAGCCGATCTCGATCACCGGGCCACCGACGGCCACCGTGCCGGCCGGCCAGTTGACGACCGTGACCTACGACCCGGCCAACGGCAACGTTGCCACGATCGCGCCCGACAGCGGCAGCGGCGGCATCGCGCCGCGCACCGCCTACACCTACACCGCGCTCGGCCAGGTGGCGTCGATGACCGGCCCGATGGGCACGGTCACGCGCTACACCTACGACGCCGCCGGCAACCGGCTGTCGATGGTCGAGGATGCCGGGCCGGGCCGGCTCAACCGCACGACGCTCTATGGGTACGACGAACGCGGCGATGTCGTGTCAGCGACCGACCCCAACGGCAACGTCACCGCATCGCAGTACGACGCGGCGCGGCGGCTGGTCGTCACCACCTCGCCCGGCACGATCGCGGCGCCCGCCGGCATCGTCACCACCAACAGCTACGACGCCGACGGCCGGCTCTTGCAGGTCCAGCAGAGCAGCGCCGGCGCCGTGTTGCGCACCACCAGCTCGACCTGGACGCCGACCGGCAAGCCCGAGACCACGACCGACGCCAACGGCAACGTCACGCGCTCCACCTACGACGTGCTCGACCGTCAGGTCCGCCTCACCGACGCCATGGGCCGGGTGACCGACCTCACCTACGATGCCGTGAGCCGTCCCTTCGAGACGTTCAACCGTGCCATCAAGCCCGCGGGCGCGATGCTGCGGCAGACCTGGACGCCGGACGGCAAGCTCGCCAGCCTGACCGACGCCAATGGCAACACCACCAATTTCGAGTACGACGGCTTCAACCGGCTGAAGAAGACGACCTATCCCGATCCTGTGACGGGATTGGCCGGCAGCACCGAGGAATACACCTACGACAACGTCGACAACGTGCTGTCGCGCACGACGCGGGCCGGCGCCACCATCACCTTCGGCTACGACACGCTCTACCGCCTGACCAGCAAGATCCCACCCTCGGGTCCGGCGGTCACCTACGCCTACGACCTCGCCAGCCGGCCGACCAAGGTCAGCGACACCAGCGCGCCGATCACGGCGGCGGTGCCGCCGGGCGGCAGCACCGTGACCTACGGCACGACCTACACCTACGACGCGCTGAACCGGCCGACCAAGGTGTCCTGGGACCCGGCGCCGGCGGTGACGCCGCCCGCCGCCGGCACGCTGGTGACCTTCGGCCACAGCTACGACAAGACCAACCGACGGGTCGGGCAGACCGTCACCGACAATACCTGGCTCGCCTATCCGACCGGGGCGCCGAGCACCACCAGCTACACGGCCGACAAGCTCAACCGGTACAGCGCGGTGACCGGCCTCACGCCAAGCTACGATGCCAACGACAACCTCACAGGCGACGGCACCTACACCTACGGATACGACCCTGAGAATCGGCTCGTTACAGCCACCGGTGCCGGCAACAATTCGACCTACGCCTACGACGGCCGAGGCTGGCGTAAGAGCCGCACGGTCAACGGCACCACAACGGTCTCGGTGACCGACGCCGACAACCGTGACGTGCTGGAGTACGACGGCAATAACGGCTCCATCCTCCGATGGTACGTCTACGATCTGGGGCCAAACGGCGTCCTAAACCAGATGAGTGTCCCAGCTAGCACTCGCGCGGCATCTGCACCGGACTTGCAAGGCTCGGTCATTGCCACGTTCGACTCGGCGGGAGTGTTCTCGAAGGCCGCCTACCTAGCTTACGTTGGCAGTGACGCCGCGGCGAGTCCATTCGGCTACACTGGGCAACGAGTTGACAGTGAAGCAGGTGGGATCTATTTCTACCGGGCTCGGCACTATTCACCCCTAATCGGCCGCTTCCTACAAGTGGATCCGATCGGGTATTCCGCTGGAGTCAATCTTTACTCCTATGTTCTCAACAATCCTCTTAACGCTACCGATCCGCAGGGGTTGGAAACATACTTTGGCCAGTTTAGTGCTTCATATGTAGGTATACTCGGAATTTCCCTCAATGTTGGAGTTTACTATACTACGAACAATTCCTATGGTTTACCCGACGTCGGGATCTTCTCTGCCATAGGGCCCTCTGTAGGTTTGAACTTCGGAGTAGGAGATTCCGGCGGTTACCAATCCGGTTCGTTGGCCAACTTTCAGGGTAGAAGCATAAGTATAGAAGCGAGCGTTGGGCCAGTCGGAGGTAGCGTAGCATTCACCCCTAGCGGTTCTCGGACCTTCAACACACCAACGGGTGGCGCCTTGGGAGTCACTCTGGGACCAACGTTGGTGGCTGGAAGCATGTCCGCACCAACGACAAGGACATTCGGTCTCTTTGAGGATGTAGTCGCACCACTCCTTGATCGCATTAATCCCTTCACACCATCTGGAACGTCGTTGCCTCAGACCGTTGTGCCTAGCATCAGTCAACCACGCAATACTACTCCGACATCATTCGGAGGGACACCCGCCCAATCGCACTGGGGAAGCGACATAATCCATAGTCCGTTCAACTACCAATCGCTTCCATCGTATGGATCACATCGCAAATAGAAGCGGAAGGAAGTTGGTATGTTTCCGCTTTCCATACGGGGGTCCATTTACAGAACAACCGAGCGGCCCATCAACGTAGATAGAGTCAGGGAGAAGATATGCCGGGATCTGCAAGCCCAGAAAATAAACTATACAGTACAAGAAGATAGGATTGAATTTAGGAACTGGGGTCTAGTTTGGTCCTGGTCGAGATATGCTGCTGTGGATTGGGGATCGTTCAATATTAGAAGTGACAGAATAGAATATTGCCTTTCGACAAAGTTTCTCTTCATAGTATGTACATTCGCGGCTGTAGCCGTCGGTTTGCTGGTCTCGCCAAGCGAAGGCTCTATCTTTATGCGGTCAGCTCTTATATTCAGTGGGTGGCTGTACTTTTACGGCATCAACTCTGTCTTGCTGACATTGAGGAATCAGCGATTTCTTCGTGAGCTCACAAAGGAAGGAGAGTGAGCAGCGGGCGTCGCGGAAGGTTGCACGAGATTGAGCGCCGTCCCAGTGATGAGTGCAATGTGATCGCGTCGCTCTTGACGACGGACCATGGGGAATGCCGGACTCATCGGTGCCGCACAGGAACAGCACCTCATGATCGGTCTGCCGGCGATTGCGCGCATGGATGTTGGCCGACAGGAGCGAGCGGGCGAGATTGCCGAGGTGCTTGACGCCGCTGAGGGAGGGCAGGGCGTCGGTGATCAAGAACTTGGCCATGAGACGCTGCTTGGTGTCGCTGCTGAGTATGAAAGAGCCCTTCAGGAAGGGTCGGGCGCGTTCGCGTGCAGGCGGTCATGGGCGAATGACCTGGATGGAGGTTCGTGCCCGCAGCCGGGGCCTGCGCGGAATCGGTTGTCCTCAGGGACTGGCGGACGCGGCCGCGGCGAGGAGGCTCTGCGCCGTGATCTTGGGGAACAGCAGCGGCGGCATGGAGAGCGCGCGGCCCGCAGGCAGGGCGGAGATCGCCATGGCCCCGTCGCCGATCCAGGTCGGCGGATCGGCGGGCTCGCCGAGGCTCATCAGCACGAGGCTGGCAGCCTTCGGAATGAACGGCCAGGCAACGCTCGCGGAAAGGCGCACGAGATTGAGCGCCGTGCGCGTGATGACGGCGGCGCGCTGGCGGTCGTGCCTGACGACGGACCATGGGGCGGCTTCGGCGACGTAGGAATTGGCGATCTTCCACAGCGACCGTACGGAGGCGGCCGCCTTGCGCAACGCCAGGCCGTCGTGGTGGCGGCAGAGTGCAGCCAATTCGAGGTCGAGCCGCGCGACGAGCGCCTGCTCGGCGGGACCGGGCTGCCCGCCTGCCGGGACGGTGCCGCCGAACGCCGAGGCGGTGAAGCTGAGGCAGCGGTTGACCAGGTTGCCGAAGGTATCGGCGAGGTCCTTGTTCACCCCGTCGACGAAGCGCTCGACGGTGAAGTCGCTGTCGGAGCCTTCCGGCGCGTTCGCCGCGAGCCACCACCGCCAAGTGTCGGCGGGCAGCAGGTCGAGGGCGGCATCGGTGAAGATGCCGCGCCGGCGGCTGGTCGAGAACTTGCCGCCTTCGTAGGTCAGCCAGTTGAAGCCCTTGATGACGTCGGGAAGCTTCAGCGGCAGCCCCGATCCCAGCAGCGTCGCCGGAAAGCTGACGGTGTGGAAGGGAACGTTGTCCTTCGCGAGGAACTGGACGTGGCGCACCGCGTCGCCACCCTGCCACCAGTCACGCCAGTCGCGTCCCGGTACGGCCTCCGCCCATTCGACCGCGGCCGCGATATAGCCGATCGGCGCATCGAACCAGACATAGAAGACCTTGTCGGCGAAACCCGCCTTCGGGACCGGCACGCCCCAGGAGAGGTCGCGGGTGATGCAGCGATCGCGCAGCCCTTCGTCGAGCCACTTGCGGGCGATCGACCTGACCAGCAGAGGCCAGTCGTTCCGTCTGTCCAGCCACGCCCGCAGCGCCGGCGCAAAGGCGGAGAGCTTCAGGAACAGGTGGCGACTCTCGCGGAACTCGATGTCCGTGGCGCCCGAGACCGCCGAACGCGGCGCGACAAGGGCCTCCGGGTCGAGCAGCCGCGTGCAGGCCTCGCACTGGTCGCCGCGGGCGTTGGCGTCGCCGCAATGCGGGCAGGTGCCGACGACGTAGCGGTCCGGCAGGAAACGGCCGTCGGTGGGCGAGTAGGCCTGCTGGATGGTGCGCGCCTCGATGTGCCCGGCGGCATCCAGCCGCAGGAAGATCTCCTGCGTGAGCTTGTGGTTGGCGGCCTGCGACGTCCGCGAGAAGTGGTCGAAGGAAAGGTCGAAGCGGCGATAGATGTCGGCCTGAACCGCATGCTGGCGCGCGCAGTAGTCGGCCACCGGGAGGCCGGCGGCCTGCGCCGCCAGCTCGGCCGGCGTGCCGTGCTCGTCGGTGCCGCACAGGAACAGCACCTGGTGCCCGGTCTGCCGGCGATAGCGGGCGTGAATGTCGGCCGGCAGGAGCGAGCCGGCCAGATTGCCGAGATGCTTTACGCCGTTGACGTAGGGCAGGGCGCTGGTGATCAGGAACTTGGTCATCGAACTCTCCATCGTGTCGCGGCGGGACATGAAAAAGCCCTTCGCAGGGAAGGGCCGGAGAGCTCGATCGATCGGGCGTCAGCGCCCGCGCATCATCCTTCCGCCCCGTTCCGAGGAAGGGCCGGGCGCATTCGCGAGACCGGGAGGGGCCTGACTGTGACCATGTCAGTCGTATCCTATGGCGATGTCGTCGCGTCAACCAAGGTCCTGCGGCGAGCGACATTCATGGCGATGAATCAACACGTGGTGGCACCGAGCAGGTTGCATACCCGCCATTGTTTGGTAGCATTCTATGTAAAGGTGGGTAGCTGGTTTGTGCGTCGGGGTGGCGAGCAAATATTTGGGGATCGTTTTCCAGGAAGAATGAGGCTGCGGCTTGAGCCGTGAGGCTTGCTTTCACGGCGTTTCCAGCCCTGTCCCACGATGTCGAGTTTTCCGTCGGAACCTGAGCGGTTCGCGGCTTAGAGGAGTGTTTGCGCATGGCCTTTCCGATCGACACGCCTGCCGAGCTGATTGGTCAGCTCTATGTCGGGTACTTTGGCCGGGCGGCCGATCCGGATGGCCTGAACTACTGGATCACCCAGCTCAACGGCGGCATGTCGCT
>JALHMO010000070.1 GCA_022844015.1 Reyranella sp. | reverse complement strand
CCCTGCACGGTGTGCGCCGAGCGGCGCGGCGAGATGCCGGCCAGGAACAGCGCCTCGCAGGCATAGATGTTGCCGACGCCGACCAGCGTCTTCTGGTCGAGCAGGGCGGCCTTGATCGGGGTGCGCCGTCCGGCCAGGCGTTCGGCCAGAACCGCGCCGTCGAACGACGCGTCGAGCGGCTCGGGCCCCAGAGCCTTGAACAGCCTGTGGCCGGCAATGGCGTCGTCGCGCTCCAGCAGCATCAGCCCGAAGCGCCGGGCATCGTTGAAGCGGACCTGCCAGCCCTGGTCGGTCTCCAGCACCACGTGATCGTGCCTGTCGAACGGATGCTGGGCGGCGCTCGCCGCATCGTGCAGCGTCATCCGGCCGGACATGCCGAGATGGGCGATCAGGGTCTGGCGATCGTCGAGGCGAATCAGCAGGTACTTGGCCCGCCGGTCGATGCCGAGCACCTCGCGACCTTCGAGCCGCTGCACAAAGCGCGAAGGCAGGGGAACCCTGAGGTCGCGCCGCCGCTGCAGGACGCGCACCAGACGACGGCCAACCAGCCTGGGCAACAGGCCGCGCCGAACGGTCTCGACCTCGGGAAGTTCCGGCACGGGCCGCGGGCCTCAGCTGCCCCGCTCGCCGAACAAGGCTGTCCCCACCCGCACATGGGTCGCCCCCAGCCTGACGGCCTTCTCGTAGTCCGCGCTCATGCCCATGCTGACCGAGGCAAGATGATTGCGCGCCGCCAGCTTGGCGAGCAGGGCGAAATGCAGGGCGGGCTCCTCGTCGACCGGGGGGATGCACATCAGCCCGACGACAGGCAGTCTATAGGTGTCGCGACAGACGGCGACGAAGGCGTCCACCTCGGCCGGCGCGACTCCGGCCTTCTGGGCTTCCTCGCCGGTGTTGACCTGGATGTAGCAGCGCGGCCGTCGATCGCCGCGCGCCATCTCCTTGGCAAGGCTCGCCGCCAGCCGCTCGCGGTCGACCGACTGGATAACGTCGAACAGCGCCACGGCCTCGCGTGCCTTGTTGGTCTGCAGCGGTCCGATCAGGTGCAGCTCGAGGTCGGGATACTCCGACTTGAGAGCGGGGAACTTGCCTTCGGCCTCCTGAACGCGGTTCTCGCCGAAGACGCGCTGGCCCGCTTGCAACAGCTCGCGCACGCGGTCTGCGCCGTGTGTCTTGGACACGGCGACGAGGGTGACGGAGGCGGGGTCGCGTCCGGCCTCGCGGGCCGCCGCGGCGATGCGCTGGCGCACGGCGGCCAGGCGGTCGGTGGTCGTGGTCATGCGTCCAGGCTGGCGCGGGCGACGAGCGCCTCTTCGTTGTCGGGGTCGCTGGCAAGCGAGGCGTCGAGCACGTCGCGGGCTCGGTCGCGTTCGCCGAGGGCAGCGAGGCAGATGCCGTAATTGGCCAGAAGCCTGGGATCGCCCGGCAGGCCCTGCAGGGCCTGCTCATGCAGCGGCCGCGCCTCCGAAGCCCGCTCGAGATCGACCAGGACGCTGGCGAGATTGGTCAGGACAAAGGGATCGCTGCCTGCAGCACGCTGGGCACGCTTGAGCGTCCGGCGAGCCTCCTCGAACCGCTTGAGGCCGCGCAGGGCCAGCCCATGGTTGTTGAGCGCCCGTGAATCGTCGGGCGATTCCTTCAAGTGCGGCTCCAGGACTGCCAGCGCCTCGCCATAGGCGCGGCGGCCGATCTGCAGCAGCGACAAATTCAGGACGGCATCGCGATCGAGCGGATTCTGCTGCACATGCTCGTTCAGCAGCGCCACAGCTTCGTCGCTGCGGCCGAGCGCCGACTTGGCGAGCGCCAGCGTGTTGCGGCCTCCCTTGAAGCCGGGATCGAGCTCCAGGGCGCGCTGCAGCGGGCCGAGCGCCTCTTCCGGACGCCCGGCATGATAGAGAATGAAGCCCAGGGCATGGTGCAAGGCCGCCGCCTCGGGGGCCAGCTCGACCGCCTGGCCGGCTTCGGAGATCGCTTCCTCGTGATGGCCCTGCGACGCCAGCGCCAGCGCCCGGTCGCCCATGATCTGGCTGCGCCGGCCGACATCCTCGCCGGCGTCCGCCATGGCCTGGTCGAGGACCTCGAGAGCGGCACCCGGCTGTCCGCAGCGGTACAGGGCATGGCCCAGCATGTTGCGCAGGCGGGCCAGCAGGGGCTTGGGGGGCGGTCGCCCCTCGTGCTCGGCCCGTTCCATGTCGTTCAACAACTCGCCGAGCTCACGCTCGGCCGCCGCGTGGCGGCCCTGATCCATGTGGATACCGGCCAGCGCCAGCCTCGCATCGGCATGGTTTGGCGCCTGCCGGATCGTATCGCGGAAACGTCGCGCTGCCTCGTCCAGGCGGCCTTGTCGGCGCGCCACCAGGCCGAGGTTGTAGGACAGCATCGGCTCCTTGGGGTCCTTGGCGATCGCCTTGCGCCACAACTGCTCCGCGTCGTCGAGCGCCCCGCGCTGCGACAGGCAGACGGCGAGGAAGTGCAGGATATCGGGCCGCTCGCCGTAGCGTGCGAGGGCATTGCGGAACAGCGGCTCGGCCCGATCGAACCAGCCGGCGCGCACGTACTGCAGGCCGGCTTGCAGGTCGGGATCGGGCGGCGGCGGTGTCGGGGAAGGGGGACGGGGCGCGACGGCCATGGCGGGCTGTGTAGACCCACGCCGCAGCCAAGGCTACACGAAATGCCGTGGTCAAGGATCTCGATCTGTTCGCTGCGGCGATGGTCGGCGTGAAGCCGCTCGCCAGCCGCAAGCGGCGTGCGCGGCCAACGGCCAGCGCGATTCCGCGGCCGAAGAAGGACAGACCCGTTGGCCGCCTCGACAAGGCTGCGGTGCATCAGGCGGCGGGCAAGACGCCCGCCGTCCTCGCCCGCCCGACGGCCCGGCCCCGGCCGTCGGTCACCGAGCTGTCGCCCGACGATGGGGCGTTCGATCGCGAGCTGTCGCGTCAGCTGTCGCGCGGCAAGCTGGTGCCGCAGGCGTCGCTCGACCTGCACCACCTGACGCTGGCGGCGGCGGAACGGGCGGTCCGCCGGTTCCTCGTCGAGTCATCGGCGCAGAACCGGCGAATCGTGCTGATCGTCACCGGCAAGGGCGTCCGCCTCGAGGGCGGGCGCGTGCTGGGCGGGCGCATTCGCGCCGAGTTCGTCGGCTGGCTGAATCGCGCCGACAATCGCGACCTCGTGCGCGGCGTCCGCTCGGCGCACGCCCGGCATGGCGGCGGCGGTGCCTTCTACGTGCTGCTGCGCCGCCGCTCGTCGGCCAGCAGCCGTTCCTTGCGTGCCACCCCCCAGCGATAGCCGGTGAGGCTGCCGCGCGCGCCGACCGCCCGATGGCAGGGAATGACGACGGCGGCCTGGTTGGTGGCGCAGGCCCGACCGACGGCGCGCGCCGCTGCGGGCTCGCCGATGCTGCGGGCAATCTCGCCATAGCTCCTCGTCTCGCCCGGCGGGATCTCGGTGAGCGCCTTCCACACCTTCCACTGGAAGGCCGTGCCGACGATGTCGAGCGGGGCGTCGGGCGCATCGAGGGCCGACGGCTTGCGGCCGTAGAGGCGGGCGAGGACCGCGGCGACGCGCGGCTTGAGCAGGCTGTCGTCGCGCGCGATGTCGGCCGACGGGAAGTCGCGCTTGAGGTCCGCTTCGAGGGCGCGGTCGCTGTCGCCCAGGAAAATCGCGGCGATGCCTCTCCGGGTCGTCGCCACCAGCACCCGACCATAGTCGGATTCGACAGTGGTGTAGTCGATGTGCGCCCCCGCGCCGCCCTTGGCATAGGTGGCGGGCGTCATGCCCAGGGTCTTGTCGCTGGTCTCGTAGACGCGGCTCGGCGAGCCGTAGCCCGCGCCGTAGAGCGCATCGGCCACGGTCTCGCCGTCGCGCAACGCCTTGCGGAAGCGCTCGCGCTTGCGCGCCACCAGCCAGTCGCGGGGATTGACCCCGAGCTCGGCGACGAAGCGCTTGCTGAGCGCGCCGCTGGAGAGGCCGACCCGGCGGGCGACCTCGCCGAGCGAGGGCGGCGCATCGGCATCCGGCGAGTCGAAGAGCGCGCAGGCACGCGCGACCGGCTTGCTGAGGCCGCCCTCCAGGGCGACGCCGGCCAGCCAATCGCGCGGCTTGCAGCGCTTGCAGGGACGGAAGCCCGCGGCCTCGGCGGCATCCGGCGTGGGGTGGAACGCCACGTTGCGCCTGAGCGGCCTGCGCGCCGCGCAGGAGGGCCGGCAATAGACCCCGGTCGTCTTGACCGAGAACCAGAACCGGCCGTTGTAGGTCCGGTCGCGCCCCAGCACGGCCTCCCAGCACGCGTCGGGGCTGGGCATGGCGGTCGTGGCGAGAGCCGGGGTGGCGAGGGTGAGCGAGTGTTGGGTCATGGCGCCATATGAGCCCCCTGACCCAACCTGCTCTATCCGGCTGCCGACGGCAATTCGTGTCCTCGATGACGATTGCTGGAAGCGCGCCGCGCTGTGGCGCCCCGTCTTGGGGAGGCAAGGGGCGCCACGTCACGGGGTGGGGTGCGGCGGCGCGCTCCCAGCAAGCCTCGGGGCACTGCGCTGGTCAGGCCCAGAAGCCCTTGTCGGACTCGCCCCGGGCGGTCGCCCGGTCGAGCCCGATGTCGCGCAGGAGGCGCTCGTCGAGCTCCCCCAGCTGACGTCGCGATTTGGCGAGCTCGGCGCGAGTCATGATGGTCTCGAACCCGACCGCGACCACACCGGCCAGCAGCGCCACGGCGCGGCCGAAGGTGAAGGGGGAGGCTTCCGCGCGGGCGAGATCCCGTACGCTGGACAGGGTCGACATGACTTAGCTCCGTTTGAAACGGACTGGGCACCGGATGGCCCCATACGTCTCGTTTCCGCGGTTCATTTGCGATACAATCCTCAATTGTTCAAAGGATGAAACCTCGGGAGAGGCTTAGAATTTCTATGATCGAGTTTGTCCCATGAGCCGCTCTCAGCTGCCGCTCAACGCCCTTCGGGCCTTCGAGGCGGCAGCACGCCACGCGAGCTTCACGCACGCCGCCGAGGAACTGCACGTCACGCAGGCGGCCGTCAGCCACCAGGTGAAGGCGCTCGAGGAGCGGCTGGGCGTCGCGCTGTTCGTGCGCCGTCCGCGTGGCCTCGAGATCACCGGCGAGGGTTCTGCCCTGCTGCCCGACCTGCGCGATGCCTTCGACCGTATGACCAACGCGCTGGAGCGAGTCGGCCGCAAGGCCAACTCGGGCACGCTCAATGTCAGCCTGGTCACCACCTTCGCGCTCGGCTGGCTGGCGCAGCGCCTGCATCGCTTCCAGGCCAAGCATCCGGAGATCGAGGTGCGCATGACGACGACGCAGCGGCGCGTCGATTTCGCCCGCGAGGACTGCGACTGCGCCATCCGCTTCACCGTGCAGCCTGAGCCCGATCTGCATGCAACGCGGCTGTTTTCCGACGTTCTGACGCCTCTCTGCGGCCGTCGCTATCGCGACAAGCTGAAGACGCTCGAGGACCTGAAGCGCGTGCCGTTCATCGACATGACCTACGACCCGGAGTGGGCGATCTGGCTGCGCGCGGTCGGCATGGGAGATTTCAAGCCCAAGCGCGTGCTGACGTTCGATTCGACGATGATCGCGGTCGAGGCGGCGATGGAGGGAGCCGGGGTCGCCGTCGGGCCGCCGCAGCTGTTCCGCGAGGAGCTCGCCTCGGGCAGGTTGTTCCAACCCTTCCCGCAGATCGTCGACAGCGGCAAGGCGTGGTGGTTCGTGTGCCCGCCAGCCTCGGCCAGCCGGCCGAAGACCAGGGCGTTCGAGGAATGGCTGATCGAGGAGCTCAGTGCGCCGCAGGCGCGCGTGTCGCGCCCGGCGCTCGCCGCCGCCAACCGGCGCTGATCTGCGACCGATTGTGCCCGGCCAGCCGGCGCGCTTGTGCCGGCCCGGGCGGGCACCTAGAAAAAGTCGGGCGGGCATTTTGCCAGCCCTGAAGAATTCTAATGGAGGACCGACCTTGCCGAGCTGGCTGAGCGGTGCCCGAAAGCCGACCGCCCACGCGGTGGGAAAGCTCTTGATCGGCGACCCGTGGGCGCGCGGGGTGTCGGACGTCGCGCCGGAATGCGGCGGCTTCTTCACGGTGACGAACAAGAGCGGGACGGCGGACCGCCTGGTGTCGGCCAGCAGCAGTCTGGCCGAGCGGATCGAGATTCACGCCATCAAGGTGGTCGGCGGCGACATCAAGATGCGGCCGTTGCCGGACGGCCTGCGCATCCCCGCCGAGACCACCTTGACCCTGAAGCCGCGCGGCTATCACCTGCTGCTGCTCGGGCTCAAGGCGCCGCTGACAAAGGGGGAGTCGCTGCCGGTGACGCTGGTCTTCGACGAGGCCGGCAGCGTCGAGCTCGAGCTCGTCATCCGTGCGCCCGGGCCGGTCGGCGGGGAGATCCTGGTCGAGTAGGACTCAGCGCGGATAGCGGTGGCGCTCGCCAAAGGCGTCCTCGACGAGCAGTCCCGGCGGATCGTCGCCGAGATAGCCCGGGCCGATTGGCACCTTGCCATGGCCGCCCGGCACGTCCAGCACGTAGGTCGGTTGGGCGAGGCCCGACAAGCGGCCGCGCAAGGCCTTCATCAGCGCCTGGCCACGCTCGATCGGGACCCGGAAGTGGCCGGTTCCGCGCACCAGGTCGGGATGATGCAGGTAGTAGGGCTTCACGCGGGCCGTCACGAGGGCGCGCATCAGCCGGTCGAGGGTCTCGACATCGTCGTTGATGCCGGCCAGCAGCACCGTCTGGCCCAGCAGGGGAATGCCCGCGTCGGCCAGGCGGGCCAGGGCGGCGCGCGTCGGCGGCGCCAGCTCGCGCGGATGATTGCAGTGAACGCCGAGCCACAGCGCGGCGCGGCGCCCGCGGAGGGCGGTCACCAGCTCGTCGGTCACCCGTCCGGGATCGACGATGGGTACCCGGCTGTGAATGCGCAGCACCGCCACATGGGAGAGCGCGTCGAGGCGTGCGAGCAGCTCGGCGAGGCGCCGCGGTGCCAGCATCAGCGGGTCGCCGCCGGTCAGGATGACCTCCCAGATCTCGCGATGGTCGCGGATGTAGGCCAGCGCGGCGTCGAGCTCGGCGCCCGACAGGGCCTCGCCGCCGGGACCGACCTTCTCGCGCCGGAAGCAGAAGCGGCAGTAGACGGGACAGACATGCAGCGGCTTCAGCAGCACGCGGTCGGGATAGCGGTGCACGATGCCCTTGACCGGTGATCGCGCCTCGTCGCCGATCGGGTCGGCGAGCTCGTCGGGCGAGATCTCGGTCTCCGCGATGTCCGGCACGAATTGCCGGGCGATCGGATCACGCGCAGGATCGCGCCGGTCGATCAGGGCCAGCATGTCGGGTGTCAGCGCGATCGCCATCGACTGCGCCGCCTCGGCCAGCCGCGGGTCGGCCGTCAGCAGGCGCTCGCGCTCGAGCGCTTCCAGGCTGCGCAACGTCTCCATGGCGCCGTGCCATAGCGCGAAACGTTGCGGCCAACCAGCCACATCAGTTCCTCCCCCGTCAGCGGGCAGGGCATTCGCGTGCAGCAAAAAAGCCGTCATCCCGAGCGGAGCCGCCCGCGGCGCAGTCGAGGGACCTTTCTTGCTGATGCTCCAACAAGAGAGGTCCCTCCACTACGCCTCGCTACGTTCGGCTCCGGTCGGGATGACGGTGCTATTGGGCCAAATGCGAAATGCCCTGCCGATCACGGGGCGCGGAGCGCCGGAGCAATAGTGCTCATCGCACCTCTGCCCGCGCATGCCGGCGCAGCGCAAAGCCTTCATAGCCCCTGGCGGCCACGGCGTCGCAGTGGCGCTTGTAGCGGTCGAAGCCGCCGACATAGGGCATGAACACGCGCGGCTTGCCGGGGATGTTGGCGCCCACGTACCAGGAATTTGCCAGCGGATAGAGCGTGCTGTCGGCGACGGCGTTGACGTGGGTCACCCACTCGGCCTCGGCCTGCGCCGATGCCTCGATGCGATCGAGGCCACGCGCCTGCATATGGTCGAGGCAGTCGGCGATCCAGTCGACGTGCTGCTCGATCGACGCGATCATCTGCGTCTTCACGCCGGGGCTGCCCGGCCCGGTGACGACGAACATGTTGGGAAAGCCCGACGCCATCAGCCCGAGATAGGTGAGCGGCCCGCCTTCCCAGTGGTCGCGCAGCACCGCGCCCGTGCTGGTGCGCACGTCGATCTCGCGCAGCGCGCCGGTCATGGCGTCGAAGCCGGTGGCGAACACGATGGCGTCGAGCTCGAACGCCTGCCCGCCCACCGTTCGAAGCCCGGTCTCGGTGATGCGGTCGATCGGATCGCTGCGGACGTCGACCAGCGTGACGTTGTCGCGGTTGTAGGTCTCGTAATAGTCCGTGTCGAGGCAGAGCCGCTTGGTGCCGATCGGGTGATCCTTGGGCGCCAGCAGCTCGGCGGTACGCGGGTCCTTCACCGTGCTCCGGATCTTGTTGCGCACGAACTCCGACGCCGTGTCGTTGGCTTCCTTGCTCACCAGCAGGTCGGTGTAGGCATAGAGGAAGCTGATGCTGCCGCCCTCCTGCCACTTGGATTCGTAGGCTTCGTTGCGCGCGTCGTCGGGGATGGCGAGCGCCGGATGGGTCGGCTTGGCATGGCCGGCGATCGCGAAGGGCGTGTCCGCCGCCGCCCGGCGCCGCGCCGGGTATTCCGCTTTGTGGCTGCGCTCGCGCGTCGGGTCCATCGGCGCATTGCGCGCCGGCAGGCTGAAGTTGGCGGTGCGCTGGAAGACATGCAGGTGGCTCGCCTGACGGGCGATGAGCGGGATCATCTGGACGCCCGACGAGCCGGTGCCGATCACGCCGACGCGCAGCCCGCTGAAGTCGACACCCTCGTGCGGCCACAGGCCGGAATGGTACCACTTGCCGCGGAAGCTCCCGAGGCCGGGGAAGTCGGGCACGCGCGGCGTCGACAGGTTGCCGGCCGCCATCACGCAATAGCGTGCCCGGATCGTCTCGCCTCCGGCCGTTGCCAGCTGCCACTGATTGGCTGCGTCGTCGAACAGGGCGGAGACGATGCGGGTGTCGAGCTGCACGTCGCGGCGCAAGTCGAAGCGGTCGGCGACGTGATTGATGTAGCGCAGGATCTCGGGCTGGGTGCCGTAGCGCTCCGGCCATTGCCATTCCTGCTGCAGCTCGTCGGAGAAGCTGTAGGAATATTCCAGGCTTTCGACGTCGCAGCGCGCGCCGGGATAGCGGTTCCAGAACCAGGTTCCGCCGATCCCCGAGCCGGCCTCGTAGGCGCGGACCTTCAGGCCCTGGCCGCGCAGTCGATGGATGGCATAGAGGCCGGCGAGGCCACCTCCGACGATGGCGACATCGAGGGAAGTGACGGCGGGTTGGCGGGCGACGGGACCGTGCGAGGCGTCGGGCATGGTTGATCCGGTGATCTTCTGCTGTGCGGTTGGTCGGGTTCGTGAGGTGTTCCGCACGGTCACCTGTTAGGCGCGTTTTTGCAAGGTTCGACCCCTCCGCCTCGCTGGGACCCGGCATGCGTGCAGAGCGGTCCAGCAAGACGGCGAGCATGATGGCTGCATGCATGTTTCAGGCTTATGATCCATGGATGACAAGGCGGCCCCGCTAGCTCCGTGGACCAGTCGATCCCTTCGGCGTCCGCGCGGATTGCTGCCTCGGAACCCACCGTCGGGGCCCTGCCGCGGCGGCAGCGGTCGCGCTTCCGCGTGCCGCTGTCGCCGAAGATCCTGACGGCCGTCGTCGTCGTGCTGCTGGCGCTGGCCTATGGCGGCTACGAGCTCTACCTGCGATGGACCCACATCTACGAGTACGATGCCCGCGTCAGCGCCGACATCGTGACCATCTCCAGCCGCGCCGACGGCCTGGTGATTGAGATGCCGGCGCCGGAAGGCACCCGCGTCGCCGCCGGCCAGATGGTGGCGCGGATCGACGATCGCACGGTCAAGCTGCGCGCCGATTCGATCCGCGCCCAGATCGAGGGCGTGCGCGCGGAGCGCACCAAGCTGCGCGCCGAGCGCCGTCTCGGCCTCAGCCAGGTCGACGCCCAGACCAAGACGCGTATCGCGGCCGTCGAGGCACGGGCCAAGGCTCGGTCGGCGGCGCAGTCCGATCTCGACCTCGCCAAGCTCGATTTCGAGCGCAACAAGGTGCTGTTCGAGCGCCGCGTCGTCGGCGAGCGGCAATTGCAGGTGGCCCAGGCAGCGGTCGAGAAGCTGGAAGCCCAGGTCCTGCAATCCAAGGCCGAGCACCAGCAGGCGCTGGGCGCCCTCGAGGAGGCCAAGGCCGAGACCGACAGGCTCGCCGTCATCGACGCCCAGATTGCCGCCCTCGACCATCAGGTGGCCAACCTGGCGGCGCAGCTGCGCCAGCAGGTGGTCGACGCCGAGGATCGCACCATCCGCAGCCCGATCCCGGCCGTGATCGACCGCACGTTCGTGCTGCCCGGCGAGTATGTCGCCTCGGGCCAGCGCATCCTGCTGCTGCACAATCCCGACGAGGTCTGGGTCGAGGCCAACATCAAGGAGACCCACGTCGGCCGGCTCAAGCTCGGCCAGAAGGTGGTCGTCTCGGTCGACGCCTATCCCGGCGACAAGTTCGTCGGCCGAGTCGCGCGCATCGGCAGCGCCACCACGGCCCGCTTCGCCCTGCTGCCGACGCCCAATCCCTCCGGCAATTTCACCAAGATCACCCAGCGCGTGCCGGTCAAGATCGACATCGTCGAGATGCCCAAGCGGCTGACGCCGGGAATGATGGTCGAAGTCGAAATTGACGTCCGCTAGCAGCGCCGGCGAGCCCGACCCCGTTCAGACCGCGCAGGTCCTGGGCGAGCGCTTCGGCCCGGCCTATCGCTGGCTGGTCACCATCACCGGCATGGTCGGCATTGTCTCCATGGTGCTGGCGATGACCACGGTCAACGTGGCGGTGCCCGACGTGATGGGCGCCTTCGGCATCGGCCAGGACAAGGCGCAGTGGATGTCGTCGGCCTACATGGCGACCATGACCGCAGGCATGCTGATCAACGCCTGGGTCGTGGGCGTGCTGGGCGAACGCCGCACCTTCGTCGGCTCGCTGGTGTTCTTCTCGATCGGCGCGGTGATGGGCGGCTCGGCGCCCAACGAGGACATCCTGATCTTCTCGCGCATCCTGCAGGGTTTCAGTGCCGGCATCGCCCAGCCGCTGGTGATGGCCACCATCTTCACGGTCTTTCCGCCCGAGCGCCGCGGCATGGCGATGGGCGTGTTCGGCCTCGGCGTCGTGTTCGCCCCGGCGATCGGCCCGACCATGGGCGGGTTGATGATCGAGTACTTTTCCTGGCGCTACGTCTTCTACCTCTCGCTTCCGTTCTGCGTCATCGCCGCAGCCATGGGCATGGTGTTCATGCCGACCCGGCGGATTCCCAAGGTCATCCCGCCGTTCGACTGGCTGGGCTTCGGCCTGCTCTGCCTCGCCCTGTTCGGCCTGATGACCGGCATCGCCGACGGCCAGCGCGAAGGCTGGGAGTCCGACACGATCGTGCTGCGGCTGACCGTCGGCGCCGTGGCCAGCGTGGCCTTCGTCGCCTGGGAGCTGTACACGCCGCGGGCGCTGCTCGACATGCGCATCTTCGCCAGCATCGAGTTCTCGGCGGCGGCCCTGATCGCCTTCATCTTCGGCGCCGGCATGATGGGCTCGACCTACGTCATCCCGGTGTTCGTGCAGACCATCATCGGTTTCACGCCGCTGCTCGCCGGCCTGATGATGATGCCGGCCGGCATCATGCTGGCCTTCATCTTCCCGCTCGCCGGACGGATGTCGGACGCCATGCCGGCCTCGACCATGATCATCTTCGGGCTGGTCCTGTTCGCCGGCGGCTTCGCCTTCATGACGGCAGCCGACGTCGATTCGACGTTCTGGACCCTGGTCGCCATGGTCATGGTCTCGCGGCTCGGCCTCGGATTCATCAATCCCAGCCTCAACGCGGCCTCGCTCAAGGCGCTGCCCGCCGACAAGGTGCGCCAGGGCGCCGGCGTCGCCAACTTCATGCGCCAGCTCGGCGGCGCCTTCGGCATCAACGGGATGGTGGCGTTCTTCGAGGTGCGCACGCGTTTCCATGCCGACGCGCTCACCGCGACGCAGGATTGGGGCAACCGCACATCCGAGCGCCTGATCACCCTGGTCGAGCAGCTCCTGCAGAGGGACGGCTTGCCGCTGCAGCAGCAGAAGGCGGGGGCGCTGGAGTTTCTTTCCGCGATGCTGCATGCCAAGGCGCAAATGATGGCGTTCTCCGACACCTTCATCATCGTCGGCGTGGTCGCCTTGGCAGCCCTGGTGCCCGCCGCCATGCTGTCACGCTCGGAGCGACGCACGCGCCGGCTGGCCTGGACCGTGAGCGGGCGCTAGCTTCCCGACGACCGAGGCCCAGAGAAGGAAGCAGCGCATGGCCGTGCACCCGGCAATCACCCCCAGGCAATGGACGCCGTCGGCGACGCTGCCCAAGGATCCCGTGTCGTTCGCCGGAGTCACGGCCGCCGAGATGCTCGAGCGCGCGCGCGGGCTGGTGCCGGTGTTCGCCGAGCGGGCGGCCGAGTGCGAACGCCAGCGTCGCCTGATCGACGACAACGAGCGCGACCTGCACCGCACCGGCCTGTTCCGCATCATGCAGCCGGCGCGGGTCGGCGGGCCCGAGCTCGATCTGCGCCTCATGGTCGATGTCTGCACCGAGATCGCAAAGGTCTGCCCGTCGAGCTCGTGGAATCTCGGCAACCTCTCCAGCCACCACTGGCTGCTCGGCTACTTCGAGCCGGAGATGCAGGAGGAGATCTGGAGCGCCTCGCCCGACACGCTGATCGCCACCTCGCTCGCCTTCGCCGCGGGGCGTGGGCGCAAGGTCACTGGCGGCTACGAGGTCAGCGGCCGCTGGCCGCTGTCGTCGGGCGTCGACAACTCGGACTGGAACATGCTGGGCTTCATCGTGCGCGAGCGCGACGACGGCCCGCCGGTCGACCAGCGCTTCGCTCTCGTCCATCGCTCGCAGTACGAGATCATCGACAACTGGCATGCGGTCGGGCTGGCCGGCACCGGCTCCAAGGACGTCGCCACCAGCAAGCTGTTCGTGCCCGATATCCAGACGATCACGGCGTGGGCGCTCAATGGCCAGCCGCATCCGGGCTCGACGGTCAATCCCGGGCCGATCTTCCGGCTGCCGCTGCTGGCGCTCGGGCCCTATGTCCTGTCGGGCGTCCTGCTGGGATGCGCCAAGGGCGCCTACGAATCGACGGTCGGCGCGGCGCGCCGCCGGCTCACCACCAACACAGGTGTTCCCGTCAATGCGAGCCAGGCGACCCAGATCAAGGTCGCCGAGGCGAGCGCGCGCATCGACACCGCGGAGATGCTGATGCAGCAGGCCTGCGATCATGCCATGGCGGTGGCGCGCGCCGGCGCCGAGTTCACTCAGGACATCAAGGTGCGCTACCGGCGCGACGCCTTCTTCTCTGCCCGCATGTGCGTCGAGGCGGTCGACATCCTGATGGGCATCGCCGGGTCGGGCGCTCTCTACCTCACCAGCACCATGCAGCGCCTGTTCCGCGACGCCCACGCCGCCAACGCGCACGTCATGTTCTCGACCGACCTGCAGGGCTCGCTGTTCGGCCAGCATGCGCTCGGCGTCCAGGGCCCGCCGCCGCTGCTGTGACGCCGGCCGACCGTACCGGGCGGGGCGCCATAGGCGTTAAGGGCCGGTGACAAAATAAGTGCTTCAATTTCCGGTAGTGACGCATGATGCGCGCCGCAGAAATGCTGTCATCCCGAGCGCCGGGGGGACCTTTCCTTTCACGCTCGTCGCGTGCTCGCGGAACCTGTCGAAAAAGTCACAGGCTCTCAGGATGAGGTTTCCTTCCATTTTTACGCCTATGGGGCGGAGCCCTGTCGTCGACGCGACACGCGGCAATGTTGTGCACCTCTTGCTCCGGGCTATTGTGGCCCGGCAATGCCGTCCTCGATACGGCAGGACGAATGGGTCAGGCCGGGCATGACGAATAGGATACTGACGCTTCTGTCGCGGAGCCGCCTCGAGAGGGAATACGCATCGGGCCATTGGCGCGACGATACGCTCTACCAGCTGGCACGCCGACACGCCGACGCAGCACCCGACAGGGTCGCCGTCCGCGACCGCAACTGCCCTCTCACCTATGCCGATCTCGTCGGCCGCGCGGATGCGCTGGCCGACCGCTTTGCCGAGGCCGGGCTGCGCGCCGGGCATCGCGTGGCCGTCTGGCTGCCTAGCCGGATCGAGACGGCGATCGCGATTCTCGCGTGCTCGCGCAACGGCTACGTCTGCTGCCCCGCGCTTCACCGCGATCATACCGCCGGCGCCGTGATCGACCTGCTGAAGTCGGTGCGCGCCGCGGCTTTCGTCGGGGAGGCCGGCTACGGCGCCGACGCGGGCACCCATGACGTTTTCGCGCGGCTCGGCGAGCTGCCGTCGCTGCGTCTCGTGATCAAGCTCGGCAGCGTCGGCGATGGCGCTGCGGGCAAGCTTCCCGATGCGGCAGCCAGCGATCGGCCGGTCAACATCGAGCCCGACATCGTGTCGTACCTCGCCTTCACCTCGGGAACGACCGGGCGACCCAAGGGCGTGATGCACAGCGACAACACGCTGCTCGCCAACGCCCGCGCCATGATCGGCGATTGGAAGTTCGGCGCCGACACGGTGATCTACTCGATGAGCCCGCTCAGCCACAATCTCGGCTTCGGCTCGCTGGTGATGGCGATTGCCGCCGGCGGCGAGCTCGTCGTCCACGACGTCGTGCGCGGCGCCAGCGTGCTCGACCGCCTCGCCGAGGTCGGCGCCACGTTCATCGTCGGCGTCCCGACGCACGCCATGGACCTGCTGGGCGAGATCAAGTCCAGGCGCACCGGAGCGCCTTCCACCGTCAAGGGCTTTCGCATCTCCGGCGCGGCGGCGCCGAAGGCGCTGGTGGCCGAGCTGCTGCATCATGGGATCGTGCCGCAAAGCGGCTACGGCATGACGGAGGCCGGCTCTCATCACTATACCCTTCCGGAAGACACGCCCGAGACCATCGTCCAGACATCGGGGCGGGCGTGCGACGGCTACGAGGTCAGGATCTGGTCGAGCGAGAACGCCGACGTGGAAGCGCCGGTGGGCGAGGTCGGGCAGATCGGCGGCCGCGGCGCGTCGCTGATGCTGGGCTATTTCGACAACCAGGTCGCGAACGAGGAGGCCTTCAACGCCCAGGGCTGGTTCCTGACCGGCGACCTCGGCCGCCTCGACGAGAGAGGATGCCTGCAGATCACGGGCCGCAAGAAGGATCTGATCATCCGCGGCGGCCACAACATCTATCCGGCGCCGATCGAGAACCTCGCCATGCAGCATCCCGCCGTCGCCCTGGCGGCGGCGGTCCCGGTTCCCGACGACCGCCTCGGCGAGAGAGTCTGCCTGGTCTTTGCGCTGCGTCCGGGCCACGCGCTCGCGGCCATCGATCTCTTGGCCCATCTCGATCGCCTGGGCCTGTCGCGCTACGACATGCCCGAGTACGTCCTCGAGCTGAGGGACATCCCGCTCACGGCGAGCGGCAAGATCCTGAAGACCGGCCTCGCCGAGCAGATCCGCGCGGGCAGCTTGAAGCCGGTCGCCATCCGCTGGGAAGCGCCGGGCGCCGCGGCAAGATAAGGGGTCGGTCAACCATGCGTGCTGTCGTTCTCCGCGAGTTCGGGACACCGGAAAGCCTGAAGATCGAGGACATCCCGAGTCCCGATCCCGGCCCGTACGAGGTGCTGGTCGACGTTCACGCTGTCGGCGTCAACTTCGTCGACCTGCTGGTGATCTCCGGCAAGTACCAGTTCCTGCCCGAGCGCCCGTTCACGCCCGGCAAGCTGCCTGTCGGCATCGTGCGCAGGATCGGACCGGGCGTGATGGGCCTGGCGGTCGGCGATCGCGTGCTGGCAACGGTCGAGCACGGCGGCTACGCACAGCAGGCCGTGGCGCCAGCCGACCACTGCTACCGTCTTCCCGACGGCATGAGCTTCGTCACGGCGGCGTCGATGGCGCTGTCCTACGATACGGCGTGGTTCGCGCTGCACGAGCGCGGCCGGCTCGCCGCCGGCGAGACCGTCCTCGTCCTGGGCGCGACGGGTGGCGTCGGCGCCGCGGCAGTCCAGCTGGCCAAGGCGGCAGGGGCGCACGTGCTGGCGGGCGTGTCGTCCCGGGCCAGGGCCGATGCCGTGCTGCGCAATGGCGCCGACGCCATCGTCGATCTGTCGGTCGAGAACATCCACGACGGGCTGCGCGAGCAGGTCTTTGCAGCGACCGTTGGCGAAGGCGTGGACGTCGTGATCGATTCGCTCGGCGACAAGTACCTGCCGGCGGCCCTGCGCGCGCTCGCCTGGTGCGGGCGGCTGGTCGTCGTCGGCTTCGCCGCCGGCGAGATCGCGTCGGTCAGGACGAACTACCTGCTGCTCAAGAACATCGAGGTGAGCGGCCTTCAGGTGAGCGACTACCGCAAGAAGAGGCCGGCCCGGATG
Organism: Reyranella sp.; assembly: GCA_022844015.1. Taxonomy (GTDB): domain Bacteria; phylum Pseudomonadota; class Alphaproteobacteria; order Reyranellales; family Reyranellaceae; genus Reyranella. Next base: position 18,306 of record JALHMO010000070.1, on the reverse strand, counting down.
CGGGAGTGCTTCGACGACATCTTCGCCCTGTTCGCGAAAGGCCTGCTGCACCCGTCCGAGGCAACGGCCCTCCCGCTCGAGGGCTTCGCGTCGGCGCTCGGCCAGATCAGGGATCGCAAGGCGCCCGGCCGCCTCGTCCTCGTCCCGAGCCAGGGGCACCGCTGGTTTTGACGCGCCGTTCGCCGTGCGCCAAAGTCGGGCCATGCTCGATTCATCGCTCAAGATCAGGATCATGACCGAGGTCGATCGCCGCTTCGACGATCAGACCAGGGTGCTTGCCGACCTCGTCAGGATCCCGTCGACGCGCTTTCGCGAGGCGCCGGCGCAGGACATGATGGCCCGCCTGCTCAAGGAGGACGGGCTCGGTGTCGACCGCTGGCAGATCAAGATCGACGATCTCAAGCATCTGCCGGGCTACTCGCCGCACTCGCAGGACTACGACGATGCGTGGAACGTCGTCGGCGCGTGGCGGCCGTCGAGCCCCAAGGGACGGTCGCTGATCCTGAACGGCCACATCGACGTGGTGCCCGAGGGACCGCACGAGATGTGGTCGCGCCCGCCGTTCGATCCGGTGGTGCGCGACGGCTGGCTGTACGGCCGCGGCTCGGGCGACATGAAGGCCGGCCTCATTCTCAACGTGTTTGCCCTCAGGGCGCTGCGCGCCCTCGGCTACCAGCCGGCCGCCGACGTCTATCAGCAGTCGGTCGTCGAGGAGGAGTGCACCGGCAACGGCGCGCTGGCCTGCCTGCAGCGCGGCTATCGCGCCGATGCCGCGCTGATTCCCGAGCCGTCCTCCGGCGTGCTGACGATCGCCCAGGTCGGCGTCATGTGGTTCCAGGTCAAGGTGACCGGCCATCCCGTGCACGTCTACAAGGCGGATGCCGGCTCGAACGCCATCGAATCGGCGTTCCGCCTGATCCAGGCGCTGCGCGAGCTCGAGAAGAGGTGGAACGAGAAGAAGGCGCACGACCCGCACTTCCACAGCCACCATCATCCCGTGAACTTCAACGTCGGCAAGATCGCCGGCGGCGACTGGGCGAGCTCGGTGCCGGCGTGGTGCACCTTCGACATGCGGGTCGGCGTGCTGCCGACGCAGACGCTCAAGGAGGCGCGCCAGGAGATCGAGGATCTGATCCGCAAGGCCGCCGCCAACGACCCGTTCCTCGGCAACAACCCGCCGGCCGTGACCTGGGAGGGCTTCCAGGCCGAGCCGTTCGTGCTGAAGAACCACGAGCAGGTGCGCGGCGTGCTCGCCCAGGCGCACAGGACGGTGTTCGGCGCCGATCTCGAGGACAAGACCTCGACCGGCACCGCCGACAACCGCTTCTTCGGCCTCTATGCCGGCATCCCGGCGCTGGTCTACGGCCCGCAGTCCGACGACATCCACGGCTTCGACGAGAAGGTGAACCTCGAGTCGGTGCGCAAGATCACCCAGGCGACGGCGCTGTTCATCGCCGACTGGTGCGGGCTGCAGCAGGTGTAGCGTATCGCCCCGGCACGGCCGGGGAGGAAGCCGGCGTTTCGGGCACAGGACCCTAGAGGTGCTTCGACAACGCCCGGGCCGCGACGCCGAGCGACTGAACGATGTCTGCGGCCGCGGGCGAGAGTGGCGTGAAGACCAGCGAGAAGATGCCGATCATCGACGGCGAGATCTTCTCCCGGATGCGCTCAGGCCGCCTTCGGCCTCTCCAAGGTTCGGATACGATCGAGTGCCTTTCCGAGATCGCGCGTCGCGATCTGGATGTCATAGTCGTTCTGCAGGTTGAGCCAAAGCTGCGTGGTCGTTCCGAGCGCTTTGGCGAGGCGAAGCGCGGTGTCGGCGGTGATGCCAGTCTGCTCGCTGGCGATCCGCTCGATCCGAGTGCGTGGCAGGCCGCAGGCCTTTGCAAGAGCGCCCGCCGACATCTTTAGCGGGATCAGGAATTCCTCTCGCAGCACCTCGCCGGGATGCATGGGACTTAGTTTCTTCGCCATTGTTTTGCCTCTCTAGTGGTAGTCCACGATCTCGACATTCGCCGGACCCTCTGCCGTCCACACGAAGCAGACCCGGAACTGGTCGTTTATCCTGATAGAGTGTTGCCCCCTGCGATCACCGGCCAACGCCTCCAAACGGTTTCCGGGAGGAGATCTCAAGTCGCCGAGACCCATCGCGGCGTTGAGGTAGCGCAACTTGCGGCGCGCCACCTCGACCAGATCGGCTGGGAATCCCTTTGGGCTCTCGCCGTTGAAGACAGCTTCGGTGGTCTTGCTCCGAAAGCTCCTGATCACGCGCGTCATGTATCATTGAATGATACAGATTGGCAAGCTGGGTGCTACCGCATGCGCCTGACCGAGGCGAAGAGCCCGAGCGCCACGCCGGCCAGGACGACAACGATGCCGATCAACCGCACACCCTCGACCGGCTCGCCGACCAGCCAGGCGGCGAAGGCCAGGGCGACGCAGGGCACCAGAAGGGAGATCGGGCCGACCTTCGCGGCCGGATAGGTCCTGAGCAGCGTGCCCCAGATCAGGTAGCCCAGCCACATCACGGGCGCGACGGTGTAGAACAGCACGACCCAGCCCCTCCAGGTCGGCGCGAGGATCGGCGCGAGCAGCGCCGTCGGGCCCTCCATGACCAGGGCGACGGCGGCGAGCGGTAGGGTCGGCAGCAGGCTCGCCCAGGCCGTGACGGCAAACATCGACACGCCGCGCGCCGCGCGGAAGAACAGGTTGCCGGTCGCCCAGCTCAGCGCCGACATCAGCGCCAGCAGGATGGCGAGGAGGGTGGCGCCGCCTTCCACCGAGCGGCCGATCAGGACGACGCCGACGGTGGCGATGGCGAGGCCCAGCCATTGGCCGGACGTCGCATGCTCGCGCAGGAAGAGCGCGGCGAGCACGACGGTGAGCGGGCCCTGGAGCTGGACGAGAACCGACGTCAGGCCGGGTGGCAGCCCGGCCTGCATGGCGAAGAACAGGAAGATGAACTGTCCGCCGAACATGAAGGTGCCGATGCCGGCCAGCATCGCCCACGAGATCGCGGGCCTGGGCAGGAACAGCACCGGCAGCGCCGCCAGCAGGGAGCGCCAGACGGCGAAGGTGAAGGGCTCGAACTCGTCGAGGCCGAAGCGGATGACCGTGAAGTTGAGCCCCCACATCGCGACGATGAGCGAGGCGGCGAGCGCGTGGAGCGGCTTCAAGCGATCATAGCCATACCCAGGGTCGCGCCGACTTGTCGGCGCCCTGCCAGGCTGCGATCGCGTCCTTGTGGGTCATGGTCTGGGCGATGTCGTCGAGCCCGTTCAGCAGCGCATGCTGGCGCCGCGCATCGACCTCGAAGGGGATGATCCGTCCGGTCGGCGAGACGACCTGGCAATTCTCGAGGTCGACCGTTACCCGGGCATTGCCGGGCGAGGCGCGGGTCTCCTCGGCGAGCCGCTCGACCTCCTCGAGCGGCAGCTTCACCGGCAGCACGCCGTTCTGGAAGCAATTGTTGAAGAAGATGTCGCCGTAGGACGGCGCGATCACGGCCTTCACGCCCATCCCGGCGAGCGCCCACACCGCGCCTTCGCGACTCGACCCGCAGCCGAAATTGTCGGCCGACAGGATGATGGGCGCGCCGCGATAGGGCGCCTGGTTGAACACGCAGTCGGGATTCTCCGTGCCGTCGGCCTTGAAGCGAATCTGCTCGAAGCAGTAGGGGCCGAGGCCCTCGCGACCGGTGTTGCTGACGAGGCGCTCGATGCGAATGACCAGATCGGTGTCGACGTTCTGGCGCATCAGCGGGGCGGCGACGCCGGTCACCTTGGTGAACTTTTCCATTCTAGCTACCTCTCACCTCACCCTGAGGAGCGGCCCGTAGGGCCGCGTCTCGAAGGGTGGGATACAGACAGGGTTGTTGCCCATGCTTCGAGACACTCGCTCCGCTCGCTCCTCAGCATGAGGTTTCATTACAGCTTGCGAACATCGGTGATGGCGCCCCTGATCGCGGCCGCAGCGGCCATCGCCGGGCTGGCGAGATGGGTGCGGGCGCCGGGACCCTGGCGGCCGACGAAGTTGCGGTTCGAGGTCGAGACGCTGCGCTGCCCCGGCGGCACGCGCTCGCCGTTGGAGGCGATGCACATCGAGCAGCCGGGCTCGCGCCATTCGAAGCCGGCCTCGGTGAAGATGCGGTCGAGGCCTTCGGCCTCGGCCTCGCGCTTGACCCGCTCCGAGCCGGGCACGATCCAGGCATGGACGTGGGGCGCCGTGCGCCGGCCCTTGGCGATCGCCGCGGCGGCGCGCAGGTCGGAGAGACGGCTGTTGGTGCACGAGCCGATGAACACCCAGTCGACCCGGGTACCCTCGATCGGCTTGCCGGGCTCGAGCCCCTGGTATTGCAATGCCGCCGTCCAGGCGGCGCGCTTGTCTTCCGGTCCGGAGGCGGGATCGGGAATCAGCCGGTCGACGGCGATCACGTGCTCGGGGCTGGTGCCCCAGGTGATCTGCGGCGCCACCCGGCTCATGTCGATCGTGTGCTCGCGGTCGAACTCGGCATCGGCATCGGAGGGCAGGGTGCGCCAGTGCGCCAGCGCGCGGTCCCACAGCGCATCCTTGGGCGCATAGTCGCGGCCGTGCAGGTAGGCGAAGGTGGTGTCGTCGGGTGCCACCATGCCGGTGCGCGCGCCCATCTCGATCGAGAGATTGCAGATCGTCAGCCGGCCTTCGACCGGCAGGCCGCGGATCGCCGAGCCGGCATACTCGACCGCGTGGCCGGTGCCGGCCGCGGTGCCGACGTCGCCGATCAGGTGCAGGATCATGTCCTTGGGCGTGACGCCGGCCGGGATCGCGCCCTCGAAGCTCACGCGGAAGCGCCTGGGCTTGCGCTGCACCATGGTCTGGGTGGCGAGCGCATGGACCAGCTCGGACGAGCCGACGCCGAAGGCGAGCGCGCCCATGCCGCCGTGCGTGCAGGTGTGGCTGTCGCCGCAGATCAGCGTCGTGCCGGGGAGCGTGAGGCCGAGCTCGGGCCCGATGACGTGGACGATGCCGTTGCCGTCCTGGCCGATGTCGAACAGCCGGATGCCGTGCTGCTTCGTGCTGGCGCGCATGCCGCGGATCAGCGGCTCGCCGGGCGGAAAAGTCTTCTCGGTGCGGCCCGGCGCCGTCGAGATGGCGTGATCGGGCGTGCCGTAGATCAGCCGCGGCTGGGCGGGCGCATAGCCCTTCTCGGTCGCCTCCTGCAGCGCGCGGGCGCCCGACAGGTCGTGCAGCAGCAGCCGGTCGATATGCAGCAGGACGAAGCCGTTGCCGAGATCGGTGATGACGTGGCTGTCCCAGATCTTGTCGAACAGGGTCTTGGCCATGGTGCTCCTCCGCGTGCCGCGGATATCAGCATCTCCCCAGCCGCGCCGCCAGCGCTTCGCGGTCCGCCCCGTCGATCACCTCGAGGGTGCGATACCAGGGCGAGGTGCCGTCGCGCGGGCCCAAGAGCCAATCGGGCTGCTCGCCGCGCAGGAGCACTGTCGGAATGCCGAGACGTGCGGCGAGGTGGATAGGCCACGAATCCTCGCCGACGACGAGGCGGCAGCGCGGGAGCTGCGTGCTGTCGCGCTCGATCTCGAGCCCTTCGGGCGGATCGACCGGCGTGAACCAGCCGATGCGCGACGACGGCTCGGTGACTGCCAGGAGCGGACCGGGCGACGGCAGCGTCTCGAGCGTCCAGCCGAGCAGATAGGGCAAGCTGCGCAACGGTGCCGCCGCGACGAAGCCGTCGAGCGGGTCGCCGCGCCGCGCCGTCGGCCCGTCGAGCCAGGACTCGAGTCTCGCCGCGCACTGCACGACCGCGTCCACGCCGCGGGCCAGCATCAGCGAGTCGCGGAGCGCGGCGTCGCCCTCGATGTCGGCCTGCTCGGGATAGATCAGCAGGCGGCCGGCGAGGGGCTCTCCCTGCCAGCGCGGCAGATCGGGCGTGTAACGAACGCCGGCGATCTCCAGCCTCGCCTCATGGTCGCCCAGCCCGCGCAGCCAGTCACCCTGGCCCAGCAGCAGCTCGCCACGGCGCAGCCGCAGCTGCGGGTCGCTCGGGCGACTCACCAGGGCGGCCTCGATGTCCGACAGGGCGCCGATCCAATCGCCGCGCGCGGCCAGCAGTCGTGCGCGGGCGGACAGCGAGGGGATCAGCCGATGATCGATCATCAGGGCGTCGCCGTAGGCCTGCTCGGCATCGTCGTTGCGACCGAGCGCTTCGAGCGCGCGTCCCCGGTTGTGGGCGATGGCGGCATCGTCCGGCTTGAGCTTGCCGGCGCGGTCGAGCGCGACCAGCGCATCGGCGTGCTCGCCCAGCACCATGAGGCAGCCGGCGAGATTGACGTGGGCGGCTGCCTCGCGCGGCAGGAACTTCGCTGCCCGTTCGAGCGGCTCGCGCGCCTCGGCGAAGCGACCGAGCTTGAGGCGCGCCTGTCCCAGGATGTGCAGCGCCTGGCCGGAGTTGGGCCGTGCAGCGGCGACCTGCGCAAGGAGCGGCTCTGCCCCGGCGAAGTCGCCGGCGGCGGCGCGCTGCACGGCATCGCGCGTCAGCGTCTGGATATGGAGATCGGAGAGTGCCACGCGCGGCCTCTAGCAGAGGCGGCGGGAAAGAAAAAGCGACGGGTCGGGGCGTGGCAGCGGGCAAAGAAAAAGGCCGGCGGTCGACAGGGAGGCTGAAGGTCGACCGCCGGCCAGGATCCGGAGGGGGATAGGCCCGGCAGGGTAGGAACGGGCCTGCTCCGGAAGGCGGGGGCTAGCGGCGCCAGAACGGCTTGCTGGCCTCGAACTGGATCTGGCCGGAGCTCAACCCCAGATCGCGGATGGCGCGGGCATCGAGATTGGCCAGCTCGCGGCGCTCGCTGGCGCGGCGGCGCCAGGTGGCCAGGACCTGCCCGAGGACCTCGAAGGTGCCGGCCAGGGGCGCCTGGGTGCGATAGTGAAGTGACACGTCGGCCATGGAACTCTCCTTGAAAGCGTTGCGTGTTCGTTGGCCTGGATGTGCGCGCCGGCAGGGTCCTTTACAAATGACCCTTTGTCCTGTTTTGATTAATTTCCCTCATGCGTCTGGAGAGCCATGAAGCGAACCCTGCCACCGCTCAACGGCCTGCGTGCCTTCGAAGCAGCCGCCCGCCATATGAGCTTCACGGCTGCAGCCGACGAGCTCAGCGTCACCCAAGCTGCGATCAGCCACCAGGTACGCGGCCTCGAGCAGCGGCTCGGATTAAAATTGTTCGTGCGGCGCAATCGTTCCCTGCTGCTCTCCGAGTCGGGCCAGGCCTACCTGCCCTCGGTGCGCGCGGCCTTCGACCAGCTGAACGAGGCGACCGAGAAGCTCCTGCAGAAGGATCGCGGCGGCCATCTCACTGTGACCACCACGGCGTCCTTCGCCATGAAATGGCTGGTGCCGCGGCTGGGCGGCTTCCAGCGCGCCAACCCGGAGATCGATGTCCGGATCAGCACGTCGACCGACCTGGTCGATTTCGCGCGCGAGGATGTCGATATCGGCATCCGTTACGGCAGGGGCCAATGGCCGTCGCTCGGTGCCGAGCGGCTGCTCACCGAGGATGTCATGCCGGTCTGCGCGCCGTCGCTGGTCAAGGGACCGAACGGCCTCAGGAAGCCGGCCGATCTCAAGAACTTCACGCTCCTGCACATCGGCAACTTTCCGGACGACTGGCAGATCTGGCTGACCGCCGCCGGGGTCAAGGGCATCGACGCCTCGCGCGGCGTGTCGTTCGACTTCTCCCTGGCCGCCTACCAGGCGGCGATGGACGGGCTCGGCGTGGCGCTGGGCCGGCACAAGCTCGTGGCGCCCGATCTCGAGGCCGGCCGCCTGGTGGTGCCGTTCGATTTCAAGATGTCGACCGAGCTCGCCTACTACGTCGTCTACCCACCCGAGGCGATCCGCCGGCGCAAGATCAAGGCGTTCCGCGACTGGGTCATGTCGCTCGCCGAGGTCGCTCCGCGCCAGGCGTAGCGGCGGCCCTTCGCGGGCATTGGCGGGCGTCGCAGGGACGACGCGACCCCACACCTCATGCTGAGGAGCCGCGCTCGGCGCGGCGTCTCGAAGCATGGGTAACAGAGACCATGCCTGGTCCCCATCCTTCGAGACGCGCCCTTGGGGGCGCTCCTCAGGATGAGGTGGATGCCGATCGTCGAGACGTATGCCTCGGGCACTCCATGAAGGGCGTTCTCCATGTTATTTGTATTTGCAAATAAATGTGATCCGTGCACAATGCACGACAGCCGGAGGAGGGGCCCATGAAATTCGGTTACTTCACGCTGAGCGACAATCGCTACCCGAACAATCCGCGTACCGCCGAGGCGTTCCTGCAGGACATCTATGCCGAGGCGTTGTGGGCCGAGAAGGTCGGCCTGAACTCGGCCTGGATCGGCGAGCATCATTTCAACCTGCTGGGCGTCAACGCCTCGCCGCTCGCCATGCTGGCGCAGCTCGCCGGCGCCACCACGAAGCTTCGCCTGGCGCCGGCGGTGACGCTCCTGCCGGTGCATCATCCGCTGCACGTCGCCGAGGAATGGGCGACGCTCGACCTGCTGTCCGGCGGGCGGGTCGATTTCGCCGCCGGCCGCGGCTACGACCGCAAGGAGTACGAGCCGTTCGGCGCGCCGTTCGAGCAGTCGGCCGAGCTGTTCGCCGAAGGGCTCGAGATCCTGTGGCGCGCCTGGACCGAGACCGGCAAGTGGTCGCACAAGGGCCGCTTCTACCAGTTCGAGGACGTCGAGATCCGGCCCAAGCCGGCGCAGAAGCCGCTGCGGCCCTACGTCGCCTGCTTCTCGCGGCCGTCGATGGAGCTCGCGGCGAAGAACGACTGGAACGTGATCTACGCGCCGTTCGCCGCCGCCATGGTCTACGGCTCGCTGGCCGATGCGGTGCGCGTCTATCGCGAGACCTGCGAAGGGGGCTACCAGCGGCCGATGCGGCGCGCCATGTGCTCGTACTTCGTGCACATCGCCTCGACGCCGGCCGAGGAGCAGTATGGCAAGGAAGCGCTGGTGCGCTACTTCCAGGATGCGCTGATCGCGGCCTTTCCCTCGTCGTCGGGCGAGAAGGTGCCGCCGACCTACAGGTACTTCGTCGACATCGTGAACATCCTGCGCGACATGCGCCCCGAGAAGCTCACCGACAAGTCGATCCTGTGCGGCAGCGTCCAGCACATCGTCGACACGCTGAAGCAGGTCGAGAAAGCCGGCATCGCCGAGGTCATCCTCTACTTCAACTACGGCCAGATCCCGCACGCCATGGTGAAGGAGCAGATGGAACGCTTCATGCGCGAGGTCGCGCCGCACTTCGCGGCCCGGGAGGATCTCGCGGCCTGACGCGGTCGTCCGAGGAGGGATCGCCCGACATGGGGCCGCTCGACACCTACCTGCCCTACCTGCTGAACCGCGCCGGCGCGCGTATCGCGACGGCATTCGGCGAGGAGGTCCGGCCACTCGGCGCCACCCTGCAGATGTGGCGGGTGCTCGCCGCCCTGCGCGAGCGCGACGGCCGGCGCATGGGCGATCTCTCCAGGACCACGTCGATCGAGGTCTCGACCCTGACGCGCCTGGTCGACACGATGGAGGCCAAGAGCCTGGTCGCCCGGCGGCGCGCCGCCGACGACGCCCGCGCGGTCATGCTGCATGTCACGCCGGCCGGCCGGCGGCTGACGCAACGCATCGTGCCGATCGCCGAACGCTACGAGCGGGTCGCCCTGGCGGGCTTCAGCGATGCCGAGGCCGAGCGGCTGAAGGTCGCCCTGCGCCGGCTCTATGCCAACATGGACGGCCTGCTGGGCGATTGAATCGGCCGGCGCGACGGGCGATGGTGGGGCCCGAACAAGCTGCCAACGAAGGAAGAATGCCCATGGCCCGCCTCGCCTCGCTGGACGACCTGCGCCGCGTCCTGCCGGAGCCGCGTCCGACGACCCGTGCCAAGATCCTCGATGCCCTCGACGAGCAGTCGATCGAGTTCCTCGGGCGCTGCCCGTTCGCCCTGGTCGGCACGACGGCGCCCGACGGCACCATCGAGGTCTCGCCCAAGGGCGACGATCCCGGCTTCATCCGGGTCGAGGATCCGCGCACCCTGCTGATTCCCGAGCGCGCCGGCAACAACCTGGCGTTCGGTCTCAGCAACATCCTGGCGACCGGCAAGATCGGCCTGATCGCCCTCGTGCCGGCGACCGGCGAGACGCTGCGCGTGTCGGGCACCGCCGAGATCCACGACGATCCCGACCTGGTGAAGTCGCTGGGCGCGCTCGGCAAGCCGGCGTTGCTGGCGACCCGCATCCACGTCCAGCACTGCTACTTCCACTGCGCCCGCTCGATCGTGCGCGCCAAGCTGTGGGATCCCAAGGCGTGGCCGGCGCCCGGCCGGGTCTCGTTCGGCAAGATCATCGCGCCCCGGGTCGGCGCCGGCGACGAGCTGGCCGCCCAGATCGATGCCGGTGTGCAGGGCGCCTACACCACCCGCCTGTGGTCCAACAGCTAGGCGTCCCAATGAACAGTTCTGGGGCCAGCGCCGAGGCCGGCCCGCCGTTTCGCGCCGAGATCGTCGGCAGCCTGCTGCGCCCGCGCATCCTCAAGGAGACGGCGGCGGAGATCGCCCTCGGCAAGATCGATGCGTCGGCCCATCACCGGGTGCTGGAGCAGGAGATCGCCCGCGTCGTCGAGCGACAGGAGGCGCTCGGCTTCAAGGTCGCGAGCGACGGCGAGCTCGCCCGCACCTCGTGGTTCGGCTTCTTCTTCGAGGGCCTCGACGGCTTCCGCCTCGGGCCGTCGCTGTTCCGTTTCCGCAACCCTGCGGGCGCGGATTTCGAATGGCCGACCTGCGTCGCGTCGGGCACCATTCGCCGTCGCAGCCCGATCGCGCTGGCCGAGTACGACCGGCTCGCCAGGTTGACCCGCACGGCGCTGCCCAAGGCCACGCTGCCGACGCCTAGCGCCTTCCACTTCTTTCGCTTCACCCAGCCTTTCGAGCCCGCGGTCTACACCCAGGAGCGCTACTTCGACGACCTCGTCGCGGTGTACCGCAGCGAGATTGCCGAGCTGGCAGCGGCGGGCTGCCGCTACCTGCAGCTCGACGAGGTGCCGCTCGCCATGCTGTGCGATCCGCTGGTGCGCGAGCAGGCGAAGACGCACGGCGGCGATCCCGACGCGCTGCTCGACCTGTACATCGGCGTGATGCGCCGCATCCTCGATGGCCGCCCGCCGGGCATGACCGTCGGCCTGCATCTCTGCCGCGGAAACTTTCGCGGCCGCTGGATGGCGGCCGGCGGCTACGAGCCGGTGGCGGCGCGCCTGTTCAACGACATCCCGGTCGACGCCTTCTTCCTCGAGTACGACAGCGAGCGGGCCGGTGATTTCGCGCCGCTCCGCCTCGTGCCCAAGGAGCGCCGTGTCGTGCTGGGCCTGGTGTCCACCAAGACGCCTGCACTGGAAGATCGCGACGCGCTTCGCCGGCGCATCGACGAGGCGGCCCGCTACGTCGACCTCGACCGTCTCGCGCTGTCGACCCAATGCGGCTTCGCCAGCGTCGCCGGCGGCAACCTGATCGACGAGAAGGCGCAGTGGGCGAAGCTGGAGCGCGTCGCCGAGACGGCCCGCGCGGTATGGGGCACGACCTGACGCCCGCGGTCCGATGACGGTGCAATGAAGCGCAAGGTCGGCCTGTTCCTGTTCGCGGTGATCATGGCGGTCAGCCTGGGCGCGGCCATCGTCGTGTCGCTCGCCATGTACCGGCTGGTCTCCGACAAGCAGGCCGCCGAGATCCGCAACCTCGAGTCCAGCCTCACCGAGCGCTTCGCCATCTTCCAGACCATGCTGCGCTCGCAACACGCGGAGATCGTGGCGCACATGGCCAAGGTGCTGCCCGAGATCGTGGCGGAGCTGGAGAGGCTGGGCCGCGCGCCCGCCGGGCTGTCGGTCGCCGAGCTCGACGAGCTGACCAGGCGGCACGGCGTCCAGCACATCTACTTCATCGACCGCTCGCACAAGGTCTTCCAGACCAACCTCGCCAGCGACATGAACCTGCAGTTTCCGGAGAGCTCGTTCACGCGCTTCCTGGATTCCGTCTATGACGCGGGCAAGGTGCTCAACGACGGCATCGACATGTCGGCGCTCACCGGAACCCTGCGCACCTACAGCTACTTCGGCCCGAAGGGGAAGGACTACATCGTCGAGATCTCGACCGATGTCCGCAAGAGCCTGGCCGACGGGCCGTTCGGCTGGATGAGCAAGTTCTTCTTCGAGGACATGTTCTCCGACGCCGTGAGGTCCAATCCCTACGTCAAGGACGTTGACATCTATCTCATCACCCCGGCGGGCGCGTGGTCCCTGCTTCACGTCGGCAAGAAGCTCGACCCTGAGCTCGCCGGGCGGGTCGAGAGGAGCGGCCGCGAGGAGATCGCCGATCCCGACGGCCGGCACCTCACCGTCTACAGCGGCGAGCGGACCGCCGGCGCCAGCGATCCCAGCCATCCGGTTTCCTCCAAGCTCGTCGTCCGCCAGATCACCTACGACACCGGGCTGGCGCGGCAGGCAGTGATCCAGGTCTTCCTGAGCGCCGTGCTGGTGCTGGCGGTGATGCTGCCCGTGGTGTTCTGGATCGCCTCGCGGTTGCTGCAGCGCCAGCTGCTCGATCCGCTGTTCAAGCTGCGCGGCGAGGCCGGCGCCATCGCCCAGGGCAACCTCGAGCAGGATATCGCCGACACCGGCCGGCGCGACGAGATCGGCCAGCTCGCCGCCAGCTTCGCTGCCATGCGCGACGCGGTTCGCGGCACCATCCTCGACCTCAAGCATACCAATCTGTCGATCGAGCGATTCGTGCCGAAGGCCTTCCTGGCGATCGTCGGCAAGTCGTCGATCGTCGATGTCGCGCTGGGCGACAACCGGCGCCAGGACATGACGATCCTGTTCTCCGACATCCGCAACTTCACGACACTGTCGGAGAGCATGACGCCCGACGAGAACTTCACCTTCATCAATGCCTTCCTCGAGCGCATGGGCCCGGTCATCCGCACGCACGGCGGCTTCATCGACAAGTACATCGGCGACGCCATCATGGCGCTGTTCCCGCGCGCGGACGACGCGCTGAAGGCCGGCCTGGAGATGCTCGCGGTCCTCGACGCTTTCAACGACGAGCGAGGCGCCGCCGGCCTGGCGCCGATCGCCATCGGCATCGGCCTCAACACCGGCTCGCTGATGATGGGCACGATCGGCGAGGTGCATCGCATGGACGGCACCGTGATTTCCGACGCGGTCAACCTCGCCGCCCGGATCGAGAGCCTGACCAAGCAGTACGGGGTCGAGTTCCTGATCTCGCAGCACACCCTCGACGCTCTCGCCGATGCCGGGGCCTACGACATCCACCCGCGCGACAACGTGGTGGTCAAGGGCAAGACCCGTCCGGTGACGGTGTTCGAGGTGAGGCGACCGCGGGAGATCAGCAAACTTCCTGGCTCTGCTTAGCTTTGATTCGCTCTGTCGCGTTCGCACATCATGTTGTCCTCCCCGCGCTTCGCGCAGGGAGGACAACATGATGAAGCTCGGGAGGAAAACCGAAACGTCAGCGCCACTGGAGTGGCGCGCTCCCAGCGTTGACTATGACCCCGACGATGTCCGGTAGATCGCGTCGACATGGATGTCGGCGCAGTCGATCAGCAGGAAGCTGGGGTCGATTCCCTCGAAGGCCAGGAACAGGTCGGTGCCGCCCAGCATGATCGCTTCGGCGCCGCGCTCGCAGAGCTTCCGGCCCTGCTCGACGAAGAGCTGGCGCTGCGCGTCATCGACGCGGCCGGCGGTGGCCATCGTGACGTAGGCCGTGTGGACCCGATCGAGCGCGTCGCCTTCGGGCAGCACGACCTCGACCGACGTGAGGCTGCCGTAGAGCCGGCTCTCCATCACCGTGCGCGTGCCCATGATGCCGATCCGCCCGAGCCCTCGACGCTTGATCTCGGCGCCGACCTCCGGGATGGCGTTCAGGACCGGCAACGGCGAGATCGCGATCAGGTCATCGACACAGAAATGGCCGCCCATCGAGGTGATGGCCGCGGCGCCGGCGCCGGCCGCTTTCATGCGGCCGACCAGGCGGGCGAAGACCTCGGCCTGCCTGCCGGGATCGTGCTCGTTCATGTTGCGCGACATCTCGCGCACGTCGGCATGGCAGATCGTGACCTCGAGCGGGATGCCGGAGGCGGCATGTCGGTCGATCAGGCCGCGATAGTAGAAGTCGGTGGCGGCGGGCCCGATGCCGCCGATCAGTCCAATATGCATGGCGCCGACTGTGGCGCGCCGCCGCCGCGAGGGCAATCGTCGCCGGCCTGGCCGTCAGCCCGCCGCCCGGGCCTCGCGGAACGATATGAGGCGGCCCTGCCTTTCGTCCCACAGCGCCAGGCGCACGCAGCGAAAGCTCTCGAGCAGGGTCAATCGACCGACATCGCGCAGCTCCGGATGGTCGCGCAGCACGCGCGACAGCCGGTAGAACGGGATATTGCTGCACAGATGATGGACATGGTGCACGCCGATGTCGCCGGTGAACCAGCGCAGGAAGGCCGGCAGGTCGTAATGCGAGCTGCCGTACAAGGCTGCGTCGTGCAGGCTCCAGGCCTCGTCGTTCGCCCAGGTCGTGTGCTCGAACTGATGCTGGACGTAGAACAGCCAGACCCCGACCGAGGCCGAGAGCAGGACGATCGGCAGGTGGACGAGCAGGAACGGGCCGATGCCGATGAGCCAGATCAGCAGGGCGGCGGTCGCCACGATCGCCAGATTGGTCGCCATGGTGCTGGCCCATGGCCGCCAGCCTCGCCGCATCGATCCGACCGGCAGGCGATGCTGCAGGATGAACAGATAGGCCGGGCCGAGCCCGAACATCACCAGCGGATGGCGATACAGGCGGTAGCGCAAGCGACCCCAGATCGAGCGCGCGCGATACTCGGCTACCGTGAGCGTGTCGACGTCGCCGCGGCCGCGCCGGTCGAGGTTGCCAGTGGTGGCATGGTGCGTTGCGTGCATCTGGCGCCACACGCCGTACGGCGTGAAGGTCAGCACGCCGGCGATCCGGCCGAACCAGTCGTTTGCCAGCCGATGGCGGAAAAAGGAACCATGGCCGCAATCGTGCTGGATGGCGAACAGCCGTACCAGGAAGGCGCCGGCCGCCAGGGCGAGCGGCAGCGCCAGCCAGTAGCCGACATCGAGGGTCGCCCACGCCAGCACCCAGAGGGCGGCCAGCGGAATGATCGTGAGGGCGATCTCGAGGATGCCCCGGGCGTTGCTCGGCTGCCGGTAGCGCGCGAGAATCTGCGTCCAGGCGCGGGCCTCCATCGGGGCGGGCGTCTGGACCGCCGGGTTCTCAGTACCTCTCAAACGGGAAACCTTCCTGCCCACGGCCGACGACGTTTGGCTGCGTCGGCTGGCTCCTCTTAAAAGGTGCCGGTGATCGAGGCAACGGGACGAATCGTCCGGTCGTCGTCGACAATGAGGCCGCCGAGTGGCCGTCTCACGGCGGATTTGGACGACGCGGCATCGGCCTGGTCCTGGGCGCGACGGGCTTGATCCGGATCCGCATGGCCCGGTCCTTCGGCTGATCGATCTCGAAGGCGCCGGTCTTGCGGACCAGATCGCTCAGCTTGCGAAAGCCGTAGGTGCGCGGGTCGAAATCCGAGGCGATGTTGGAAAGCCGCTGTCCCACCACGCCGAGGCCGACCCAGCCTTCCTCGGTATCCATCTCCGCGATCGCCTTGGTCAGGAGGGGAATGGCGGCGCTCACCGGCTGGCGTGCCCTGACCGAACCGCCTTCCTCGGGCGTCGCCGGAACGGCTTCCGGCAGCAGGTTCTCGGTGTAGATGAAGCGTCGGCAGGCCTGGCGGAAGCTCTCCGGCGTCTTCTGGGTGCCGAAGCCGTAGACGTCGGCGCCCTCCTCGCGGAGCCGCGACGCCAGGCGGGTGAAGTCGCTGTCCGAGGAGACCAGGCAGAAACCCTCGAACCGCCGGCTGTGCAGCAGGTCCATCGCGTCGATCACCAGCGCAATGTCCGAGGCGTTCTTGCCGGTCGTGTATGCGAACTGCTGGTAGGGGTCGATGGCGTAGCGCTGCAGGATGTCGGCCCACGATTTCATGCGGGGGCTGGAGAAGTCGCCGTAGATCCGCCGGACGCTCGCCTCGCCGAACCGGGCGATCTCCTCGAACAGCCCGGCGGCGATGCGGGGCGAGGTGTTGTCGGCGTCGATCAGCACGGCAAAGCGGCGCGGGCGAAGGTCATCGGCCATGGCGACAGACTAGGCCGAAGTTCGCCTTTCCGAGAGCGCAATTTCGTCCGTCCGGGGAAAGATCGGATGCCGGTCACCCCCGGCGGCGAAGGGGAGGGGGCGGGCGGCCATAGGCGCTAACTTAACTTTGGCCGGTCCAGCAAAGTCCTCATCCTGAGGAGGTCTAGCGCCTATGGGGCGGGCGACCCGCGCCAAGGTGGCGCATCCCGGCCCGAACCCAGGCTCTATACCGTCCTCGAGTCGCCAATGCGTCGGAGGGAAAGCGTCGTGATGCGCCCGAAGAACGGATGGGATGCCCTTCGGCGCGAGGGCAGAGATTCCCGCCTCCTGCGCGACACTTGATGGAGTTCCGGGGCGGCGATGAAGGACCATTTCCATCTTGCCTGGTTCCTGTCGCAGGGCTACGGCCCGAAGACATGGCGCTCGCGCTGGCCGGGCAGCGCCAGCGACCTCGCGCGCTGGATGATGCCGGACCTCTTCCTCGACCTCGCCAGGGGGCTCGATCGCTGCTGCTTCGACTACATGATCATCGAGGACTCCTCGATGGTGCCGTACACCTACCAGGGCACGCACGACGTCTACCTGAAGTACGCCGCGAGCACGCCCAAGCTCGACCCCGCGGTGCTGGTCTCCTATCTCGCCCCCGCGACCACGACCCTGGGCCTGGTGCCGACGCTGTCGACCAGCGAGTACCCGCCGTACCTGATGGCCCGCCTGGTCAATACGCTCGATCACGTGACGGAGGGCCGGATCGGCTGGAACTGCGTCACCAGCAGCAACGACGGCGCGGCGGAGAACTATGGCCGCGACAGGCACCTGCCGCACGACGAGCGCTACGACGTGGCCGACGAGTTCGCCGACGTGGTGACCCGCCTCTGGGAAGGGTGGGAACCCGACGCGGTCGTGCTCGACCGCGACCGGCCCCTGTTCGGCGACGGCGCCAAGGTCCATCCGATCGATCACGTCGGCAAGTACTTCAAGGTCCGCGGGCCGCTCAACGCGCCGCGCTCGCCGCAGGGCCGCGTGCCGATCTGCCAGGCCGGCGGATCGCCGCGCGGCCAGGCCTTCGCCGCGCGCTGGGCCGATACCATCATCACCAACGCGCTCACCGTCGAGGCGATGAAGACGTTTCGCGAGGACGTGCGTCGCCGCGCAGCCGGCTATGGCCGCGACCCCGACAGCATCAAGGTGCTGTTCCTCGCCTATCCGATCGTCGACACCACCGTGGCGGCGGCGATGGAACGCAAGCGCCTGCAGGCGGAGGAGGATGGCCGCCACGTCGACATGAACCTCTCGGGCCTGTCCCGGCTGACCAACATCGACTTCTCGAAGTTCGACCTCGACGAGCCGTTGCCGGCGGGTCTCACCACCAACGGCCATCAGTCCTCGCTCGCCGGCTGGATAGGCAAGACGCCGCGGGCGCTCGCCACCGCCACCAGCGGCCGCCAGGGCATCGAGCTGGTCGGCACGCCCGACAGCGTCGCCGGCCGCATGCAGGAGATCATGCAGGAAGTGGGCGGCGACGGCTTCCTGATCTTCAACACCTATTTCGACCGGCGCTACATCATGGAAGTGTGCGACGGCCTGGTGCCCGAGCTGCAGCGCCGCGGCCTGGTCCGCAAGGCCTACGCCCACAAGCACCTGCGCGACAACCTGCTGGAGTTCTGAGCGAAAACCTCACCCTGAGGAGCCACGCGCAGCGTGGCGTCTCGAAGGGTGGGCAGCAGCCGACCCTTCGAGACGCGGCCTGCGGCCGCTCCTCAGGGTGAGGTAATCTTTGGTGCTTCAGCCTCAGAAAATCCCGCTCTGGACTTAAGGGAGCTTCAGTCTAGAGGGCGCAGGGCCCCTCAGCCCCGGGCCCTGCGCTGCAGGATCAGGTTGGCGGCGAGCGTCAGCGCCAAGGTCACTGCCATCAGCACGAAGGCGATGGCGCCGCCGAATGGCCAGTTGGTCTGCTGGGTGAACTGGTTGTAGACCAGCGGCGCCATCATCTTGAACAGCGGGCCGCCCAGCAGGAACGGCGTGGCGTAGGCGTTCATCGCCAGGATGAAGGTCAGGAT